>DATDAP010000369.1:0-6045 GCA_036525335.1 Microlunatus sp. | reverse complement strand
GCGCTTCCGCCTCTTTCGCGTTCACCGGCGGGTGCTCGTACGAGCGGCCGCCCGGGTGGACGACGTGGTAGGTGGCTCCGCCGAGGGAGAGCCGGTTGCCGAGATCCACCACGTCGAAGACGAGCGGCGTGTCGATCTCCAGCGTCGGGTGCAGCGCCGACCACGGCTTCCACGCCTTGTAGCGGACGCCGGCGACATAGCTGCCCGGTGTCCCGGTCGAGCGGAGCGGCACCGGCCGGCCGTTGCAGGTGACCGCGTACCGGCTGGTGTCGAACCCGGTGACCAGCACCTGGACCCGTTCCACCGAGGAGTCGACGTAGCGGGCGGTGCCGCCGGAGCTGGACTCCTCGCCGAGGACGTTCCAGGGCTCGATCGCCGAGCGCAGCTCGAGGGTGGCGTCACCGATCTGACTGATCCCGATCCGCGGGAAGCGGAACTCCAGATAAGGGTCGAACCAGGCCAGGTCGATGTCGATCTGGTGCCGGCGCAGGTCGGCCACGATGTCGGCCAGGTCGCTGGCCACGAAGTGCGGCAGCAGGAAGCGCTCGTGCAGCCGGGTGCCCCAGCGGATCAGCGGCGCCCGGTACGGGTCCAGGGCCGAGCGGGCCAGGATCGAGCGGACCAGCAGGGCCTGCACCAGGGCCATGTCCGGGTGCGGCGGCATCTCGAACCCGCGCAGCTCGAGCAGACCGAGCCGACCGCGGGAGGAGTCCGGGCTGTACATCTTGTCGATGCAGAACTCGGCCCGGTGGGTGTTGCCGGTGATGTCGGTGAGCAGGTGCCGCAGCGCACGGTCCACCGCCCAGGGTCGGTGGTCCCACTTGTCGTCGGGCCGGTCGACCAGCCGCTCGACCTCGGAGAAGGCGATCTCCAGCTCGTACAGGGTCTCCGGCCGTCCCTCGTCCACTCGTGGCGCCTGGCTGGTGGGGCCGATGAACCGACCCGAGAACAGGTACGACAGCGACGGGTGGTGCTGCCAGTAGGTCAGCATGCTGACCAGCAGGTCGGGCCGCTGCAGCAGGGGTGACTTGGCCGGCTCGGAGCCGCCGAGGGTGATGTGGTTGCCGCCGCCGGTGCCGCTGTGCCGGCCGTCGAGACCGAACGTCTCGGTGCCCAGCCGGCACTGGCGGGCGGTCTCGTACAGGTTGGCCGTCAGCTCGGCGAACTCGGTCCAGCTGGACGTCGGATGGACGTTCACCTCGATCACACCGGGGTCGGGGGTGACCATCAGCACCCGGGCCCGCGCGTCCGGGGGCGGCCCGTAGCCCTCGAAGACGACCGGTACGCCGACCTCACGGACGACCCCGTCGAGCAGGCCGATCAGCTCGGCGAACTTCTCCAGCTTCTCCAGTGGCGGTAGGTAGAGGTGCACGATGCCGTTCCGGGCCTGCACCACGAACGCGGTCCGCGAGGGGGTCTCGTCGGGGTCGACGACGACCGCCTCGGGCGTCCTGGCCGTCAGCTCGGCGCCGGACTTGGTGTAGTCGTCCTCGCCCTCGAACTCCGGGTCCTTCCAGTTCACCGAGGACAGCGGCATCCGCGCGCCGGCCGGGGAGTCGCCGGGCAGCAGCACCAAGCGCCCGCGGCGGAACCGCCAGCGCGCGCTGGCCCAGCCGTTGCCCCACCAGGCCGGGGTGAGCGGCAGCGCCCAGGCGGCCGGGACGGACAGATCGGCGTCGAGCGCGGAGACCAGAGCCGGATCGGCCCCGACCGGGTCGTCGCCCGCGGCCGGTGGCGGTCCCTCCGGCCGGCCGACCTCGGCGGCCAGGGTGGCGAACGGGTCTTCGAAGCAGGCCTGCAGGGCCTCATCCGGCAGCCCGAGCCGAGTGGTGACCAGCCGGGCGATCTGCTCGGCGGCGGCCGCCGCATTCTCGTACGCTACGGTCTCGTCGAACGGGTCGGCCAGCAGCGCCGGGTCGGTCCACAGCGGTTCACCGTCGGCCCGCCAGATCAGGCCGATCTGCCAGCGCGGCAGTGGCTCGCCCGGGTACCACTTGCCCTGGCTGCGCTGGATCAGCCCACCGGGAGCGAAGTCGGCGAACAGCCGGACGGCGAGGTCGTTGGCCAGCCGGCGTTTCTCCGGGCCGTCGGCGGCGACCGTCCACTGCGGCGAGGTCATGTCGTCGATGGAGACGAAGGTGGGCTCGCCGCCCATGGTCAGGTCGAGGCCGAGATCGCCGAGGATCTTGTCGACCGAGGTGCCGACCTCCTGCAGGTGCGCCACCTGGCCGGGCGTGTACGGCTTGGTCACCCGCGGGTCCTCGTGGAACCGGGTCACGGTGTTGTGGAACGCGAACTCGACCTCGGTCGGCGCGGTGGCGCCGCTGATCGGCGAGGCGTTGCTGGGGTGCGGGGTGGCGGCCAGCGGGATGTGCCCTTCGCCGGCGAACAGGGCGGAGGTCGGGTCGAGCCCGATCCACCCGGCGCCGGGGACGAACACCTCGGCCCACGCGTGCAGGTCGGTGAAGTCCTCCTTCGGGCCGCCCGGACCCTCCAGCGGCTCGGTGTCGGAGGTGAGCTGGACCAGGTAGCCGGAGACGAACCGGGCCGCCAGGCCGTAGTGCCGCAGGGCCGCGACCAGCAGCCAGGCCGAGTCGCGGCAGGAGCCGATCGCCCGGGTCAGGGTCTCGTCCGGGCTCTGCACCCCCTGCTCCATCCGGACCGAGTACCCCACGTCGCCGTACACGGCCGCGTTCAGAGCGACCAGGAAGTCGACGATCGGCACGGCGGGGACCTGGCCGTCGGGCCCGGGTTTGCCGATCGGCAGGGCGTCCAGCCAGCCGGTGAGCACCGGCCCGAGGCCCAGTCCCGGGGAGTCCTCGACCGGCGCCAGGTAGGCCTCGAGATCCGCTCGCAGCCCGCTCGAGTACGAGAACGGGTAGGTCTCTGCGTACTCCTCGACGAAGAAGTCGAACGGGTTGATGACCTCCAGGTCGGCCACCAGCCCGACCGTGATGTCGAGCTCGTCGGCCTTCTCCGGGAAGACGACCCGGGCCAGGTAGTTGCCGTACGGGTCCTGCTGCCAGTTGATGAAGTGGTTGGCCGGCGAGATCGTCAGCGAGTACGCCTCGATCGGGGTCCGGGTGTGCGGGGCGGGACGCAGTCGAATCACGTGCGGTCCGATGTCGATCGGCCGATCGAACCGATACGTCGTGCGGTGCTCCAACGCGACCTTGATGCTCATTCCGGCCTTTCGCTGCATCGGGAACTGCGGTCATTCAACCCGACTACCGCCGGAGCGCGCGCCGCCGAGCGGAGGACGAACACGGCGACATGCTTCTCCGTCGCCGTGTGAGGACGACGTCGGCGGGGTCGAGCGCGCTCCGCGCCGAGCGCAGCGGGAAGGTTAGAGCGGAGCCATCAACTCAGTACCGGTAGTGGTCGGACTTGTACGGGCCCTCCACCGGGACGCCGAGGTAGCCGGCCTGGGTCTGGGTGAGCTCCGTCAGCCGGACACCGAGGGCGTCCAGGTGCAACCGGGCCACTGCCTCGTCGAGGTGCTTCGGCAGCGTGTAGACACCGACCGGGTAGTCCTCGGTCCGCACGAACAGCTCGATCTGGGCGAGCACCTGGTTGGTGAAGGAGTTGCTCATCACGAAGCTCGGGTGTCCGGTGGCGTTGCCGAGGTTCATCAGCCGGCCCTCGGAGAGCACCAGGATCGTGTGCGCGGAGTCGGAGTCGGCCTCGAAGGTCCACAGGTCGACCTGCGGCTTGATGTTGGTCCGCTTGACGCCCGGGGTCTTGGTCAGTCCGGCCATGTCGATCTCGTTGTCGAAGTGGCCGATGTTGGCCACGATCGCCTGGTGCTTCATCCGCGACATCTGGTCGGCCGAGATGACGTTGAAGCAGCCGGTGGCGGTGACGTAGATGTCGGCGATCGGCAGGGCGTCTTCCAGGGTGAGCACCTGGTAGCCGTCCATCGCCGCCTGCAGCGCGCAGATCGGGTCGATCTCGGTGATCACCACCCGGGCGCCCTGACCGCGGAGCGACTCGGCGCAGCCCTTCCCGACGTCGCCGTACCCGCAGACGACCGCGACCTTGCCGCCGATCAGCACGTCGGTGGCCCGGTTCAGACCGTCGATCAGCGAGTGCCGACAGCCATACTTGTTGTCGAACTTGGACTTGGTGACCGAGTCGTTGACGTTGATGGCCGGGAAAAGGAGAGCACCGCTGCGGTGCATCTCGTAGAGCCGGTGGACACCGGTGGTGGTCTCCTCCGTGACGCCCTTGAGCTCGTTGGCCACCGCGGTCCAGTCGTAACCCTCGTCGATCGTGCGCTTGAGCAGCTTCAGGATGACCCGGAACTCCTCCGGGTCGTCCTCGGTCGGCTCCGGCACCTCGCCGGCCTTGAGGAACTCGACCCCCTTGTGCACGAGCAGGGTCGCGTCACCGCCGTCGTCGAGGATCATGTTCGCCAGCTCGTCGCCCGGCCAGGTGAGGATCTGCTCGGTGCACCACCAGTAGTCCTCGAGGGTCTCGCCCTTCCAGGCGAAGACCGGGACACCGGTGGGTGCGTCCGGGGTGCCGTCCCGACCGACGACGATCGCGGCGGCCGCGTGGTCCTGGGTGGAGAAGATGTTGCAGCTCGCCCAGCGCACCTCGGCCCCGAGGTCGACCAGGGTCTCGATCAGCACGGCGGTCTGCACCGTCATGTGCAGCGAGCCCGCGATCCGGGCTCCCGCGAGCGGCTTGGACTCCCCGAACTGGGAGCGCATCGCCATCAGGCCGGGCATCTCGTGCTCGGCGAGGTTGATCTCCTTGCGACCGAACTCCGCCAGGCCCAGGTCGGCCACCTTGTAGTCGGCCGTGGACAGGGCTGTGGACATCGTCATGTCCGGAAGCCTAGGGCGCCACCCGCCCGAGGATCAAAGACGGCGCGCGTCTGGGACGACGGCGGTGCCGGCTGGGCGGCCCGTTGTGCTGCGGATCACCAGGCTGGGCGGCACCAGCAACGGCCCGTCGGGGCTCGCTGCAGGGGCCCCATCGGCGGGGCGGATGCGCGCGAGCGCCCGGGCCACGGCGCCCTCGGCCAGCGCCGCGGTGTCCTGCCCGACGGTGGTCAGGCGGGTCCAGGACGCGTGCGCGAGTCGGCTGTCGTCGTAACCGACCAGGGACAGATCGCCGGGAACCCGTACGCCTGCGTCGCGGACCGTCTGCAGGAAACCGATCGCGCACTGGTCGTTGAAGGCGAACACCGCGGTGGGCTCCCCGGAGCTCTCGGCCAGGAAACGTCCTGCGGCGCTCACGCCGTCCGCCTCACTCAGACCACCCGGCGTGAGTTGAGCGCGATCTATCAGGTCGACCGCGCGCATGGTCTGCAGGAAGCCCCGTCGTCGCTCGACGGCCCCCGGTGCCCGCCGGCCGTCGAGGTGCACGATCGTGCGATGGCCGAGTGAGAGCAGGTGCTCGGTCGCCAGCCGGGCGCCGAGCTCGTCGTCGGTACGGATCACCCCGATCCCGGGCGCCGCCACGGCGCGTGCCAGGACCACGACCGGGGTGCTCGACCCGTACGCCGCCAGCTCGGTCGCGCTCAGCGTCGGGCCGAGCACGAGCACGGCGTCACAGCGGAAGTCGAGCAGCTCGGCGATCGCCTGCTGCTCGGACCGGTGCTCGGTGACGCCACTGAGGACGAGCTCGAGTCGGTGCCGAGCGGCCGCGGCGTACAGGGCCGAGATCAGGTCAGCGTGGAACTCGTGCCCGACGCCGAACGTCACTCCGAGCAGGTTGGTGCGTTTGCTGCCCAGCAGACTCGCCCGCCGGTCGGGCCGGAAGCCGAGCTCGGCGGCGGCTCGGCGGACGCGCTCACGATTCTCCGGGCTGGCCCCGGGAAGTTCCCGGAACACGATGGAGACGAGGGCCCGGGACACCCCCGCCCGGGTCGCGACGTCCTCCATGGTGGGCGGCTTGCCGGGGTCGGCCGACGGTGGCCGCCCCGGGTCCCCCGCCTGGTCCATGGGCTGAGGGTAGACGAGCGGACGGCCCTGGACCCTTCGGCCGCCGAGAAGGAGGATCGGACACGGGATCGGACCCTCGTACGTGCCCGAT
>DATDAP010000368.1:0-5856 GCA_036525335.1 Microlunatus sp. | reverse complement strand
TTCGGCGACGCCGCCGGCCTGCCGCCGATCGTGGTGCAGGCGCTGGCCGCGGTCTGCAAGAGCGTCGCCGCCCGGACCCCCGAGTTCACCGCCAAGGTGAACGGCAAGGCCGAGCTGGGTGACGAACAGGCCAAGGTCCTGCTGCTGGAATCGCCGGAGCTGAGCGACCTGCACACCGCGCTCGTGTCAACCGGTCCGGTGCAGATCGCCCAGGCCGGCACCGAGCAGTTCCCCGAGTTCATCCCGCACCTGACCGTGGACTACGGCGAGTCCGTCGACGCGCTGCCCGACGTCGAGCAGGTCGGGTTCGGCCGGATCGCCCTGTGGGTGGGCGATGACCGGCAGGAGTTCGAGCTGGCCGGCGGGCAGTCGTTCGACGACGTGATGACCCCGCCGAAGGTGCTCGACGAGATCCCCGGTTTCTACACGCCCGAGTACGAACCGGTGCTGTACGCGGCCGCGCTGACCGCGGCCGGCACCCGCAAGTTCGACCCGAGCCTGCACCCGCGCGGGCCCGACGGGCGGTTCATCAAGAAGTACGGCATCGCCAAGTGGCTGGACAAGAAGTCCAAGAAGTGGGGCTACGGCAAGGTCGTCGGGTGGGCCAAGGGCGCCGCCAAGAACGCCGTCGACGTCACGCTGAGCCCGACCGACGTGTCCGGTGTCAGCCTGGGCCAGCCGGACATCGTCCGGTCCGACACCGACCTGTACGACGCACCCAAGGTCCTGGCCCACCTCAAGAAGGACGACGCGACCAGCAAGAAGACCGGCGGCCAGGCCGGCAGCAACCCGGGCGGTTTCTACGACCTGGGCGTGCAGGTCGAGGGGACGGACGCGGCACCCGAGATCGCACCGGTGCCGGCCAAGTACTACGTCAAGAAGGCCAAGACCAAGCAGCACGGCCAGAACGAACAACTGGCCAACGACCTGTACTCCGCGGCCGGCGTGCCGGTGCCGATGGTCGACTACGACCAGACCGACGGGATGATCTATTCCAAGCTGGTCGGCGGCAAGCAGGACATGCACGACCACCTGCACGACGACGAGTGGTTGACCCAGGTCCGCCGGAACTTCGCCGTCGATGCGTGGCTGAGCAACTGGGACGTGTTCGGGGCGACCTACGACAACGTACAGACGGACGTCAACGGCACGGTGTGGCGGATCGACTCCGGCGGGGCGCTGCTGTACCGGGCGATGGGCGGGGCCAAGGGATCCGACTTCGGGCCCGACGTCCCCGAACTCAAGAGCCTGCGGGCGCAGCCGAAGAACAAACCGGTGTACGGCGCGGGCATGAGTCTCGAGGACGAACTCGACGGGGCGAACCGGGTGCTGGCCATCACCCCCGGCCAGATCAAGGACCTGGTCGCGAACGTCGGGCTGAGCCCGAGCGTCGCCGACACCCTGATCGCCCGGCGCAAGTTCATCGCCGACCACTACAAGCTGGACCTGCCGGAGACCCTGAAGCCGCCGGACACCGACCAGCCGGCGACCGCGGCCCCGCTGATCGAACCGGCCGACCTGGCCAAGTCCCAGGGGCTGAGCCGGGACTGGCAGCCGCTGACCCTGACCGAGGCCGCGATCCTGATGCGGCAGGGCGACCGGTTGCGGCTGCCCACCGGGCAGACGGTCACCGTCGGGTTCAACGAGGACACCGGCCACCCGCTGGACATCATCGGCCAGCAGAACCAGATGAACGCGCTGATGTCGTCGTTCGGCGGCGACGCCGACGTGCACCTGAACACGGCGACGCCGGGCCTGGAGAAGCCGCGGCCGACGCACGGCGCCACGATCAAGGCCGGCGAGGTGCAGGGCTATCGCTGGCAGCGCGGCGACCGGCTGATGACCGACGCGGGCCCGGTGCGGGTGCACGGGGTGGCCCCGAACGGCACCTACGCGCTGGTCAGTGCGGGCGACGGGGCCCCGTACACGATGGCCCTGGTCGGCAACAAGGACTACACGGCGCTGCGCTGGGACGCGCCGGCGACCAGCACCGACGTCGACGGCACCGAGCACACCGTCACGCCACCTACGGACAACACCTACGGCCTCGCGCCGGCCGCCAGTGAGGCGCTGCAGGCCGAGCTGACCGTGCCGAAGGCGGCCACCCCGGGCGACAAGTCGATGGTGCTGGGCGACGGCACGAAGGCGTCCACCGGCAACGCGGTGCTGTCCAAGATGGACGGCAAGCTGTACGTGTTCATCAAGCCCAAGGGCCCGTACGCGGTCGTCACCGACCCGAACTCGGAGCACCCGGACGAGCAGCTGCTCAAGATGGCCAGCACGATGGCCCAGCCGGGCGTGGCCAAGGGCGACCTGGACCAGCCGAAGTCGGCGAACGGGATCATCCCGTCGGTCGGCATGACGGCCAAGGCCAAGGACGGCCACGAGGGCGTCATCACGATGGTCAACCCGGCCGGCACGTTCGTGTTCATCACGGACTCGACGGGCAAGAAGAAGCGCAAGTCGACGAAGTCCGTCGAGATCCTGAGCCAGGAGCCGGCGGCCCCGGTTGACACGACACCGGAGCCGATCGCCGAGCCGGAGACGCCGAGCCCGGAGACGCCGCCGGTCGCCGAGATGCCGGAGGTGCCGGCGGTCGTCGAGACGCCGGCCGAGCCCGAGCTGGAGGACTGGGAGAAGGAGCTGCTCGAGGCGGCGGCCACGACCGGCCCGTTCATCACCGACGACGCCGCCGCCCCGTGGACCCAGCTGCCGCTGTCCAAGGGCGACCAGGTCAGCGCCGACGGCGGGCAGACCTGGCAGGTGGTGCATTCGGTCGCCCCGGCCCTGATGGTCACCGCCGACTCGGACGGTAGTAACAAGCAGACGTTCTGGAATGAGAACACCACGCCGTTCATGCACCAGCCGAAGGGGCTGGCGGATGCGGCGGACGTGGGCGCCGACCCGGAGGGCACCAAGGTCGAGGGGCTGCTCAAGGATCTGGACATCCAGGTCGGCGACTCGATTCTGGACCAGTACACCGGTGCGCCGACCTGGGTGCAGATCGAGGAGGTCGAGAACGGCTGGGCCAAGGGCCACGACGCCAAGGGCAACCCGTCCAGTTGGCTGCTGAACGTCAACGACCAGATGACGGCGGTGCACGGGCCGGACCACATCTCCGCGGAGACCAAGAAGACCCAGCAGGCCGAGGGCGTGTTCGACGGGGCGGAAACCGACCCGGACACCGACAAGGTCATCTCGATCGTCGGGCCCGGCCCCGACGCCACCCCGACCTACTGGGTGCAGCACTCGCCCGGCGCCGACTGGCAGATGATCGAGGACGGCCAGATCAAGTTCCCCGGCGTGCCGGCCGAGATGATCGAGGACAACTACGACTACACGGTCCTGCAGGAGCCCTTCCCGACCCCGCCGGTCCCGGAGGCAGCCCCGGAGCCGGTGGTCCTACAGGCCCCGGAGCCGCAGGTCGTCGGGGTCAAGGGCAGCGACTACGCGCTCAAGCCGGGCGAGAAGACCCAGGACATCACCACGGTCAAGGGCGATGAGTTCACCGTGGTCTACGTCGGCGGCGACGGGAACTCCCTGCTCCACCCGGTCGGGGTCGTGCACAACGGCAAGTTCTACGGGTCGGCCGAGGACCTGCCGATCGACACCACCCCGGTCGGCCTGCTGAAGTTCGCCGACCAGGTCCCGAAGGTCAAGGCCGGCGACCTGCTCTCACCGGACGGGTTCAACTGGTACCTGGTCGAGCAGACCCAGTGGAAGAAGAAGGCCGGCGGCAAGTACAACCTGACCCACTACCAGGTGCGCAGCCTGACCAGCGGGCAGACGTCCGAGTGGAACTGGCACTCGGCACCGACGATCAAGTGGAAGCCGGGGCAGCCGCTGCCCAGCGGGGTGCTGCCGCCGAACCCGGACGCCGGGCCCCAGACGTTCGTCGGCATGGAACTGGTGTCCGGCGACAAGGTGCAGCTCACCGGCTGGAACGAAGGTCTGGGCGCCGGCGAGCTGTACGGCCAGATCCTCACGGTCCAGAGCGTGTCGCCGCCGTCGATGTACGGCGGCACCGGCTACACGCTGGTCGACGACAACGGCAAGGAGTACCTGGCCGGCGCGGATGCGCTGGGGTTCAAGGTGCTCGAGCCGACCGCGCCGGCCGCCCCGCCGACGGTTGACACGGCCGCGGACGGTGCGCCCAAGGGCACCCCGTCCGGGGTGACCGGGATCAACCACGAACCCGCATCGTTCGCCGATTTCCCGGACGAGGTGCAGGAGCACCTGCGCACGCATCCGGGCACCACGGTCATCCAGCTGTCCCCGGTCGACAAGCCCGACCAGTTCTACCTGCTCGATCCGTCGCCGGAGGCCACCGGGACGCTGTTGTTCTGGAACAACACCGAGCTGATCGCCCCGACCAAGAACGGCCAGCAGATCCCCAACGGCCCGGCCGGCCTCGAGGCGCTACAGAAGGCGGTCGACCAGAAGCTGGCCAGCGGCAAGAGCGGCCACTCGGCCTGGACGACGCTGGCCGACGTCACCCCGGACGACAAGTCGGCGCCGATCCAGGCGCCGGACCAGCCGGCCCCGCTGGGCGACGGGATGCCCGAGCTGCCCGGCGGGTACCAGCTGCCGCCCGGGTTCAAGGCGTACAAGATTCTGGACAACGACGGCGAGGAGATTTGGGTCGTCCAGGTCGACACGTCCGGCAACCCGCTGATGCCGCAGGGTCAGATCGTCTACAAGCTGCTGAACCCGGACGGCAAGCTCGACACCAGTTCGATGAGCTGGTCCGAGTGGCAGCTGATCGACAGCTACGACCCCGACCAGCTCACCGAGTACGTCGCGCCGACGCCGCAGATCACGCTCAAGTCCTGGGCCGACGCGACCGAGACGGTCAACGGCACCCCGCTGAACGACTACTCCAAGGCGACCCTGGCCGCGATAGCGCCCAACCTGCAGCCGGGCGACACGGTGTGGCAGAAGACCTACCAGGACGGCACCACGCTGATCGTGGTGGGCCGGTCCGACGGCTACCACCACACCTACTCCGGCGGCGAGATCGACGACTGGGCGGCATCCAGTTTCAACCCGGTGAATCTCGAGGAGATCGCCGGCCCGGTGGCGGCGCCGGCGCCGGTGTTCTCGACGCCGGAGTCCGTCGACGACGCGCTGGCCGACCTGGCCGAGCAGTTGGGCGGACCGCCGTCGACCGCGACGCCGTTCCCGACGCCGTCGGCCCCACTGACCGAGCCGCCGAACTGGGTGTTCAACAAGGAGTTCGGCGACCCCGATCCGGCCGACCACTACATCAAGCACTTCGATTCCGTGTGGCGCAAGAAGCCGCACGAGCAGCACTACATCTGGTACGACGCGATGGACGAGTCGTGGAATCCGAACGTCACCGCGTACCCGGAGGAGATCGCCGACATGGCGAACTCCGGCGACCCGTTCGAGGAGTGGGGCACCCCGCCGGATTCGGCGACCCCGGTGGCCACCACCACCGCGGCCGAGTTCGGCGGCATCGCGGTCACCGACGGGGACATCGTCATCCAGGGCGAGACCGGCTACCTGATCAAGAAGTCCGGCGACACCGCCTGGCACACCTACAACCTCGACGGTATGGAGGACAAGACCGTCGGCTACACCGACGCGACCGCGACCTGGGCGATCGAGCACGCCGACCACACGGTGGTCTACGGCGCCTTCGGCGGGAACGTCGCCCCGGCCGGCGCCGGCGCGGGTGCGGCCACCGGCGTCGGGGTGCCGTCGATGAAGGTCACCGCGGAGAACGCGGTGCTGCCGACGGTGGACTCGTGGCAGAACGACAACGGGTTCACCAAGGATCGGATCCAGAAGTTCCTGGACGACAACGACGGCCAGATCCCGGACGGCAAGGTG
>DATDAP010000367.1:0-7940 GCA_036525335.1 Microlunatus sp. | reverse complement strand
GTGCGCGGCCGGCTGATCCAACTGCTCAACCAGCGGACCCCCCTCTACGGCGAGGTCGCCACCGTGACGGTTTCCACCGATGGTCGCACCGCCGACGAGGTCGTGGTCGTCGTCGTGGACGGGCTGCCCGCGTGACGGTGGGTGCCGCATGACGGTCGAGAGCGTGCGGGTGTCCGCCGACCACCCGTACGAGGTGCTGATCGGTCATCGGCTCCAGGATCGGATCCCAGCGCTGGTCGGCGACGGGGTCCGCAAGACCGCCGTGCTGCACCCCCCGACAATGGTCGACGCCGCGGAGCGGGTGGTGCATGCGCTGAGCGAGGCGGGCATCGAGCCGGTCCGGATCGACGTACCCGACGGAGAAGCCGCCAAGACCGCGCAGGTCGCCGCGCGCTGCTGGTCCGTGCTCGGCTCGGCCGGTTTCACCCGCTCCGACGCGGTGGTCGGGCTCGGCGGCGGTTCGACCACCGACCTGGCCGGCTTCGTGGCGGCGACCTGGTTGCGTGGGGTCCGGCTGGTCACCGTACCCACCTCGTTGCTGGCCATGGTCGACGCGGCCGTGGGTGGCAAGACCGGGATCAACACCCCGGAGGGCAAGAACCTGGTCGGCTCCTTCTACGAACCGGTCGGGGTCATCTGCGACCTCGAGACCCTCACCGATCTGCCGATCGCCGAGCTGCGGTCCGGGATGGCCGAGGTGGTCAAGTGCGGTTTCATCGCCGACCCGGAGATCCTCACGCTGGTGGAGCGGGATCCCACCACCGCTCTGGATCCGACCGGTCCGGTGCTGGCCGAGCTCGTCCGCCGGGCCGTTCGGGTGAAGGCCACGGTGGTCTCGGCCGATCTGCGGGAGGCGACCTCGGTCGGCACCCAGGTGGGCCGCGAGGCCCTCAACTACGGTCACACCCTGGGCCACGCCATCGAGCAGCACGAGCGGTACCGGTGGCGGCACGGTGAGGCGATCAGCACCGGCATGGTCTTCGTGGCCGAGCTGGCCCGGCGGGTCGGACTGATCGACACCGACCTCGTCGCGCGGCACCGCAGCGTGCTGTCCTCACTCCAGCTGCCGACGACCTACCGGGCGGACGCGTACGACGAGCTGAGCGCCCTGATGGCGGTGGACAAGAAGTCGCGCGGATCGACCCTGCGCTTCGTCGTGCTGCACGGGCTCGCACGACCGGCGATCCTGGCCGGTCCGGAGCCCGAGCTCCTCGCGGCCGCGTACGCAGCGATCTGCTGATCGTCGACCGAGGTGGACTGGCGGTTGGTCGCGGAGTTCCTCGCCTCCGTGGGCTACGGGTTGCTGTCGTCGTTCATCCCGGTCTTCAACTCCGAGGTCTACATCGTGGCCGCCCAAGCCCTGGGGCTGACCGCCGAAGTGTCGGCGGCGGTCGGCGTGGCCCTCGGGCAGACCATCGGCAAGACCGCCATCGTGCTGGGTCTGCGCCACGGCACCCGCCTCCCCTTCCTGCAGCACCGCATCGACCGGCTGCGGGAACGCACGGCCGCGAAGCCCGACCAGGGCCCACCCGGGCGGATCCGATCGGCCTACCGGCGCTGGTCGGCGCGACTGCTGGCCCTGATCGGGCACAGCCGCTGGGGATCGGCGATCATCTTCTTGTCCGGGGCCACCGGACTGCCACCCGTGTTCGCGGTCCAGTTCCTGGTCCCGGCGACCAAGATGCCGGCCTGGTTGTTCGCGGTCGCCCTGTTCCTGGGACGCTGCGTCTTGTTCCTGGCAGTAGCGTTCGGCGCGAGTGCGATCATCGCCCGGCTGTTCTCGTGAGGCGGAAGGAGTGGAGATGAGCTCGGTACGCGTGCAGGCAGACCTCTTCGGCCAAGCGGCCCGGGCGGTGGCCGACCTGGTCGGTGGGATCCCGCCGGATCGCTGGGATGGCCGCGGGCTGGGGGAGTGGGACCTGCGAGCCCTGGTCGGCCACACCAGCCGCTCCCTGCTGACCGTCGAGACCTATCTCCAGCGGCCGGCGGAGCACGAGGATCTGGCGACCGCCGCGGCATACATAGCGGCTGGGAAACGCCTCGCGGCGGACGCCGGTGGAGGGGTCGCCCAGCGCGGCCGCGACGCCGGCCAGGCACTCGGTCCTCGACCGGCTGAGGCGTTCACCGCGATCGTGGACCGCGTACTGCCCCAGTGCGAGCGAGCCGACGACCCGGTGATCGCCACCATCGCGGGCGGCATGCGGCTCTCGGTCTACCTTGAGACCCGCACCTTCGAGCTGGTGGTGCACGGCGTAGACATCGCCGACGCCCTTGGTGTCGCGCCGCCGGCCTTCGGCTTCGAGGTGTGGCGGGCCGCGTTGGCGCTGGCCGCCGGCGTCGTCGCGCTCACCGACGGAGCCCCGGTGGTGGTGCGCGCGCTGACCGGTCGGGCCGGTCTGCCGGAGGGCTTCAGCATCGTCTGAGGTTCCAGTCGGGGCCGAGCAGCTCCCAGCCGACCGGAGAGCTGGACAAACCTGCGGCTCACCGGTCGCACGGCGGCGTGTCGCACCTCGGCAGGCCACTGAGCCCCGCGTTTGTCCCGGTCGCCGCTCATCCACAGGCCAGGGCGAGCCTCTTTCGCTGTCCACAGATCTGCCGGCACCCCGGTCGATCTCGGGCGCGATCCACAGATTCACTCCATGAAGAGCGACACGCTGATCGAGCAGCTGCTGACCGAAGACCCCGTTCTCCTCGCGCGGGAGCACCGCGACCTGCGTCACGCGATCCTCCGAGGCGCCGAAGCCGGCCGGCTCCGGCGTCTGCTGCCGGGTGTCTACGTCGACGCCGGGCGGGGCCGACGAGCTGGCCATCAAGGCCGCCGCCGTGGCTCGCTGGGATCCGTCCGCCGTCATCTGCGGTCGAGCAGCCGCGGCGCTGACCTACTGGCCGAAGATCACGGTCGGGCCCCTCGTGGTGGCGTCACCGGTCCGGCACGCGCGCCGGCGAGGCTTCACCTTCGTCGAGCGGCGGATCCCAGCCGACCTGGTCCGAGAGGTCGAACACGTACGCATCACCGTGCCCGCTCTGACCGCCGTCGAGCTGGCCACCTCCGACTTCACCGACCCGATCGACATCGCGCTACGTCAGCGCGTCGCGTCGTTGCCGAGCATGCACGAGGCCATCCAGCTCACTCCTCACCGGCGCGGGCACACCGACCGACGGCGGGTGCTGCTGGACTCCCGCGACGAGCCGTGGTCCGCGGCCGAGCGGCTGGCGCAGCGGATCTACCGGCGGGCGGGCATCACCGGGTGGGCGACCAACCTCAAGACGGTGGTCCCCGATATCGGGACCTACTACCTGGACATCGCCTTCCGCCGGGGGCGGGTCGCGAGCGAGATCGACGGTCGACTGCACGAGACCGACGTGGACCTCTTCGAGAGCGACCGGATCCGGCAGAACGCTTTGATGCTCCGCGGTTGGCTGGTGCTGCGGTTCACCTGGCACATGCTCGATCAGGATCCCGCGTACGTGATCGCCACGACCCAGGAGGCGGTAGCCCTTCGCGGGACAAACCCGGGGTTCAATGAGCTGTCCGGGCGCGACACGCCGTGGCTGGCCGGTTGAACCCCTCGGTTGTCCCGGCGCAGCCGGAGCAACGGGCGGTGCGCAGCGACTAGACTCACTCGCTGGCCCCGTGTGGGCCACAGGAACTCACCAAGTACGCGAAGGGCAACGACGTGGCGTCGACGAACGATCTGAAGAACGGCATGGTGCTGGACCTCGACGGTCAGCTGTGGTCGGTGGTCTGGTTCCAGCACCACAAGCCCGGCAAGGGCAACACGGTCGTGCGGACCAAGCTCAAGCACGTGCTGTCCGGCAAGGTCGTCGACCGGACGTTCAACTCCGACACCAAGGTCGACACCGCGAACGTGGACCGTCGTGAGATGCAGTACCTCTACCACGACGGTGCTGGCTTCGTGTTCATGGACGTCAGCAGCTACGAGCAGCTGTCGATCGCCGACGAGACCGTGGGCGACGCGAAGAACTACCTGCTCGAGGGTCAGAACGCGACGGTCGCGATCCACGAGGACAACCCGCTCTACCTGGATCTCCCGGCGTCGGTCGAGCTCGAGGTCACCTACACCGAGCCCGGCCTGCAGGGCGACCGCAGCACCGGCGGCACCAAGCCGGCCACGGTGGAGACCGGGTTGCAGATCCAGGTCCCGCTGTTCCTGACCACCGGCGAGAAGGTCAAGGTCGACACCCGTACGGGCGATTACCTCGGCCGCGTCGGCTCTTGAGCCACACCGAGCAGCGAAGAACGGGCATGACCGCACGCACGACCCACAGCAGCACCCAGACCAAGGCCCGCAAGCGCGCCGTCGACATCTTGTTCGAGGCCGACCTACGGGACACCGACCTGCTGAGCACGCTGGCCGAGCGCTCGGCCGATGCCGAACCGCCGGTGCGTGACTTCACCACCACGCTGGTCCAAGGGGTCAGCACCCACCGCGTCGCCATCGATGCGCGGATCGTGGTCGCCCTGGCCGACGGCTGGAGCCTGCAGCGGCTGCCCCGGGTCGACCGGACGATCATGCGGCTCGCCGTGTTCGAGATCGACCACACCCCGGTGCCGGACGCGGTCGCGGTCTCGGAGGCCGTCGGTCTGGCCGCCCACCTCTCCACCGACGACTCGCCGAAGTTCGTCAACGGCGTGCTGCGGACGGTCGTGGAGACCAAGGTGGCTCCCGAGGCCACCACCACCGCCGAGATCGCCTGAGCACCGCTCCACCGACGACAACGCGGCCTCCCCGAAGGGAAGGCCGCGTTGCTGTGTCAGCGGGCTGCTTCGCTCAGCGCGAGCCGGCCGCGGCGGGCGCCTCGGTCTTCAAGCTGATCGTGCTGCGCAGCGGGACTTCCTTGATCAAGGACACCGCGATCAGCGAGACCAGCGCCGCACCCGCCCCGATCAGGAAGATCAGGCCGGTGGCGTCACCGTACGCGCCGCGGATGATCTGCACCACCGGAGCCGGCAGGTCGGACAGGTCCAGGCTGGCCGGGGCCGAGCCGGAGCCGGTGATCCCCAGGGCGGCCAGACCGTCGACGATCAGCTTCTGTACGTGGTCGGCCAGCACCGCACCGAGCACCGAGACTCCGAGGGCGCCTCCGAGCGAGCGGAAGAAGGCCACGCTCGCCGAGGTGGAGCCGATGTCCTTCACGTCCACGGTGTTCTGCACCGCCAGCACCAGGTTCTGCATCATGGCGCCGACTCCCAGACCCATCAGGGCCATCCCGATCATGAGGAACCAGATCGGTGTGGTGTGGTCGACGCTGCCGAGCACCACCAGACCGGCGGTCAGGGAGACTGCCCCGCCGACCAGGAACCGCTTGAAGCGGCCGGTACGGCTGACGAGCTGACCGCACAGCGTCGAGGACAGCAGCAGGGCGACCATCAACGGGATGGTCAGCAGACCGGCGTGGGTCGGGCTGTAGCCGCGGGCCAGCTGGAAGTACTGCCCGAGGAACGTGGTGCCGCCGAAGAGGCCGATGCCGACGGAGACGCTGGCCACGATGACCAGGATCGCGGTCCGGTTGGCCAGCAGCCGGATCGGCACCAGGGGCTCCGGCGTGCGCAGCTCCCACCACACGGTGACGGCGAGCAGGACGATGGTCGAGCCGAGGAAGGCGACGGTCTGCCAGCTCCACCAGTCGAAGTCGTCACCGGCGAAGGTCACCCACAGCATCGGCAGGCTGGCGGTGCCGGCCAGCAGGACGGCGCCGAGGTAGTCGATCTCGGGGTGCGCGCGGCCTACGTCGAACGTCTTCAGCGTGGACTGGATCACGAACAGCGAGATGACGGCCAGCGGTACGCAGACGAAGAAGCACCAGCGCCAGCCGAGGGCGGTGTCGACCAGCAAGCCACCGAGCAGCGGACCGGAGACCGTGCTGACGGCCATCACCGAGCCCATGTAGCCGGCGTACCGGCCGCGTTCCCGCGGCGCGATGATCGTGCCCATGATGGCCTGGACCAGGGCGGTCAGGCCGCCCATGCCGAGGCCCTGGACGACCCGCATGGCCAGCAGGAAGGGAACCGTCTGGGCGAACCCGGCGGCGACCGATCCGGCGACGAAGATGACGATGGCCACCTGGACCAGCCGCTTCTTGTCGAACAGGTCGGCCAACTTGCCCCAGATGGGGGTGGAGACCGTGGTGGCCAGCAGGGCGGCGGTGATCACCCAGGTGTACTGACGCTGGGTGCCGGCCAGGTCCCCGATGATCGTGGGCAGGGCCACCGACACGATCGTGGAGGACAGCATGGCGGTGAACAGGGCGGCCAGCAGACCGGTCATCGCCTCGAGGATCTGGCGATGGGTCATGAGCGCCGGCTCGGCGGCACGGCGTGGGGCGACAGTGGCGGACACGGAATATCTCCTGCGACTTCGGCAGTGGGTGATGATGGTGAAGCCTCGTTGCTTGCTTCATACAACTATAGACATAGGAGATGCATAGCGCAACTAAATACTCTGTCGAGTCGGGCGTAAGGGCCGAAGACTGCTACCCTCGGACGCGGTCAAAGCCACCCTTTAAGACCTGTCCAGTGAGGCAGGAAAGGACGGTCATGCACGCTGCTGGTTCTCCCACGCCCGCGACCACGTCGCAGGTCCCCGAGGCGATCCTCGTTCTCGAAGACGGGAGGACCTTCCGTGGCAGCGCCTTCGGCGCAATCGGGGAGACCTTCGGCGAGGCGGTGTTCGCCACCGCCATGTCGGGCTACCAGGAGACGCTCACCGACCCGAGCTACGCCCGTCAGGTGGTCGTCGCGACCGCCCCGCACATCGGCAACACCGGCTGGAACGACGAGGACGACGAGTCGGGCCGGATCTGGGTCGCCGGCTACGTCATCCGCGACGCCGCCCGGGTCTCGTCCAACTGGCGCTCGCGGCGCAGCCTGGCCGACGAGCTGGCCACCCAGGGCATCGTGGGGATGTCGGACGTGGACACCCGAGCGTTGACTCGGCACCTGCGGGAGCGCGGGGCCATGCGGGTCGGCGTGTCCAGCGTGGAAAGCGATCCCGCCGCGCTGTTGGCCCGGGTGCTGGAGCAGCCGACCATGCTGGGCGCGCACCTGGCCGACGAGGTGAGCACGACCGAGGCGTACGTGATCGAGGCCCGCGGCGAGAAGCGGCTCACGGTGGTGGCGCTCGACCTGGGCATCAAGTCGATGACGCCCTACCGGATGTCCGAGCGGGGGATCGAGACCCACGTGCTGCCGTCCGCGGCGACCTACGCCGACATCGCCGCCCGGAAGCCGGACGGGGTCTTCTTCTCGAACGGGCCTGGCGATCCGGAGGCCGCGGACGGCCCGGTGGAGGTGCTGCGTGCGGTGCTGGCCGCCGGCATCCCGTACTTCGGGATTTGCTTCGGGAACCAGCTGTTCGGTCGCGCGCTGGGGTTCGGCACCTACAAGCTGACGTACGGGCACCGCGGCATCAACCAGCCGGTGATGGACCTGACCACCCGGCGGGTCGAGATCACCGCCCACAACCACGGCTTCGCCGTCGACGCGCCCCTCGGCCAGCCCGCCGAGACCCCGTACGGGATCGCCACGGTCAGCCACGTCGGACTCAACGACAACGTGGTCGAGGGTCTGGAGCTCCGCGACGACGACGGGAACCTGACCTCCTTCTCGGTGCAGTACCACCCCGAGGCGGCGGCCGGCCCGCACGACGCCAGCTACCTGTTCGACCGCTTCGTGGAGCTCATGACCAGCAAGAAGGGTGGTCGCTGATGCCGAAGCGGACCGACATCAGCTCGATCCTGGTCATCGGCTCGGGTCCGATCGTGATCGGCCAGGCCTGCGAGTTCGACTACTCCGGCACCCAGGCCTGTCGGGTGCTGCGGGAGGAGGGGTTCCGGGTCATCCTGGTCAACTCCAACCCGGCCACGATCATGACCGACCCGGAGTTCGCCGACGCCACCTACATCGAGCCGATCACCCC
>DATDAP010000366.1:0-5175 GCA_036525335.1 Microlunatus sp. | reverse complement strand
ACGGCATGACGATCGGCGCTTCGACCGCGCAGACCGACAAGACGGAGGTGTTGCCCAGTCGAAAGCTTGCGTTCCCGCTCATCGCGTCCTTCCCCAGGGACGACGATCCCGGGTTGCTCGTGCCACTCGTGCAGCGTCTATCGTGACACGAACGTTCCAATTTGCCTCTTGCGCCCGAAATCGCACCGGGACAATGTTGCCCCCATGGCGAGTAGCAAGGCGATCGGTCACCAGCACGCGAGTCCCTCCCACCGGGCCCGCTCGGTGCCCATCGGCGACTACGGGTTCCTCAGCGACGGCGAGGTGTGCGCCCTGCTCGCACCGGGCGGCTCGGTCGACTGGATGTGTGTCCCCCGGTTCGACTCCGCCAGCATCTTCGGGCGGATGCTCGGTCCGCACGCGGGGTCGTTCCGGATCTCCCCGGTAGATGTGGAGGTGCCCGCCGACGTCCGCTACCTCCCGGGCACGATGATCGTCGAGACCAGCTGGGGCATGGCCAACGGATGGATCGTCGTCCGCGACGCGCTGTTGATGGGTCCCTGGCGGCACGAGGAGACCCGGTCGAAAACCCATCGCCGGACACCCAACGACTACGACGCCGAACACATCCTGCTGCGGACCGTCCGGTGCGTCTCCGGTGAGGTGCAGATGGTGATGGACTGCGAGCCGGTCTTCGACTACGGCCGGCGGACGGCCGCCTGGGCGTACACCGAGCACGGCTACCACCAGGGCCGGGCGACTGCCGACGGGGTCGACTTCGCGATGACCCTGACCACCGATCTGCGGTTGGGTTTCGAGGGCGGCCAGGCCAGCGCCCGGACCCTGCTCAAGGAGGGTGACACCCGGTTCGTGGCGCTGTCGTGGGGCGGCAAGGAACCGCCGATGACGTACGAGGAGGCGTACCGACGGCAGGTCTGGACCGCTCACCACTGGCAGCACTGGCTGGCCCGCGGGCATTTTCCGGACCACCCGTGGCGGACCTACCTGCAGCGCAGCGCACTCACCCTGAAGGGGCTGACGTACTCCCCCACGGGCGCGATCGCCGCCGCTGGCACCACCTCGCTGCCGGAGACCCCGGGTGGGGGAAGGAACTACGACTACCGCTTCACCTGGATCCGGGACGCGACGTTCGCGCTGTGGGGCCTCTACTCGATCGGCTTCGACTGGGAGGCGCTGGACTTCTTCTCCTTCATCGCCGACGTCGCCGAACGCGACGACCACCTGCAGATCATGTACGGCATCGCCGGCGAGCGGGAGCTGACCGAGTACGAGCTCGACCACCTGGCCGGCTATGCCAACTCCCGCCCGGTGCGGGTCGGGAACGCTGCGTACGCGCAGCAGCAGCACGACGTGTGGGGCGCCCTGCTGGACTCGGTCTACCTGCACGCCAAGGCCGCCGACCATCTGGACGGCCGGATCTGGCCGATCCTGGACAAGCAGGTGAACGAGGCGCTGAAGTACTGGCGCGAGCCGGACGCCGGCATCTGGGAGGTCCGCGGCGAGCTCAAGCACTTCACCTCGTCGAAGATCATGTGCTGGGTGGCGGCCGACCGTGGGGCGAAGCTGGCCCGGCTGGCGGGGGAGAAGGCCAAGGCCGACGAGTGGGATCTGGCGGCGGAGGAGATCAAGGAGGACATCCTCGCCAACGGCGTGGACGAGCGCGGCGTGCTGACCCAGTACTACGGCACCAAGGCCCTGGACGCCTCACTGCTGCTCGCACCTCTGCTCAGGTTCCTGCCCGCCGACGACCCGCGGATCCGGGCGACGGTGCTGGCCATCGCCGACGAGCTGACCGTGCACGGGCTGGTGCTGCGCTACAAGGTGGAGGAGACCGACGACGGCTTCGAGGGGGAGGAGGGGTCGTTCACGATCTGCTCGTTCTGGCTGGTCTCGGCGTTGTGCGAGATCGGCGAGTACCACCGGGCGCGCAAGCTGTGCGCCAAGCTGCTGTCTTTCGCCGGGCCCCTCAACCTGTACGGCGAGGAGATCGACGCCCACACCGGCCAGCACCTGGGCAACTTCCCGCAGGCCTTCACCCACCTGGCGCTGATCAATGCGGTGCTGCACGTGATCCGGTTGGAGGGCAAGCACCACAACGGGCGAGTGAACGCCCAGGACCTCGGGGAGCACGAGCACTCGCCGGAGACGCAAGCCTGACCCGCACCTCTCGTCCGGCACCCCACAGACCAACTCCGCGTGGCTGCAACACACGCGGAGTCGGAGGAGGGGAGTGCACACCAAGCGGCCAGGCAGGGTGTCGGCGACTGTTTCCGCTGGGCTACATTCCGCAGCATGCGGATCGGTGCCTACGTCTCCGATCTCCTGCGCCGGCAGCTGCCGGCCGTCGCCGCCGGCCAGACCTTCCGGCAGGACGATTTCGACGGCGTCCTGCTGTTCGTCGACATCGCCGAGTCGTCGGCGTTGACCGAGCGCTTCGCGACCGGGACACACGGGGCCGAGCAGCTCAACATCATCCTGAACAGCTACTTCGGGGCAGTGTTCGACATCGTCGGCACGTACGGCGGTGACGTCGTCAGCATCGAAGGCGACGCGGTGCTGGCGGTCTGGCGAACCGACGAGACTGAGCCCGAGCAGGTCGCTCGGCGAGCCGCCGAAGCGGCGCTCGAGCTGGCCAAGCGATCCGGGCGGTCATGGCGGCCGGGTTCCGGCACCGATCTTCGGCACCGGGTGGCGATGTCCGCAGGCGCCATCACCGCCGTCGCCATGGTGGCGCCGGGTGGGCGCGGCTTCCTGGTGACCACCGGCGCACCCGTTCACGCGTTGGGGGACCTCGCGCATGCCGGTCAGCCGGGCGAGGTCGTCGTCACGGCGGGTTTCGCGCAGCGCCTCGAGTCGGCCGGTGCCGTTCCCCCGGGAGCCGTACGCGCCGGCCGCCTCACCGGTCTGATCGGGCAGCCGTCGGGCGGACTCCGGCGGGGCGTCCAGGTGGTCGGAGACGACGACCACCCCCGGGCGGCGCGACAGTTCCTCCCGTCCTTCGTCGCCCAGCGGGTCAGCGAGGGGCGAGCCGGCTGGCTCGCTGAATTCCGGATGCTCAGCGCCGTCTGCCTGACCCTGCCCGACCTCGATCCGGCGGCGCCGAGAGCAGCGGATCAGATCCAGCGGGCGCTCGCCGTGGTCAGCGCAGCGATCGTGCCGTTGGCGGCCGGTGTGTCCGAGCTCGTCGTCGGTGACAAGGGCGTCGTGATGATCATCGGGTTCGGGCTTCCCGGGGAGGCTCGCGAACACAACGCTGGGCGCGCCGTCGAAGCCGCCTGGCGAATCCGGCGTGCGCTGGTCGACGACGATCTCGAGGCGGCGGTGGGGGTCGCGACCGGTCGCGCCTTCTGCGGCGACGTCGGCAGTGCGACTCGTCGCCACTTCCTCGTCACCGGCTCACTCATGCACCGCGGCGCACGTCTGATGCACGCGGCTGGTCGCGGACGGATCCTGGTCGACGACGCGAGCCGGCGGATGGCCACGCCGAACCGACGCTTCGCCTTCGGTGCCCGGGAGATCCTCCGAGCGAAGGGATTCCGCGAACCGCTGATCGCGCACCCGCTGGACGCGCGAGGACCGCAGCACGAGTCGGGCGCTCCCGGTGGACGCGCACTGCATGGTCGCACGCGCGAGATCACGACGTTCGAGACCCTGCTGGATGGGCTCGAGGACGGTCGTGGCGCGCTTCTGGCGATCGAGTCCGAAGCCGGTGGGGGAAAGACGCACCTGCTCGACCGGCTCCGTGCCGCCGCCACGGCACGGAGCGTGGCCACCCTGACCACCGCCTGCTCCCCGTTCCAGGTTCTGGAGAGCTACGCCGCCTGGCGTGGGCCGGTGCGGCAGCTGCTGGCCGCCGCTGACGATCCGCCGGATCCGCCACCAGCCCTGCTCAGTGCGCGCCTGCTCGAGGCGCTGCGCGGCGACCCGGCCGAGGCGCGGGCGGCACTGGTCTCCGACATCGTGCCCCTGCCGTTCGAGGATCCGGGGCTCGCGTCGCAGATCAGCGGTCAGGCGCGCCTGACCGGCCTCGAGGATGTGCTGACCGGTCTGCTGCGCCACCGACGGTCGACCTGCGGACCGCTCGTCGTGTTCGTCGATGATCTGCAATGGCTCGACCAACCCTCGGCGCAGCTGCTCGCCGCCATCATCCGTCGGGTCAGTGACGTGTTGTGGGTCGTCGCTCTGCGGCCGTCCGGCGACGACATCGGCCCGGGTGAGTGGTTCCTCGATGCGGCGGACGAGCGCCTGCGACTGGAGCCGCTCGCGGCAGCCGCAGTCAACGCGATGGTCGCCGACCTGCTCGGAGTCGACCAAGTGCCCCCACGCCTGGGCGCCTTCATCCAGCTCCGAAGCGGAGGACTCCCGTTCCACGCGGAGCAGCTCACGCGGGCCCTCGTCGAGCGTGCTCTCGTCACCGTGGAGGCGGGACGCTGTCGAGTCGCTCCAGTCGACCTCGAGGTGCAGGCCGTGCCCCAGAACCTTCGAGAGCTGATCATCGGCCGCCTCGATCGGCTGGGCCCTGCGCAGCAGGTGACCGTCAAGGTCGCGAGTGTGATCGGCCTCGGCGTCTCGAGCGAGGCGGTGCGTGCGATCCATCCTTTCCCGGCTGAGCACGCACAGGTGGACGCCATGCTGTCCGAGCTGGCCGGCGCGGCGATCCTGGCACCCGTCGGGGGGACCGGCGGTCCATCCGTCTACGACTTCAGTCACGCCATGATCCGCGAGGTCACCTACGACCTGTTGACGCTCGCCCAGCGGCAGCCTCTTCACCGACAGCTGGCAGCGTTCATCGAACAGCGGCATCGCGACGACCTCGAGCCCTACCTCGCCGAGCTGGCCCAGCACTGGGAGCGGGCGGACGAGCCGAGCACGGCCGTCGGCTACCGCCGGTTGGCCGCTGCTCAGGCCATCCGTCGCAGCGCCAACGACGACGCCCTGGTCCACCTCCAGCATCTGGACCAGCTGGCCGTGGGCGCGGCGATCGGGCTGTCGCTGAGCTGCCGGGCCGAGCTGGCGCGCATGCGCGGCGACGCTTGCCATGAGCTGTCCCGCTTCGACGAAGCCAACGACTGGTTCCGAAAGTGCGCCGAGCTCAGTGGAATCCGCGTACCGGCGACGCGCGTCGCAACGATCGCGAGCCTTGCCGTGCAGACGAGTGGCCAGCTGGCGCACCGT
>DATDAP010000365.1:0-2363 GCA_036525335.1 Microlunatus sp. | reverse complement strand
CCAGCCGCTCGTCGGCATCGGCATCCCCGGCTCCGCGGTCGAGCTCGGAGAACCGGGCTGCACGGCGACGGTGCCCAGGTTCCAACGCAGCAGCTGGGGCGCGAAGCCGGCGCCGTTGGCCGTGGCGTAGCCGGTGTGGGTTGTGAAGTCGACCCAGCCGGTGACCTGGACCTGCTGGCCACGGGCGCCGATCGTGGTGCCCACCGACCGGCTGACGGCGTTGTAGTTGAGGAACCGTGTCGCGGCCAGCAGCTGCGCCTCCTCCGCCGTCACCGGACGAGGCCCGGCCGGGGTGTCCGGCGTATCGGGGCTGCAGCCGGCGCCGAGGACGAGCAGCAGCGCGACGAGTGCCGTCGACACGGTACGGGCGAGGCTCATCGGATCCCGCTCCGCTCCGCCAGCAGATCTGCGGGTGGTAGAGCCACCGAGTCCGGGTCGGGCATCGACACCGGATCGGGCAGCCGGTCGGTCGGGGCGTCGGCGGGCAGGTTCGGCTGCGGTGGCGGCGAGGCAACTTTCAGGAAGTTCGCCCCGGCCGGCACCGCGACGTCGGGCAGCTCGCCGGGCGACGCGCTCGGCAGCGGGGCCGCGCCGCCACCCTGCCGGCAGCCCGCCCGCAGGACCGGCGCCAACCCTGAAGGAACGGTCGAGACGAGTGTGTCGACGCAGGTCGTCGTCGCGGGCGCCCGCGCGGCGGACAGGTTCGCAACGTCGGTGCCGTTGTCGCCGAACCGGTTCTCACCGAACATGTTGCCTTCCGCCGGGAGGTCTTCGGTGTTGGTCAGCAGGACGCCCGCCCGGGGATTGCCGGTGATCCGGTTGCGCTCGATCGTGTTGTCCTGTCCCCCGGCGACTCCAAGACCGGTGCCGAAGCCACCGTCGGCCTGGGCTGGTGAGTCCGACTCGTCGTTGCCGACGATGACGTTGCCGACGACCTCATTGTCGTGCTGCGGGCGGAATGCCTCCTGGTAGTTCGACAGCAACGTCATCCCGACCCGGTTGCCGGCGAACCTGTTGCCGGTGATCGTCAGCGGTCCCGAGGCGTTCGCGTTCTCGAACCCGACCGCGTTCCGCTCGGCGACGTTGCCCCGCACCGAAATGTCACAGTTGCGGCACTGGCCGACGTAGATCCCGCTGTCTGCCGAGCCCGACGCATAGGAGTCCGTGATCACTCCGTGCTGGGCGTTGAACGCGTAGATCCCATACAGGCCGTTGTTGTGGGCGGTCACGTGGTCTATGGCGAACCGCTGCACAGGCGGGAACTCGGTGGGGTCGAACGGCTCGTACGCGCCCTCGTTCGGCGCCCGCGGGCCGTTCTGGTCGTGCAGCCCGGTGACCAGCACTCCGTAGAACAGGTGGTTGCGCACGGTGAGGTTCTGGATGCGTACACCGTCGCCGATCGCGACCACACCGTAGGGTCGGGTCGTCTCACCGTCGATCACCGTGATGTTGCGATCCGTGCCCCTGACGGTCACGTCCTCGGTGGCCACCGTAACCGTCTCCCGATATGTGCCGGGGTCGACCAGCACCACGCCGCCCGCCGCCACCTTGTCGACGGCGGCCTGGATGCTCGCGGACTCGGCGGGAACGCGGATCGTTGAAGGTGCGGGCCCGCTCTCCTCGTCCGAGCAGGCCGGGATGAGGAGCAGGAGAAGCGCCGCGGTCACCGTCGCCACCCGCCGGCGACATCGCGACGCTCGCATAGCGGTGAGTCTAGGTGTCGCTGTAGCGCCTGGGACGCACCTGCACCTCACGTGGGTGTTTACGCTGTCTTGCCAACCTGTGAGAATTCCCCAAGAATCACTCTGCTCGGCGTTTCGCCTAGTTCCAGCCGGTTTCGCAGACACGGGGACGGGAGCAGCATCGTGACGAGGACTCGACCACGCGCCGCGCGCCGCGGGTTGGTACTTGTACTCGCTCTCCTGCTGGGCCTCGTCGGGACCGTAATCCTCGGCCCAGACATCGCGCATGCTGCGCCCGGATCGGTCAGCGGCGTCGTCTTCCAGGACTTCGACGGCGATGGCAGTCGGGACGCCGGAGACACCGCGACGGGGGTCCAGACGGATCTCCCGATGGCCGGGATCCACGTCATCGCGTACGACGAGCACAACGAGCTGGTTGGCGAGGCGGATACCGGGGCCGACGGCACCTACACGATCGACACCAGCTCGGTTGCCGACGAGACGCCGCTGCGCATCGAGTTCGACGACGCCCAGCGAGATCTGCTGCCTGGTGACTATCAGTCGTCCTTCCATGGCGACGACAACGGCACCAGTGTGCAGTTCGCGCTCGCCGGCGCCGAGGACGTCGACTTTGGGGTGCTGGAGCCGGAGGACTACGCGGCGAACAACGCCCCGGTCATC
>DATDAP010000364.1:0-8795 GCA_036525335.1 Microlunatus sp. | reverse complement strand
CGGTGTAGAAGGGGTGGCAGGCCGAGCACACGTCGGCGCGGATGACGCCGTCGGAGTTCGTGCTGCGCGTCGTGAAGGTGTTGCCACAGGTGCAGGTCACCTGGGTCTCCACGTACGTCGGGTGGATGTCGGGCTTCATGGGTGTTCTCCTTGTTCCGGCACCGGGTCGCCGTGTCGGGATCGACGGGCGTGAACCGGCACCAACGGATCAGTGTGCCGCAGCAGAACCCGCGGTACCAAACCGACCAACGCAGTCTGCTTCGGCTTTAGTCCCGCGGGCCCGCTCAGACGGTCTACTCGCCGCGACCCGGGATCGACTTGGTGATCGCGCCCAGGAACTCGGCGTTGCTGCCGGTCTTGCGCAGCCGATCGAGCAGCATCTCGAGGCCCTGCAGGTTCTCTCCCCCGGAGAGCACGCGGCGCAGCTTCCAGATGATGTTGAGCTCCTCGCGGCTCATCAACAGCTCCTCACGACGGGTGCTGGAGGCGTCCACGTCGATGGCCGGGAAGATCCGCTTGTCGGCGAACTCGCGCCGCAGCCGCAGCTCCATGTTGCCGGTGCCCTTGAACTCCTCGAAGATCACCTCGTCCATCTTCGATCCGGTCTCGATCAACGCGGTCGCCAGGATGGTCAGCGATCCGCCGTGCTCGATGTTGCGGGCCGCACCGAAGAACTTCTTCGGCGGGTAGAGCGCCGCGGAGTCCACACCACCGGACAGGATCCGACCGCTGGCCGGGGCCGCGATGTTGTACGCCCGGCTGAGGCGGGTGATGCCGTCCAGCAGGACCACCACGTCGTGCCCGAGCTCCACCAGCCGCTTGGCCCGCTCGATCGCCAGCTCCGCGACCGTGGTGTGGTCGGTGGCCGGCCGGTCGAACGTCGAGGCGATGACCTCGCCGTGCACGGTGCGCTGGAAGTCGGTGACCTCCTCGGGCCGCTCGTCGACCAGCACCACCATCAGGTGCACCTCGGGGTTGTTGGCCGCGATCGCGTTGGCGATCGTCTGCATGGCCATCGTCTTGCCCGCCTTGGGCGGGGAGACGATCAGCCCGCGCTGGCCCTTGCCGACCGGAGCCAGCAGGTCGATGATCCGGCCCATCAGCTGGTTCGGGGCCGTCTCCAGCTTCAGTCGCTCCTGCGGGTAGAGCGGGGTCAGCTTGGCGAACTCCGGGCGGTTGCGCGCTTGCTCGGGATCCGCGCCGTTGATCGAGTCGACCCGGACCAGTGGGTTGAACTTCTCCTTGCGATCGCTGTCCTGGGAACTCCGGATGGCGCCGGTCATCACGTCGCCCTTGCGCAGCCCGAACTTCTTCACCATGGACAGCGACACGTACGCGTCGTCGGAGCCCGGCAGGTAGCCGGAGGTGCGCACGAAGGCGTAGTTGTCCAGCACGTCGAGGATGCCGTTGATCGGCGTCAGGACGTCGTCGTCGGACACCACGGGCTCGGACTCGTAGCGGTCCATGCCGCCGCCACCGGTGGTCCGACCGCCCCGGCGGTTCTGCCGATCGCGGCTGCGGCGCCGCCGACCGCGCCGACTGCCGCCGTCCTCGTCCAGATCGTTGCGGTCGTTGCCCCGGTTGTCGTTGCCCCGGTTGTCGTTGCCCCGGTTGTCGCTGCCCCGGTTGTCACGGTTACCCTGCCGGCTCTGCTGCTCGCGTCCGCCGTTGGCGTTGGAGCCGTTGCGGTCGCCGCCGCGGTTGTCGTTGTCCCGCCCGCCGCTCCGGTCGTTGTCGCGACGGATCTCCCGGCTCTGCTGGTCGGCGCTACCGTTCGGCTCCTCGCCGGACCGTTCCTGCCGAGACTGTGGTTCGCGCTGCTCGCCGCGCTGTTCGGGCTGCTCCCGCACCTCAGGCTGGTCCGTCCGGTGCTCACGCTCGGCTCGTGGTTCACGCTCGGCGCGAGGTTCACGCTCGGCGCGAGGTTCACGCTCGGCCCGGGGCTCACGTTCAACCCGCTCGCGCTCCTGGGGCCGCTCCTGCTGACGCTGCTCGGGCTGTTGCCCCGCATCACTTCCTTCGGGAACCACCGCCGTCTCCAGCGTCGGCTGGATCTCCCGCGGCGCACGGCCCTGCTGCGGCGCCGCCTCACTGCCGCCGGACCCGTTCCCGCCGCCGGTCCCCTGTCCCCCGCCCGACTGGGCGGAACGGATGGCGTCGATCAGCTGGCCCTTACGGAGGCCGCCGGCTTTGACGCCCAGCGAGCCGGCGAGCTGCTTCAGCTCGGGCAGCACCATGGCGTCGAGGCCGGTGCCCTTGCGCCGACGACGGTCACCCGACTCTTCGGTCGGGGCGGTCTGCGCTTCGGCGATTTCTGTCACGAATGTCCTTTCGGAGCGGGCAATGCGTGCCCGGTCCAGATTCACCATCGAGCCGCGGCGGTCTGTTCGCTCGCGTACGGCTCGTTGTCTTCGTAGGTCCACTCGCCACCACCGTATGATTCGGTGGGCTCTGAGTGTCGACGGGGAAGGAGCTTGTCCGTCGCGCCTGACCTGTCGGCGCTTTGGCCGGAACGGTACACGGCTCGTCGGGGGTGATTCCGACGCGGTTCACCGTTCGGCTGTCTGAAAGGCTAGCACCATCGTCGGCCAAATGGGCACAGCATGCCTGGTGCCGACCTCAGACCGTAGAACCACCGTTTCCGGTGGTCTATTCCGCACCACCGAGGGATCGATCGTCGCACTCGGTCGGGGCCATGACCCGGGCGCCGGACCCGATGCCACCGCGACGCACGGTGAACCCCTTGACCGCCGGCACCCACCCACTCGCGCCCGCCGCCGCCAACGTGACCGAGTCGCCCAGCACCAGCACCGTCGGACCGGCCCCACTGATCACAGCCGCCAGGCCCGCGCTCCGCAGCTGGGTCATCAGCTCGGCGGACCGGGGCATGGCCGGTTTGCGGTACTCCTGGTGCAACCAGTCGCGGGTCGACTCCCAGAGCAGATCGGTGCGGCCGCCGATCGCTTCGACCAGCAGGGCCGCGCGGGCGGCATTCGCGGCGGCGTCCACGTGCGGGACGCGGTTGGGCAACAGGGCCCGCGCGGCTTTCGTGGCCACGGCCTGAGGCGGCGTGAAGACCGCGACGGCCAGGTTGGGCGTCACCCGCCCCTGGACCACCGCCACCCCTTCGCGACCCTCGTAGGCGAGCACGAAGCCGCCGTAGGTCGCTGCCGCGACGTTGTCGGGATGTCCCTCGATCGCGGTCGCGTGCCGCAGCGTCCAGGCTGGGTCGGGATCACGACCGGCGAGGGCGCGGGCCGCCAACAGACCCGCCACGATCGCCGCGGCTGACGACCCGAGACCGCGACCGTGCGGGATCGTGTTGTGGCAGTCGAGACCGAGACCAGTCACCGACTCGCCCAGATCGGCCAGGCCGAGCAGCACGGAGCGGACGATGAGATGCGTCTCGTCGCGCGGCACGAGGTCTGCACCCTCGCCGCTCACCGCGATGTGGAACCCGCTGGCTTCGGTGCGCAGAGTGACCCGCTCGCACCAGTCGAGAGCCAGCCCGAAGCAGTCGAAGCCCGGACCGAGGTTGGCGCTGGTCGCGGGGACCTCGACGACGACCTCGCGACCCGTCGGGAGACTCATCCAGCAAGACCACAGGCCTGGGCGACCTTGGTCAGCTCGGCCGCCACCACCTCGGCCTGCACGCTCCTGCCCGCCAGTGCCGTGTCGATGTCCTTGAGGCCGTGACCGGTCACCGTGACCACGATGCGCTGACCGGAGTCGACCTCACCGCGACGGCCCAGACCTCGCAGACCGGCGACCCCGGCGGCCGAGGCCGGCTCCACGAAGACACCTTCGCGAGCGGCCAGAAACCCTTGTGCAGCAAGGATCTCGTCATCCGTGACGGCACCGAAGCGACCCCCCGACTCCTCTTTCGCGGCCACCGCGAGGGTGGTCGAAGCCGGGTCGCCGATCCTGATCGCGGTCGCCACCGTCTCCGGGTTCGATACCGGGTGGCCGAGCACCAACGGGGCGGCCCCGGCGGCCTGGAACGCCCACATCCGTGGCCGACGACTGGCGATGCCCGCCTCGGCGTACTGGACGTAGCCCCGCCAGTAGGCCGAGATGTTGCCGCCGTTCCCGACCGGCAGCACGTGCAGGTCGGGTGCGTCGCCGAGGTCGTCGACGATCTCGAACGCGGCGGTCTTCTGTCCTTCGATCCGGACCGGGTTCACCGAGTTGACCAGCGCCACGGGATAGCTCTCGGCCAATGACCGGGCCAGCCGCAGGCAGTCGTCGAAGTTGCCTTCGACCTGCACGACCTGCGCGCCGTGCACGATCGCCTGGGCGAGCTTCCCGGCCGCGATCCGTCCGGCCGGCAGCAGCACGATCGGCTTCAGTCCCCCGCGGGAGGCGTACGCCGCCGCCGACGCCGAGGTGTTGCCGGTCGAGGCGCAGACCACCGCTTCGGCGCCCTCACCGGCGGACACGCTGACCGCGACCGTCATGCCGCGGTCCTTGAAGGATCCGGTGGGATTCGCCCCCTCGACCTTCAGCCACACTTCGCAGCCGAGCTCCTCGGACAGGACCTGCGCCGGTACCAGCGGGGTGCTGCCCTCACCGAGGGTGATCACGGGCGTGGCCTCGGTGACCGGCAACCAGGATCGGTACCGGTCGATGACGCCTCGTCGGGCCGTCAGGGTCGTGTTCATGTTTCTCCCTCCACTCGCATCACGCTGGCCACCTCACGGACCGCCGGCAGGGTCCGGAGCGCCCGTACGGTTGCCGACAGCGCGGCGTCCCGGGCCCGGTGGGTGACGATCACCAGCTGGGCGTCGGAGCCCCGACCGTGCTGGCGTACGGTCTGGATCGAGACGCCGTGCTCGGCGAAGCAGGTCGCGATGCTGGCCAGCACGCCGGTGACGTCGGCGACCTCGAGCGAGATGTGATAGCGCGTGATCACGTCATCGATCGGGCTGACCGGGCGCGCGGCATAGCTGGACTCCCCCGGTCCGGCCGCCCCCCGAACTCGGTTCCGGGCCACCGTGACCAGATCGCCGAGCACAGCGCTGGCCGTCGGTGAGCCGCCGGCACCGGGACCGTAGAACATGAGGCGGCCCGCCGAGCGGGACTCGACGAACACCGCGTTGTACGCGCCGCCGACCGAGGCCAGCGGGTGACTCCGCGGGATCATCGCCGGATGCACCCGGACGGAGACGCTGCGCTGCCCCGACGCGTCGGGCTGGCCCGCGAGCTCGCAGATCGCGAGCAGCTTCACCACCGAACCGATCTCCTTCGCCGAGGCGATGTCGGAGGTCGTGACGTCGGTGATCCCCTCCCGGTAGACGTCGGCCGCGGTGACCCGGCTGTGGAAGGCCAGGCTGGCCAGGATCGCGGCCTTCGCCGCGGCGTCGAAACCCTCCACGTCCGCGGTCGGGTCGGCCTCGGCGTACCCGAGGGTCTGGGCGTCGGCCAGGGTCTCGGCGAAACCGGCCCCCTCGGAGTCCATCTTGTCCAGGATGAAGTTGGTGGTGCCGTTGACGATGCCGATCACCGACGTGATCTCGTCGCCGACCAGCGACTCCCGCAGCGGCCGGACGATGGGGATGGCTCCGGCGACTGCCGCCTCGAAGTAGAGATCGACCCCCGCCTTCTCCGCGGCGGTGAAGAGCGTGGCGCCGTCCTCGGCGAGCAGGGCCTTGTTGGCGGTCACCACCGATGCACCGTGGCGCAGCGCCGACAGGATCAGCGAGCGGGCCGGCTCGATGCCACCGATCACCTCGATCACGAGGTCGACGTCAGCCCGACGGACCAGGGCCTCGGCGTCGGTGGTGAGGAGCTGGGTGTCGATGCCGGCGCGTGGGCGGTTCAGTCGGCGGACCGCGATCCCGACCAGCTCCAGTGGCCGGCCGATCCGGGCGTCCAGATCGGCCGCCGAGTCGATGATCAGCCGGGCCACCTCCGAGCCCACGGTGCCGCAGCCGAGCAGGGCGACCCGCAGGGGTTGCCTCGCGTGCGGTGAGGATCGCGACGGCTCGCTGCGCGTCTCGTCGTGCGGTCGCGACACCGCCTCGGTGGTCATCGTCACTTCTGCCTCACGTCGTCCTGCCCGTTGCCGTCCTGCTTCATCGCCGTACTGCTCACTCTCCAGCCGGCCGCACACCGACTCTCGGGCGAGCAGCAGCTCATTCTTCCCCATCGCGCGGCGCCGGTGGTAACTCGAGGCTGGCCCGGCTACCCCAGGTCCAGCCGCAGGATGTCGTCGAGTGTCTCGCGCCGCAGCAGGGTGGTCACCTCGCCGTCCCGGACGGCAATCACCGGCGGACGGGGCACGTGGTTGTAGTTGCTCGCCATCGACCGGCTGTAGGCGCCGCTGGCGGGCACGGCGAGCAGGTCCCCGGGCGCGACGTCGGCCGGCAGGAACTCGTCCCGGACCAGGATGTCGCCACCCTCGCAGTGCTTGCCCACCACGCGGGAGATGGCCGGTCCGGCGTCGGAACGGCGGGAGGCGAGCGTGGCGGAGTACTCGGCGGCGTAGAGCGCGGTGCGGATGTTGTCGCTCATCCCGCCGTCCACGGCCACGTACGTCCGGATGGCGTCGCCGTCCAGGTGGACCTGCTTCACGGTGCCGACGGTGTAGAGCGCGAACGCGCTCGGACCGCTGATCGCTCGACCGGGCTCGATCGACAGATGTGGGACCGCCACCCCGTGCGTGGCGCACTCGGTCTCGACGATCCGCCGCATGTCCGCAGCCAGGTCGGCCGGCGCCGCCGGCGTGTCGGTGCTGGTGTAGGCGATGCCGAAACCGCCGCCGAGGTCCATCTCCGGGAGCTCGACACCCGTTTCCGCGGCGAAGGCGGCGTGCAGCTGCAGCGTCCGGCGGGCGGCGACCGCGAAACCCTCGGCGTCGAAGATCTGGGAGCCGATGTGGGAGTGGATTCCGGCGAGGGCGAGCTCCGGCGCGGCGTGCACGGCGCGCAGGGCGTCCAGCGCCTGGCCCGAGGCGATGGAGAAACCGAACTTCTGGTCCTCGTGCGCGGTGGCGATGTACTCGTGGGTGTGTGCCTCGACACCGGTGGTGACCCGGACCATGATCCGCGGCCGCTCACCGAGTCCGCGGCCGACGACCAGCCGGTCGATGCGGTCGATCTCGTCGAAGGAGTCCGCGATGATCCTGCCGACGCCGGCATCCAGGGCCAGCTCGAGCTCTGAGTCGCTCTTGTTGTTGCCGTGCAGACCGATCGTGCGCGGGTCCACCCCGGCCCGCAGGGCCACCGACAACTCGCCCCCGGTGCAGACGTCGACGCCGAGCCCCTCCTCGGCGACCCAGCGGGCGACCGCCGTGCACAGGAAGGACTTGCCGGCGTAGTAGACGTCCCAGCCCGCGAAGGCCGTGGCGAAGTCCCGGGCCCGGTTGCGCAGGTCGTCCTCGTCGACCACGTAGACCGGCGTACCGACCTGCTCGGCGATCTCGGTGACCGTCAGTCCCGCGACCGTCAGCACGCCGTCGGTGTCCTTGGCGACGTTCCGGCTCCACAGCGCCGGAAGCAGGTCGTTGACGTCGGCGGGAACCCCCAACCAGCCCGGCGCCCGGCTCAGGACGTCGGCGTGGATCGAGCCCGCGACATGCATGTGGGTCACCTGCCCCACCCTCTCAGAGCGGCCTGTGCTCGGACGGATGAGGCCACCACCTGGACCTGGGGGTGCTGCCCCACGACCTGAAGTGACTACCGGGCGGTGTCCGGGGCCCGGGTGCGCGTGCCTGGTGACCGGACGTGACTCCCGGACGGTGTCCAGGGCCGGGGTACGCGTACCTGGTGACCTGATCTGACTTCCCGGCGACATATGGCGAAAGCCGCTTGCTGGTGCCGCGTCCACGGTTCGGTGCGGCCCGTCGACCACTGATACAGTCCTTCTCGGCCCAGACGCCGGGCCCCCGTAGCTCAGGGGATAGAGCACCGCCCTCCGGAGGCGGTTGCGCAGGTTCGAATCCTGCCGGGGGCGCACGTGTTTCTCCCAAGTCAGAGCCTGATGATCTTGATATCAGGCCTGATCGTGCACATACGCCAAGATCTCAAGCGATTTGGCGGCACTGCATGCAACCCGGATGCCAGGTCGAGGCGCCGTTGGGCACGCCTGTCGCTCCGAAGCGCGCATGCCGGCGAGGCTCCTTGCATGTCGTGCCCGACAAGGTCACGCAGCCAGTGTCCCGGCTGCTGCAACCAGCTGGGAATCAGGAGAGCGTCGCTCTCTTCCTCGTCCGGCGGACAAGCGGCGACACTCGTACGATGTGCGACGCGGGTTCGCTCGGATGCGACGCGGTCCGTCCGGGAGGGGATCGGGGGATTCCCCTCCCGGATACGGACGTCCGTCGCGGCACTGATGGCGTCAGGTCCATCGCGCCGTCGGCCACGGCTCGGGCACAAAGGGGAGTTGCCCGGGTGGCCTGCGGTATCGGATCGAAGTTCGGGGGATCTCCATTCCGATGTCCATGATCCTAGGGCCCTGTCATACCTGGTGACAGCAAGATCGGTGTCCACTTCGTGCAATGTCCTCAACATGACATTCTCCGCGTGAGGGCTCGATGGACCATGCCCACGGGGCCCTCCGCGCCTTACCGAAGGAGGGCGGTTGTCATGCCTGGGTGGCGCGCCTCGGTATCTGAGGCCCGGGTCTAGCAGCGTCGATGGTCAGTCGGGACCTCCCGGAGGACGCATCCAGGTGCCGAGGGGCCGGGCGTGGGTCACGCTCCTCGCCGGCTGGGCCCTGGACGGCTGCAGGCGGATGCGGGGGTCCTCCTGGCTAGCACTCCCATACGTGGTCGCCAGACGGTCAAGGCGAATCTC
>DATDAP010000363.1:0-2739 GCA_036525335.1 Microlunatus sp. | reverse complement strand
GACGTAGAACTGCTCCTCGATCGACAGGGACCAGAAGTGCAGGAACGGGCTGGCATCCACCGCGTCGCCCGCGAAGTAGTCGCGGCTGTCGGCGATGAAGTGCCAGTTCGAGAGGTACACCAGGGCGGACTGGGCGTCGCGCACCATGCCGCTGCGCTGCGGCGCGCTGGCGACGAGGAGCTGGACCGCGGCCGTGACGACGATGACCAGCACCGCCGCCGGGAGCAGGCGTCGCACCCGCCGGGCGTAGAACCAGCCGAGCCGGAACGAGCCGCTCCGGTCGACCTCGGCCCAGATCACGTGCGAGACCAGGAACCCCGACAGCACGAAGAACAGGTCGACCCCGATGAATCCACCGTCGAACGGCCCGACCCCGCAGTGGAACAGCACCACGAGGTAGACCGCCACGGACCTGAGCCCGTCCAGCTCGGGACGGTAGGTCCAGGCGGGCACCGCCGCAGGCTAGCGGCAGCCCTCGGGTCGCTGGTCGAGGAGGTCGCGCAGCGACCGTCACGAGACACCCGACGCGCCCGATCTGGATGAGTAACCACCCGTTGAGCCCACTGGTACCCCGCTCAAGCGGGTCACCAGTGGGTGCATGGGGTGGTTACTCGGCGCGGCGACCGGTCGGTTCGTCGGCCCTCCTCGACCTGCGGGTGGTCACGCGATGGTGATGCCGCCGTCGACCGCGATGGTCTGGCCGGTGACGTAGCCGGCGGCGGGGGAGGCGAGCCAGACGAGGGTGGCGGCGAGCTCGGTGGGGTCGCCCAGACGGCCGGTCGGGACACGCATCATGGCGAGGTCGAGGTAGCCGTCGGGATAGGTGTCGGTCATCTCGCTCGCGAAGAAGCCCGGCGCCAGTGCGTTGACCCGGATGCCCTTGCGCCCGGTCCACTGCTGGGCCAGGTCGCGGGTCAGGCCGATGATGCCGGCCTTGGAGGCCGAGTACGCCGCCTGCGGGAGGCCGCCGGTGGTGAGCCCGAGCACCGAGGAGATGTTCACGATGCTCGAACCCGGCTGCATCACCCGGCCACAGGCCTGGGCCATCCAGTAGCTGCCGTTGAGGTTGACGTCGATGACGTGGCGGAACTGCTCCGGCGTCTCCCGGGTCGCCGGGACCGCCGTACCGACGCCGGCGTTGTTGACCAGGACGTCGACCCGCCCGTACTCGGCCATCGCGGCGGCGACCAGGGCGGTGCACGACTCCGGGTCGGCCACATCGGTGGTCACGGTCAGGGCGCGGCGACCGGTGGCGCGGACCTGGGCGGCGGTGTCCTCGAGCATCTCGGTGCGCCGGGCGCCCAGGGCCACGTCGGCACCGGCCTCGGCGAGGGCCTCCACCCGGCGCCCGGCCGCCTCGTCGGTGTCGGATGCGACCGCGCGGGCCCACTGGTGCGCCAGGCGGTCGCGCGTGGCCTGGTCCTCGGGGTCGATCGCAATGGTGACGCCCATGACACGCACGTTCAGCGCCGGCACGCCGTTGGTCGGGGTCACGGCGTCATTGTGACGTGCCCCGGCGCACTCCGTCGCCCGACGGGTGACTGGCGACGCGCCCTAGGTGTACTCGGCCGGGACGTTGGTGACACACCGTTGGGGTGTTTGACGTAGGGAGGACCTCCGGGTGCGGTGGGTGATGTCTAAGTCGCCGACCGTCCGGAGGTCCTCGTGTCTCACCGTAATGCTCGTCTGAACTTTCATGGCCGGCTGCTGCTGGTCACCCGCGTCCGCATTCAGGGCTGGCCGGTGGCTCATGCCGCGAAGGCCCAGGGCGTCTCTCGCCAGTGCGCGCACCGCTGGGTCGCCCGCTTCGACGCGGAAGGGGAGGACGGCCTCTACGACCGGTCGTCTCGGCCGCACCACTGCCCGGCCAAGACCCCCGATCATGTGGAGCGTCGGGTGCTGCAGGTTCGAGCTCGCGAACGTCGCGGCCAGGACTGGCTCGGCCCAGAGCTCGGTCTGGCACCACGCACGGTCTCGCGGATCCTGCGCCGCCACGACGTGCCTCGGTTATGCGTGTGTGACCCGATCACCGGGGAGGTGATCCGGGCATCGAAGACCACCGCGGTCCGCTACGAACGTTCCCGGCCCGGGGAGCTGGTCCACGTCGACGTCAAGAAGATCGGCAAGATCCCCGACGGCGGCGGCTGGAAGGCCCACGGCCGTCAGATCGGCAAGACCAGCGCCCAGAAGAAGGCACGCATCGGCTACGACTACGTGCACTCCATGGTCGACGACCACTCCCGGGCCGCCTACTCCGAGATCCTTCCCGACGAGCAAGGCCCGACCTGCGCCGGCTTCATCGCCCGCGCCGCAGCCGCCTTCGCCGCCCTCGGGATCGCCCGGATCGAACGGGTGATGACCGACAACCACTGGTCCTACACCAAGAGCGACGACGTGGCTGCCGTCCTGACGACCCTCCAAGCCACCCACGTGCTGATCAAACCCCACTGCCCGTGGCAGAACGGCAAGGTCGAACGCTACAACCGGACCCTGCAGATCGAGTGGGCCTACCGCCACCTCTTCACCAGCAACCAGGAGCGCACCGCAGCTCTTGCCCCCTGGCTCGAGGACTACAACACTCAACGCCGCCACACCGCACTCGGAGGACTCCCACCCATCAGCCGACTGTCACCAACCTGATGGCCGAGTACACCTAGACGGCGTGAAGGTGGCGCGGAGGAGTCGGAGAGTCGGGCGCGGGCGGTTGGCCGCCCTGGCTCGCCATCCATCGGTCGTGGA
>DATDAP010000362.1:0-2075 GCA_036525335.1 Microlunatus sp. | reverse complement strand
GCCCGCATCGGCAACCGGGCCCGCACACCGAGCCCGATCGTGGTCTGACCCTCGAAGCTGCCGGCGAAGGCCAGTTGGCGGAAGGTCTGGAAGCCGGTGACGTTGACGAGTTCCCAACGGTTGGCCGGCGTGTAGGTCGGCCTGCCGTCGCCGTCGTAGGCGGGTGCACGAACCACCACGGCGAGTTTGGCGCCCCCTCTCAGCGAGACGACCTGCCCCGACCCGTCTTCGACGACGTTGCCGACGTAGGAGACGTGGTACCCCGATGAGGTCCAGCCAGCCCCGTTCAGGTCGATGACCAGCCGGTCGTAGCAGGTGTGGCGTCCGGCCCGAACTCCGGTCAACTGCCGCGAGGTCATCCCGGCGGCGACCTTCGGCCCAGATCCCCAGGTCACTGCGCAGCTGGCGGCGTTGGCGGGTGGCGCAGCAACCAGACCGGCGACCAGCGCAGTGGCGGCGACGGCGAGGGCGATGGCCGCACCTCGCAGTCGATGAACGACAGACATCCTTGGCTCCTCCCTTTGGGCGGTATGTCCGCTCCGATGTAACTACGCACAGGAGAAGGATGTGGTTGCTCTCGTCCCGCACGACCGTGATCCGTCGAGCGGAAATCAGGCCACCGTCATCTCCTGACCCCCCAGGCACTCGACCACCATCGCAACCCCTCGTCCGAGGAACTAGTCGCCATCTTGGAGGAGATGACCATGCTTGACTCCACGCTTCACGGCACCGCCGCACTGCTCGTCTATGACGACCTCGAATCCGCGCAGGACTACCTGGTCCGGGTGTTCGGACTCACCCCCGGGCCCGTGCAACGAGACGACCACGGCCACGCTGTCCACACCGAAGTGGTACTGGGGACCAGCACATCTGGCTGCACCTCTCAGCGGTGGACTGTCGGTCCCCGCGCGCGCTCGGCGCAGTCACCGGGATGACGGTCCTCACGGTGGACGAGGTCGACGCCCACCACGCCCGAGATGTCGCCGCGGGTGCAGAGATCATCGAGTCACCCGTCGATCAGGGCTACGGCGTGCGCGAGTACGGCGCCCGCGACCCGGAGGGTCAGTTGTGGTTCTTCCATGCACCGCTGGACCGAGACGACCTGGTCGTCCTCGATCGAGCAGCTGTCTCGCAGAACGGTCCCCTTGCGACGATCGAGGTCTTGCTCCCCCCGAGGCGAACCTGGCTAGAATCCGCGTCGCAGCACGGACGACCCGCGGAGCAGGTTTCTTACAGTCCGGGACACGGTGTGGCGACCTACCTCGTTACCGGACTCTCCGCTTTCGAAAGATGCGAACGAGGTCCGGATTGGGGGTTGCGTGCCGGAAAAGGCGGGCGTCACCGTTTGGATGTGAAGAGTCTCGGCATGCTCGTACTGGTACTGGTCTCGCTTGCGATCGCCGCCGTCATCGCGGGGGTGCTCCTGCTGGTGAAACAGACCGCCTGGGAGCTGGAGCTCGCCAAGTGGCTGCTCACGCTTGGAGTGGGTCTGGTCACTGCCGGCGCGATCGCCGGTGTCTACAAGATGATGGACCTGCGGGAGGGCCGTTCCGCCGTGTGGCGCAGCAAACTCGTCGACGTCACCGGAGCTTACGACGCTGTCCTGAAGCCGCGGATGCGGATGATCGCGCATAGTTCGGCCCGCACCTACTCGCTCGAGATGGAGAACCTAGTTGGCGCGCGCGAGGCGCTGCGGCGCACATTCCCTAAAGGAGAGGTCGACGACAACACCCGCGCCGAAGCGAAGAGAATGTGGAAGTACCTGGAGGCGCTCGGTCTTGAGTACCAGAACGAGTACTTCAGGGCCGCGCGACGGCAGCGTGCTGAGGATGTCCCGAGTTCCGTGGAACTTCGGTGGCGGCCCGGTGAGCATCAGGCTGCGTTCACGTGGTGATCTTGGCAGGCGTTGGTGACAGTTTCGGCGCCGACATGCCGGGCGAGCGCGGATCGCAGAGCGGGTAGGTGGAGGTGGCCGTTGACCCTGCGGAACTGGCGGCTGGCCTCCATCATGCCGGCCGCGCACCAGCGCAGCGCCATCTGCCCGTCCCGCCAGCGTTTGACGTTGCGGGCGTGGC
>DATDAP010000361.1:0-3041 GCA_036525335.1 Microlunatus sp. | reverse complement strand
CGCCGTCGGCCGCAGTGATCACGTCATGCAGGTAGGCGCCGCAGTCCTCGGTGACCCCGAGGAAGCGGGACCCGCCACCGAGCAGACCGGCGGCGAGGGCGCCCTGCAGGGAGTCCGGGGCCGACAGGTAGGTGAGGCGGGCCGCGATCGCGGTCGGGGTGAAGCCGTGGTCGGCCAGGGCCACCAGGACGGACTCGAGGACCCGCACCTCACCCGGGGTCGGTCGCCGCAGCGTGACCAGCCAGAACGCCAGCTCGCCGAAGCCGACCTTGCCCATCAGGTCCTCGGCCAGGTCCCGACCCAGCAGGTTGATGTGGTCGGCGTCGGAGGTACCCAGCGCGGTGCCGTACCTGCGTTCCTCCCCGGTCACGCCCGCTCTCCTTCCGACTCCGCGGGGGATATATCTCCCGCGGGGTCGGGTTTCATGGGGCTCGGGGCGGTCAGCCAGGCCCGGATCTCGGCGTCGTGCTCACCCAGTCCGGGGGGCGGGCGCCGGTAGTCCGCGGGGGTCTCCGACAGGGTGATCGGGTTGCGGACACTGCGGACCCGGGCGTCCTCGGGTCCGAGCTCGATCACCGGATCCAGTCCGACCTCCTCGGCGAACGCGACGCCGGCGTCGATGGTGTTGATCGGTCCGCACGGCACGCCGGCGCCGATGATCTCGTGGAACCAGTCGAGCTTGCTGCGGGTCTGCAGCCGCTCCACCAGCAGCGGTCGCAGCTCGTCGCGGTGGGCGGTGCGGTCCTGGTTGCGACCGAACCGCGGGTCGTCGGCGAGCTCGGGCACACCCAGCACCTCGACCAGCTTGCGGAACTGCCCGTCGTTGCCGGCGGTGATGATCAGGTCGCCGTCCGCGCACGGCAGCGGCTCGTACGGGAACAGGCTGGGGTGGCTGTTACCCATCCGGTACGGCACCACCCCGCCGGCCACGTACGCGCTCGAGTGGTTGACCAGTCCGGACAAGGCCGAGGCGAGCAGGTTGACCTCCACGTGCTGACCGAGACCGCTGCTGTGGCGGTGGTGCAGGGCGGCGAGGATGCCGATCACCGCGTGCAGCCCGGCCATGACGTCGAACACCGAGATCCCCGCCCGATAAGGGGGTCCGTCGGGATCGCCGGTCAGACTCATCAACCCGGAGATGGCCTGCACGATCAGGTCGTACCCAGGCAGTGCGGCACCCTTCTCGCTCGTGCCGAAACCGCTGATCGACGCGTAGATCACCCCGGGATTCGCGGTCGCGACGGAGTCGTAGTCCAGGCCCCAGCGGGTCAGACCGCCCGGACGGAAGTTCTCGATCATGATGTCGGCGCGGCCGGCGAGCTCCCGGGCGAGCGCGGCGTCCCCGCCGTCGCCGAAGTCCAGGACCACCGATCGCTTGTTGCGGTTGATGCCCAGGTAGTAGGTGGCGACCCCGTCGTGGACCGGTGGTTGCCAGGTGCGGGTGTCGTCTCCCCGCGGTCCCTCGACCTTGATCACCTCAGCACCCAGGTCGGCGAGCAGCATGGTGGCGTACGGACCGGCGAGGATGCGGGAGAAGTCCGCGACGAGCAGCCCCGCCAACGGTCCTGATGCCGGCGCCTCCGCCACGCTGCCTCCTCGTGTCCGCCCAACGGACGTGTGTCCGCGTGGCCCGGCCAGTCTGACCAGTGGCCGAGGGGCGAGTCAAGGGGTCGAGTGCTGGCAGCGCGGGCGACCGTTGACACGGAGCCCCGCCTGTTCCAGAGTGAACCCATCATCAGGTGACCGCGATACGGACAAATGTCCGAAGAATCTCGAGGGGGAGACGTGGCGGAGGTCGGGGCTGTCGTGGTGCGGCACGGGACGGTGCTGCCGATGGATGTCGGACGCAGCGTGCTGACCGACACCGATGTGCTGATCGTCGGGGACCGGATCGCCGAGATCGGTGCGGGACTGGGAGCGCCTCCCGGTGCCGAGGAGATCGACGCGACCGGCGGCCTCGTGATGCCGGGCATGATCGACACCCACCGGCACCTGTGGCAGACCGCGATGCGCGGTTACGGCGCCGACTGGACCCTGACCCAGTACTTCGTCTGGTACTACCTGGAGCACGGCCGAAAGTTCCGCCCCGAGGACATCTACGCCGGCAACCTGCTGGGGGCCATCGAGGCCATCGACGCCGGTGTCACCACCACCGTCGACTGGTCGCACGGACTCCAGACCGTCGACCACGCTGCCGCGGCCGTCGACGCGCTCCGGTCCACCCCCGGACGGTTCGTGCTGGCGTACGGCAACATCCAGGCGGCGCCCTGGGAGTGGACGGCCCAACCCGAGGTGCGGGCGTTCCTCCAGCAGCTCAAGGACGCCGCCGACGACCGACTCGGTGTCCAGCTGGCCTTCGACGTGCTCGGCGATCCCGGCTTCCCTGAGCGGCCGGCCTTCGAGCTGGCCCGCGAGCTCGGGCTACCGGTGACCACCCACGCCGGTGTCTGGGGGGCCACCAACGACGACGGCATCCGGTTGATGCACGAGAACGGCTTCGCCACCCCGGACACCGTCTACGTGCACGCCGCCACGCTGGACACCGACTCCTACCTGAGGATCGCGGCCAGTGGCGGCTCCGTGTCGGTGTCCACGGAGTCGGAGCAGAGTGCCGGTCAGGGCTACCCACCCACCTGGCAGGTGCGGCGGTTCGACATCCCGGTGTCGTTGTCGATGGACACCAGCGTGTGGTGGAGCGGCGACCTGTTCTCGGCGATGCGGAGCACCCTCGGCGCGGACCGGGCCCGGGAGCACCTGGAGGCGCACGTGGCCGGCGAGACCGTCACCTCCTCGCACCTGCGCGCCGAGCACGTGGTCGAGTGGGCCACCCGGGGCGGCGCGAACGCCCTGCGACGCGACGACCTCGGCAGTCTCGCGGTGGGGCAGAAGGCCGATCTGGTGCTGATCAAGAACGACCACTCACCGGTCTCCTTCCCGCTCCTGCACCCGTACGGTCACGTGGCCTTCCAGGCCCAGCGCGGTGACGTGCACACGGTGATCATCGACGGCGTGATCGTCAAGCGTGATCATCGGCTGGTCGG
>DATDAP010000360.1:0-2714 GCA_036525335.1 Microlunatus sp. | reverse complement strand
ACCTTCCCGCTGCACAGCCCGATCATCGACAAGATCGAGGTCGAGCGCCGTGGCGACGTGCGCCGCGCCAAGCTGTACTACCTCCGTGGTCTGCGCGGCAAGGCTGCGAAGATCAAGGAGAAGCGCGACCGCTGACGCCCGGTCGTTCGTGGCATCCACGAACGCCAGGCTCCGGGCGGCCGCCCTACGGCAGCTGATGGGGCGACCCCGGGACTGAAGGGCACGACATGGTGAACGATCGCGGTGCCCGGCGCGCCCGCAACACCCCGACGAGCCCCGGCTCGGCTGTGCCCGATCCGGACAACGACCCGTCGATCCTGCCGTCCAAGGGACATCAGTCCTTCGGCCAGCACGCCGGCGCCTTCGTGCGTGAGCTGCTGGCCGTGGTGATCGGCGCCATCATCGTGGCGTCGTTGCTGCGGGGCTTCGTAGGGCAGATGTTCATCATCCCGTCGATCTCCATGCAGAACACGTTGCAGATCGATGACCGGGTCGTGGTCGAGAAGCTGAGCTCGATCAAGCGCGGCCAGGTCGTCGTCTTCGCCAACCCCGGAGGCTGGCTGAGTGGTGTCGTGCCGACCGAGCGAGGGCCGGTGGGTCAGGCTCTGGAGTTCGTCGGCGTGCTGCCCGACACCAGCACCGAGCACCTGATCAAGCGGGCCGTCGGGATGCCCGGTGATCATGTCGTCTGTTGCGACACCCAGGGCCGGGTCACCGTCAACGACGTACCGCTGGACGAGCAGTCCTATCTCTTCCGTTCGCCGGACGGAGTGGTCGCCGATCCGTCGAAGATCCGCTTCGACGTGGTCGTGCCGGCGGACCGGATCTTCGTCCTCGGGGACAACCGCGGAGCCAGCCGCGACTCGCGCTGCCACCTCAACGACACCGGTCCGGGGCAGCTGAAGGGCGAGAACGCGTTCGTCCCCCTCGATCTCGTGGTCGGCCGGGCGATCGCCGTGGCCTGGCCCGTCGGCGATGCGCACGGGCTGGCGGTTCCCGCGACGTACGCTGGCGTCCCGGTGCCGGTCGAGCCGGCGCCGAGCCAGCCCGTGATCAAGGCCGGACCCGAGGCGAGCTGTTGAGCCGGCCCGGTTCGCCCACCCGAGGGGACACGTGCAGCGAGACGAGGGAGAGTTGGTGAGCGGCGACACGGCCACCCAGGAGCGGCGCAGCGGGAATCGGTTCGGCTCGTTCGTCCGCGAGCTGCTCATCGTCGTGATCGGCGCTCTGGTGGTGTCGTCCCTGCTGCGGGCCTTCGTGGGACAGATGTTCATCATCCCGTCGGAGTCGATGGAGAACACGCTGCTGATCGGCGACCGCGTCGTGGTGCAGAAGATCTCCGACGTGCAGCGGGGCGATGTCGCCGTGTTCGAGGATCCCGGTGGCTGGTTGGACAGCGAGCCGGCCGGCGACCCCGGCCCGCTGGACAAGGTGCTCGAGTTCATCGGCTTCCCGACGGCCAGCAGCCCCGAGCACCTGATCAAGCGCGTGATCGGGATGCCGGGCGATCGCGTGGTGTGCTGCGACGCGGACGGACGGATCACCGTCAACGGCAAGCAGCTGGATGAGACCGGCTACCTCTACACCGATCCGGACGGCATCCAGGTCGCGCCGTCCGACATCGCGTTCGATGTCACGGTGCCTTCCGGTCGGTTGTTCATGATGGGGGACCACCGGGACCTCAGCGCCGATTCCCGCTGCCACCTGTCCGACCTCTCTCTCGACGGGCCGAAGGGCTCTGTCGCCTTCGTTCCACTGGACAAGGTGGTGGGCCCGGCCTTCGCCATCGCCGCGCCGTTCAGTCGCGCCCAGATCCTGCACCGACCCGCCACCTTCGCGCCCGTACCGGCACCGACCGAGCCCGCCCCGGCTCAGGCGGTGATCAAACCCGACGACGTGACCTGTTGACCGGCGAGACGACGATGACCACCCCACCGACGGTCCGGGTCCGACGAGACAGCGGCCTGTACGGCTACGAGCGCGCCCTGTCCCGGGTGGGACTGGCTCCGGTGGCCGGGGCGGACGAGGCCGGGCGGGGTGCCTGCGCGGGGCCGCTGGTGGCCGCCGCAGCGATCCTGGCGGACTCGAAGTCCCGGCCGATCAGCCTGCTGCGCGACTCCAAGCTGCTGTCCGCGGCGCAGCGCGAGCGCGCGTACGCCGAGATCATCCGAAAGGCCATCGCCTGGTCGGTCGTGATCATCGAGCCAGGGGAGTGCGACCGGCTCGGCATGCACGTCGCCAACGTCGAGGCGTTGCGTAGGGCTCTGCACCGGCTGGAGGTGCGGCCGACGTACGCGCTGACCGACGGCTTCCCGGTCGACGGACTCGGGGTGCCCGGACTGGCGGTCTGGAAGGGTGATCGGGTCGCCGCCTGCGTCGCCGCGGCGTCGATCATCGCCAAGGTGACCCGGGACCGGATCATGTGCGAGCTGGACGAGGTCTACCCGGCCTACGAGTTCAAGATCCACAAGGGCTACTGCACACCGCTGCACCAGGAACGGCTGGACACGTACGGACCGTCGGCCACGCACCGGATGCGATTCGAGAACGTGTCCCGGACGGCTAGTGTCGAGGGCCGCGGCGCTAGAGTCGAGACGTCATGAGGAAAGTGCAGGGACAGGTGTGAGCGCGGAAGACCTCGAGCAGTACGAGAGCGAGCTGGAGCTGCAGCTCTACCGCGAGTACAAGGACGTGGTCGGGATCTTCACCTACGC
>DATDAP010000359.1:0-3482 GCA_036525335.1 Microlunatus sp. | reverse complement strand
GTCACTGTCGGTGACTTCACGATCGGCAAGGGAACCTTCGAGCCAGGTTGGCGTTGGTCGGAGGACGTCAAGCCGATCGCCGGTACCGACTCGTGCCAGACCCGTCACACCGGCATCTGCATTTCCGGTCGCATGGTGGTGCGCATGGTTGACGGCGCCGAGGGCACGGTAGGCCCGGGCGATGTTGTTCTCATCGAGCCCGGGCACGATGCCTGGGTCATCGGCGACGAAGCGTGCGTGATGTATGACACGGGCGTAGCCGCCTACGCCAAGCCGCAGTAGGTGATGCGCGGGGTTGGCTCGGTCTCCGGGGGCGCTGTGCCGTCACTCGGAGAGGTTGTCACCTCATGACCGCGGTTGAGGCGGTCATCGAGGCCCATCGACGCTCGGGCCGGCGCTTCACAGCCGCCACCATCGGAAGCTTCGTGCGCGAGGAGGGGTCTGGCGAGCCGGTCGTCTGCCTGCACGGCGTACCCGCCTCGTCGTTCCTTTACCGCAAGGTCGTCACCGAGCTCTCGTCCCGTGGCTTGCGTGGCATCGCCTTCGATCTGCCGGGGCTCGGCCTCGCCGACCGGCCCGTCGACGCCGACTACACCTGGACCGGGCTCGGCCGATTTGCCTCGGCGGCGGTCGACGAGCTCGGGCTTGACCGATTCCACCTGGTGGTTCATGACATTGGCGGACCGGTGGGGTTCGAGATGGCTGCGACCCTGCCCGAGCGGATCGCCTCGATCACTGTGCTGAACGCTCCCGTGCTGGTCGGACATTTCCACCGGCCGTGGGTCATGGAACCTTTTGCGCATCGCGGGATCGCCTCGGTGTACCTGCGGATGCTCACGCCGCCTCTCTTCCGCTGGCTGATGGGCCGGCAAGGAGTTGCCGACCTGACGAAGGTCAGCCACGCCGAGTTGGACGCCTACCTGGCTCTGCTCAGATACGGCGATGGCGGCCGGGCCTTTCTGAAGATCATGCGTGGCTTCGAGCTCACTCAGGCCAAGGAGGACCGCTACACCGCTGTCCTACGTGATCCTCGGTATCCCGTTCAGATCGTATGGGGCGGCCAGGATCCGAGCTTGACTCTCGCCGTCCGCGGTGAGCAGGCGCTGCGGGCGGCCGGCCTGACCAAGGTGACGATGCTGCCCGGAAAACACTTCCTGCAAGAAGACCAGGCCCCGGCGATCGCCAACGCGGTGGCCGCCATCGCTCGGCTGTCGGGCCGGCCTGAAGACGAGGCACGGCCCTGACAAGCTGACGCCACCCCGTTCGAACCACAGTCCAATACCTGCTCGACTGCCTCCGCGCCAAACCTGGCAACCCCACCCGGCTGCCTGTCGCCGCCTTGACCAGCGACCAAACCGACGCCGCCAAGGAACCCGCCACCCCAAAGGCCACGAGGCACTGAACACTCGCAGGCCGACCATCCCGCGGCACACACGCAAGCCGTCCGTCATCCGAAGCGGATCACGCTCGAGGTGTCACCAACGGGCCGTAGCGGCACATCTTCGTTTGCGGACCCCTCTGCGGAAGGGCTGGCAGGTGCCGGCGGGGGAAGAGCGGCGGGTGTCGCGGTCGTCCCGCTTCATCTGAGCGTGTGCTTCAACGGGAGTCGAAGGGCAGCTCGGTCGAAGGCGACAGCGGCATCTTCGGCCAGCTCGACCACCAGCTGCCCGGCAGGTTGGTTTCGGGCGAGCTCGTGCGCCTGACCCGCCCAGAGGTTGATTTGCTCCGCGTCGCCGTTCTTGCGGGCCTGTGCGCGTAACGGTGTGGTCAGGTGGTGCAGTTCCGGGTAGGCGATAGGAGCAGCCGCGGAGTGGTCGGCTTGGAAGGTGTTGACCAGGCAGCGGGTTAGACGACCGGAGAACGCCCGCGTCAGCGCTGTGCGTCGCGGCTCTGCTACCGCGTCCCGGTGCGGGGCGGTCGTGCCCGCTTCGGGGCAGCGAAGGAACGCGGTGCCGATCGCGGCCGCTGCGGCGCCTGCCGCGAGAACTGCCGCCAGAGCAGGGCCGGTGGCGATCCCGCCGGCGGCGATCAGCGGCAGGTCGACTCGTGCGCTGACCAGGCTGAGCAAAGTCAGGATCCCGTAGTCCACGTGATGGTCGGAGTCGGCGAAGGAACCGCGGTGCCCGCCCGCCTCGACCCCTTGGACGACGAGCGCGTCCGCCCCCGCCGCGGCCGCCTGCACAGCCTCCTGCGGATCGGTGACGGTCACCCATACCGACGTCCCAACCTGCTGCAGCCGCTGCACCACCGACGGGTCGGGGCAGCCGAAGGTGAACGACATCACCGGCACCCTCTCCTGCACCAGCAGGTCCACCTTCTGCTGGTAGTGGTCTTCGTCGAATCGGGGGTCGCCCAGCACCACCCCAAGAGCAGCCGCCTGGTCACGAAGCCGGTCGGCGTAACGGTTCACCGTGTCACGGTCAGCTGGGCCATCCGAGGGGGCGAACAGGTTCACCCCGAACGGTCGCGGGGTTAGCTCACGAGTGGCGGTGATGTCGGCGAGTACTGCCTCAGGGGTCTTGTAGCCGGCGGCCAGGAACCCCAGCCCGCCGGCATCGGACACTGCGGCAGCAAGCGACGGTGTGGACGGACCGCCCGCCATCGGGGCCTGCACCACAGGCAAGTCGAGATCGATCACCCTCGCACGATCCTCGCGGCGCCCAGAATCAGCAAGCCAGCGCGGGATCTGCAGAGCGACCCGTCAGCGAGACAGTTTGGTTAATGGATCCGACATCAAATGTGTTTCGACTTCTTGAACTTCCGAAGCAGTCCCCGGTCGGTGCTTGACTGGGTCGATGTCGACTAGGCCGCGTGAGGCAACCGGTGAGACGGCGCTCGGCAGGGCGCGGGGGCGGCGTTGGTTGCTGCCTGGGCGGCGGGTCCGGTCCATCGCCCGTGCAGCGGCGTTCGTCGACGACGTGGGCTTCGCTCTGCTCTTCCCCACCGAGCGTGTGCTCGTCCCGTCATTGTGGGAGGCAGTGGCCGGTGAGGACGCCGAGCCCTTCGCGACGGGAATGGGCGCAGACGAGCAGCGGGTGTGGGCGTGGAAGGATGAGTTACCGGGCCGCGGACTTACCTGGTACGGCAACTTCGTCGCCGGTCGCGGCTCGTTTCTGTCACCGTCACTCCTGCGGTGCCTCTACCCGGGGGACGGCGGGACGGATGACCACGCGGACTTCGACCTGTCGCCAACGGCCCATGAAATCGCCACCGCTCTCGCCGATGGACCGCTGCCGAGTGCGACGCTTCGCGCTCTGATCGGCGACCGTGGCCGGTATCAGCGTGCCGCGGTCGAGCTGCAGCGCCAATTGCTGGTCACCACCGCCGGGGTCCAGGAACAGGTCTCCGGATGGCCTTCTTCTGTCCTTGATCTGACGTGTCGAAGGTTCGACGTGGGCGGAGGACGAGACCACCTGACCGCTGCGGACCGATTCATCGGCGTGATTCTCGATGCCTCTGCCCGCGACCTGGCGCGGACCTTC
>DATDAP010000358.1:0-56025 GCA_036525335.1 Microlunatus sp. | reverse complement strand
CAGCAGATCGGCAAGAAGTCCCAGGCGGTGGTCGTGGAGGGCTACACCGACGTGATGGCCGCGCACGTGGCCGGCGTCGACACGGCGGTCGCCTCCTGCGGGACGGCGTTCGGCGACGACCACGCCCGCCTGCTGCGCCGGCTGATGGGCAACCACGACGCGTTCCGGGGCGAGGTCATCTTCACCTTCGACGGAGACGCGGCCGGTCAGGCCGCCGCCCTCAAGGTGTTCGGCGGCGACGCCAACTTCATCGCCCAGACCTACGTGGCGGTCGAGCCCTCCGGGCTGGACCCCTGCGATCTGCGCCTACAGCACGGCGACGCGGCCGTCCGAGAGCTGGTGGCTCGGCGGGTGCCGCTGTACCGGTTCGTGATGGCGAACATCTTGACCCAGCACGACCTCGATCGGGCCGACGGGCGGCTGTCGGCGCTGCGCGAGGCGGCACCACTTGTCGCAAGCGTTCGTGATTACAAGCTCTCCAGTGAGTATGTGCGCGAACTCTCGAACATGGTCGGGATGGACATCGAGGAGGTTCGGCGAGAGGTAGCACTCGCAGCAAAGGCTGTGCCGCGGCCAGCCGGAAACTCAGTGCACATCACGCCCTCGGCGGCCACGGCCGCGCAGCAGACGGCCGCCGCCGATCGGCGTTGGCTGCCGGAGCCGAACGACCGGCTGCTGGACACGGAGCGGCAGACCATCAAGCTGCTGCTGCAGGCTCCCCAGTTCTTCGGTCCCGACTGGCGTGGGCTCGAGGACGGCGACTTCACGCACCGCGCCTACGCCGCGATCTTCCGCACCATGCAGCAGGTGCGGGCGAGGGCGGACGCCGACGCCGTTCGGCCGGAGTGGATCCACCACGTCCTCTCCTCGGTACCGCATCCGATGCTGGCGCCACTGGTCGCCTCGCTCGCGGTCGAGCCATTCTCCGTCCGGCTGTCACCGTCGGAGTCCTACGCCCAGGCCGAGGTCGCGAAGCTGCGGCTGCTCACGGCGATGCGCCAGGTGAACGAGCTGAAGTCCAAGCTGCAGCGGACGAACCCGGTGGAGCACCCGACGTCGTACAACCAGATGTTCTCCGAGCTGGTCGTTCTCGAAGCTCGTAAGGCGAGCCTGCACTCCGCCGCCCAAGCGGCGCACGAACCGGACTGACCAGGCCGGCGAAAAGAAAGTCCACGAGATCTGTGGACAACCCCGACCGGGAGTTTGCCGACCGGACGGCGCGGCGCTGACAGTGGGGCATGGACACGACCGCACCCCTGGCCGGACCGCTGCTGACCCCCGCCGAGGAGGTGGAGCTCGCCCTGGACATCGAGGCCGGACTGCTGGCCGCGGACGCTCTGGTCCACGGCCTGCGACCTCATGGTGCGACCGACGAAGAACTCCGCTGGCTGGTCGGGGCCGGTCAGCGAGCCCGCCGCCGTTATGTCGAGGCCAACCTGCGTCTGGTCTCGATGGTGGCCCGTCAAGCCGGCGTACGAGCTGGACTGACCGACGCCGATCTGTTCCAGGAAGGGTGTCTGGGCTTGATGATCGCGGTCGACCGCTACGACTGCCGCCGCGGCTGCCGCTTCGCGACCTACGCTCTCCTCTGGATCCGGGCCTTCACCGGCGCCGCAAGCGCCCGCCTGCTGGGCACCCTGAATCTGCCGACCAGCCGAGCGAGTCAGCTGCGGCACGCCCGGGGCATCGAGGCGGTCCTGGCGCAGGAGCTCGGCCGCCAGCCCACCGCGGGCGAGGTCGCCGAGGCGCTGGGTCGGTCGGCGGACTGGACGAGCCGGCTGCTCACCCACGAGCTTCCGCAGGGCCTGGACGAGGTGGGCGACCTCGCCGCCGACGACAGCGAGCTGGAGCTGGTGCTGGGCGGGGTCGATACGTCGGTGGACCTGATGTCGCTGCTGGAGGGGTTCGAGCGGCGGGTGCTGGAGCTGCGACTCGGTTTCGTCGGCGAGCCCCGGACCTACGCCGAGGTCTCGCGCTTGCTGGGCGTGACGTCGAACCGGGTGCGCCGGGCCGAGGGGAGCGCGCTGGAACGACTGCGTGCCGTGTGCCCCCAGGGGGAGCGGGAGAGACTGGCCGGCTGACCGTCACGACCGTTGAAAGCTCCCCCGGTTGGACTCGAACCAACGACATCCTGATTAACAGTCAAGCGCTCTGCCAACTGAGCTACAGGGGATCGCGTGCTGACGCGGCTACGTACTTTAGCAGCCGGATCAGCGTTCGTCGTACTCGCGACGCAGCTCGACCATCGCCGAGTCGGCGAGTTCGCGAACCCCGGGCGTTCGCCACGTCACGCCCCGGGTGAGGGTGGCATGCCAGCTGATCTCGGTCGGACCGGTCGCCAGATCGCGGCGTCCGTTGACGATGATCCCGCGCTCACCCGACCCGCCCAGCGGCACGAAGCGCTCGAACACGATGCTGGCGTCGACCCGCTCCTTGAACACCTCGGGCACCCGGGCCGGATCGGGCAGGGCCACCGCGCCCCGCGCGCCGGCATACGTCTGCCAGCGCAGCTGCTCGGTCTCGGCGTTCCAGCCACCCCGTTCGATCTCGTGCCAGCCGACGTGTCGCCAGTCGTCGTCGCGGAGAACCGACACCGCTGCCGGGCTGAGCAGGACGAGACCGCCGCCGGCGACCGGTGCCCAGGCCAGGATGCGGGCGGGCCGTCCGCGCACCTCGGTCAGGGTGGTCCGCCAGGTGGCGTGTGCCTCGGGTGGCACACCTCGTGATCGGCTCCACCAGCGCCGTACGGGTCGGGTCACGTCGGCCCCTGGTCTGGACAGGTGGGCTCCATGCTCAGTAGTCGCTACCGGGACCCAGCTTGCTGAGATCGTCCAGGAACTGACCGGCCCAGTGGTCGATGTCGTGATCGAAGACGTGCCGCCTCATGATCCGCATCCGCCGCGCCTTGTTCCGGGGAGAGTCCTCGGACGCCGCGACCATGGTGGCCTTCAGCCCGTCGATGTCGTGAGGGTTGACCAGGTACGCCTGCCGCAGCTCCTTCGCGGCCCCGGTGAACTCGCTGAGCACCAGGGCGCCATTGTCCCCGTCCCGGCAGGCCACGTACTCCTTGGCCACCAGGTTCATCCCGTCGCGCAGTGGCGTGACGACCATGACGTCGGCTGCCCGGTACATGGCGGCCATCTCTTCCCGCGGGTAGGAGTTGTGCAGGTAGATGATCGGCGGCCGACCGAGCCGGCCGGTGTCGCCGTTGATCCGGCCGACCAGCCGGTCGATGTCGTCGCGGAGAATTCGGTACTGCTCGACCCGCTCCCGTGATGGGGTGGCGACCTGCAGGAAGACCGCGTTCTCGGGGTCTACGGTGCCCTCGGCCACCAGCTCGCCGAACGCTCGGATCCGCTCCGGCAGGCCCTTGGTGTAGTCGAGCCGGTCGACACCGAGGAAGATGGTCTTCGGGTCACCGAGGTCGGCCCGGATCTCGCGGGCCCGCACGGCCGTCTCGTCGGCCATGGCCAGGTCGTGCATTCCTTCGGAGTCGATGGCGATGGGGTACGCCCGCGCCACCACGGTCCGCCCGTCCGGTGTCCGGATGCGGTCCCGCCGGGTCTCGTACGAGAACCGCTGTCGCACCAGCCGGACGAAGTTCTGGGCACCACCGGGCAGCTGGAACCCGACCAGGTCCGCACCGAGCAGTCCCTGCAGGATCTGGCTGCGCCAGGGCAGCTGCTGGAACAGCTCGGTGGGGGGGAACGGGATGTGGAGGAAGAACCCGATCCGCAGATCGGGCCGGAGCTGCCGCAGCATCTGGGGCACGAGCTGGAGCTGGTAGTCCTGGATCCACACCTGACCGCCCTCGTCCGCGACCCGGGCCGCCGCCTCGGCGAAGCGCTCGTTCACGGTCACGTAGCGGTCCCACCACTCGCGGTGGTAGGCCGGAGGCGCCACCACGTCGTGGTAGAGCGGCCACAACGTGCCGTTCGAGAAACCCTCGTAGTAGAGCTCGATGTCCTCGGCACTCAGATGGACCGGCTCGAGCTGCAGGTCGTTGTGGGTGAACGGCTCGATGTCGTCGTCGGGCGATCCGGGCCAGCCGACCCACGCGCCGCGATGGGTGCGCATCACCGGCTCGAAGGCCGTCACCAGCCCGCCGGGGGAGGTGCGCCACTCGACGGAGCCGTCCGGGTTCTCGACCCGGTCCACGGGCAACCGGTTGGCCACCACGACAAAGGAAGCCCTCTTGGCCGTACGTCGTCTCGCCGCGCTCATCGTCGCCCCACCCCGAACTGCTCTGTTCTCGTGTCACGCATCCCTGTGACGATAGCCCGATTACCCGGCACAGATCTTTCTGACTCGGAAGAAACCTCGGTTGGGTCGATCGCCAGGTATCTGCGAGGCTCCTCCCATGAGTGGCACGGGACCGGTGTCGGACGCGGGTATCGACGCGATGCGAGCGGTGATGGACCGACCCGAGCAGACGATGCTCGCGCTGGACTTCGACGGCACCCTGGCCCCGATCATCGACGATCCCGAGAACGCCCACGCCGATCCGACTGCCGTGGCCGCGCTGTCCCGGTTGGGTTCCCTGCTGGGGGCGGTGGTCGTGATCACCGGTCGACCAGCGCGTACGGCCGTACGCCTCGGAGGCTTCCGCGAAGCCAAGGGGCTGCAGTCGATGACGGTGCTCGGTCAGTACGGGGTGGAGCGCTGGGACGCCGACGGCGATCGCTTCGACCTGCCCCCCACCCCCGACGGGATCGTGCACGTGCAGCAGGAGCTGCCGGGGCTGCTGGCCGGACTGGGGCTCGACGGCGTGCGGATCGAGGACAAGGGCCGGGCCATCGGTGTGCACACCCGTGAGCTGGCCGACCCCGGCACGGCCTTCGAGCGGCTCGGTGCGCCGCTGCGGGAGCTGGCCGAGCGGTACGAGCTGAAGCTGGAGCCCGGGAAGAACGTCTGGGAGATCCGGGCCCAGGGCATCGACAAGGGCGACGCGCTGCGGGCCATCGTGGCCGAGACCGGTGTTGCCACCGTGATCTTCGCCGGCGACGATCTCGGCGATCTGCCGGCGTTCCGGGCCGTCGAACAGTTCCGGGGGGAGGGGATCCCGGGTCTGCTGGTCTGCTCCGCCTCCCATGAGGAGGACGCCCTCACCGAGCTCGCGGATCTGATCGTGGACGGGCCGAGCGGGGTGGCGGAGTGGTTGGATCGGCTGGCCGACAGCCTGGCTGCTCGCTGACGCTCTCGTACCGAGGGCGCTGACTTCGACCTCAGTCGCCGAGGACGGCGAGCGCGTCGATCTCGACCAGCATCTCCTCCTCGGGCAGGCCGACGAACACGGTGGTCCGGGCCGGCAGCACCTCGCACCGGTCCGCCAGGAACTCGCCGTAGGCCGCGTTCATCGGCGCGAAGTGGTCGCGGGTGGTCAGGTACACCCGGAGCATGATCACGTCGTCGAACGACGCCCCGGCCGCGGCCAGCACGGCCTCGACGTTGGCGAGGGTCCGGGTGGTCTGACCGGCGACATCGCCGAGGTGCAGGCAGACCCCGGAGGCCGGGTCGGCCGGGCCCTGCCCAGACACCTGCAGGATCGGTCCGCGCCGTACTCCCTGGGAGAACACCGGCGCAGGAGCGGGCGCGTCGGCGGTGGTGATGGCGGTCTTCGGGCTGCTGGTCACGGAAATCTCCTCGGGTCGGGCTGGTGGCGATCGTGGCTGTCTGAACGGAGACGGTGTGCGTAGTCTGCCGCTCGGAGGTGTGCATGCCCGAACCCGATCCCGCGACCATCGACTCCGGTGCGCTGGCGACGCTGGCCGCCGAGCGCTTGACCTGGGCCGACAAGGGCTTTCCCCCCGAGCTCTGGGGGCGGGCGCCCGCGGAGCTGCGGGTGCCGTTGAGTCGGTTCCCGACCCCGCTGCTGACCCTGTCGGCGCCGGCCTTGCGACACAACGTCTCGACCCTGGCGACCTGGTGCGCCGAGCGAGGTCTGGATCTGGCGCCGCACGGCAAGACCACGATGGCGCCGCGACTGTGGGCCGACCAGCTCGCGGCGGGGGCGTGGGCGATCACGCTGGCCAACCTGCCTCAGCTGGCGGTCGCGCGAGCGTACGGAGTGTCGCGGGTGCTGATCGCCAACGCGATCATCTCGCCGCTGTCACTGCGCTGGATCGCCGATCAGCTGGCCGCCGACGAGAGGGCACAGGTGATCACCTGGGCCGACGACGTGCGCGCGGTGGAGCTGATGGAGGAGGCGCTGGGGGCGTACGCGCCGACCCTGGGCAGCGGCTACCGGCCGGTCGACGTGCTCGTCGAGCTCGGCGGCCTCGGTGGCCGCACCGGTGCGCGCGGTGTGCTCACCGCTCTGAGGGTCGCGCGGGCCATCGCCGAGGCCCCGCACCTGCGGCTGGCCGGTGTGGGCGGCTATGAGGCGGCCCTTGCCGCGGACAGCGACGCGGCGAGCCTGGCGTCGGTACATGCGTTCCTCACCTCGCTGCGCGACGCGCACCGGCGGATCGCCGCCGAGGGCTGGTATCCGGCCGACCGGGTGCCGATCGTCACCGCCGGTGGCAGCGCCTACTTCGACGACGTGGCCGAGGTGCTCGGGCCGCTGCTGGCCGACGGAACCCGGGTCGTCCTGCGATCTGGTGCCTACATCAGTCATGACGACGGTCACTACCGGCACCTCAGTCCGTTGGGCGCCGACCCCCGGACCACGGGCTCCCGGTTGGTCAGCGCCCTGCACGGCTGGGTGCGGGTGAGCAGTCAACCGGAACCGGGTCTGGCGCTGGTCGACGGCGGTAAGCGCGATCTCCCGTACGACCTGGGTCTGCCCGAGGTGCAGCTGCGGCGACCCCGCGATCACGAGGCGTCAGCCGTGCCCCTCGACGGGTTGACCGTCACCGCGCTCAATGATCAACACGGCTTCGTCCGCTGGGATCCGCACCTGCCGGCACCGATCATGATCGGTGACGAGCTGCGCCTCGGGGTCTCCCATCCGTGCACGGCCTTCGACAAGTGGCGGGCGATCCCGGTGCTCGACGATCCGGATGCCGTCGACCCGCTGGTGGTCGACGTGGTCCGGACGTTCTTCTGAGTCCGGACCGGAAAAGACTGCCGTGACGACCGATCTGCTGATCACCGACGCTCTCGTCGTCGACGGCACGGGTACGCCGGGCCGGCCCGCCGACGTGTCGATCACCGGTGACCGGATCGTCGAGATCGGTGCGGTGGGCGGGGGTGCGCCGGCCCGGCGGAAGATCAGGGCCGAGGGGCGGGTGCTGTCACCGGGCTTCATCGACCTGCACGCCCACTCCGACGTCCAGATCATGGTCGACCATGATCATCTGGCCAAGGTGAGTCAGGGCGTCACCTGCGAGGTGCTCGGTCAGGACGGACTCTCCTACGCTCCGGCGGACGAGGTCACCTCGCCGCTTCTACGGCGCCAGCTGGCCGGCTGGAACGGCGATCCGGAGCTCGCTCTCGGTTGGCCGCGGGTGGCCGACTACCTGGACGCTCTGGACCGCGGGATCGCTTGCCACGCGGCGTACCTGGTGCCCCAGGGGACCGTGCGGATGCTGGTGGTGGGCAACGACGATCGGCCACCGGCGGCCACCGAGCTCCGGCGGATGGCCGAAGTGGTCCGGCAGGGTCTGCTCGACGGCGCGGTCGGCCTGAGCAGCGGTCTGACCTACCCACCCGGCATGTACGCCGACACCGACGAGCTGGTGGCACTGTGCCGGGTGGTGGCCGAGCTCGGTGGCTACTACGCGCCGCACCACCGGTCGTACGGCCGTGGGGCGCTGGCGGCGTACGCCGAGATGATCACGATCGCCCGTCGCACCGGCTGTGCGTTGCACCTCACCCACGCAACCCTCAACTTCGACGTGAACGCGGGGCGGGCCGGCGAGCTGTTGGCCATGATCGACACGGCCGTGGCCGACGGGGCCGACATCACACTGGACACCTACCCGTACCTGCCCGGGTCGACGTCCCTGGTGGCTCTGCTGCCCCGCTGGGCGACCGTCGGGGGGCCCGACCTGATCATGGAACGGTTGGCAGATCGGGACGACCGCGGGCGGATCGCGTACGCGCTGGAGGTCGAGGGCAGCGAGGGCTGTCAGGGCTGCCCGGTGGACTGGACGACGATCGAGATCAGCGGCGTGGGCGAACCGACCCTGTCCGGGGCGGTCGGGCGCACGATCGCGCAGCTGGCCCGCGATCAGCGGCGGTCGGGAGGTGATGTCTTCGCCGAGCTGCTGATCGCCGATCGGCTGGCGACCACGATCCTCCAGCACGTCGGCAACGAGGAGAACGTCCGAGCGATCATGCAGCACCCGGTGCACACCGGCGGTTCCGACGGCATCCTGGTGGGGGAGAAGCCGCACCCGCGGGCCTGGGGTACGTTCCCGCGCTACCTCGGACACTACGTCCGTGAGCTGGGACTGCTCGGCCTGGAGGACTGTGTCCACCACCTGACCGGTCGACCGGCCGCCCGCCTGAACCTGGTCGACCGAGGCCTGGTGCGCGTCGGACACCACGCCGACCTCGTGCTGTTCGACCCCGATCGGGTACGGGACAGGGCGACGTACGAGCAACCACGCCAGCAGGCCGAGGGCATCGACTGGGTGCTGGTGAACGGGACAGCGGTGATCGAGGAGGGCGATCGCACCGAAGCCCGGCCCGGGCGCGCGCTGCGGCGTACGAGGACCGGCACGCAAGTGACGGACCTCCCGTCGTGACCACTACGATCGGTGCTCGGCCCAACACCGGGGCGGTAGCTCAGCAGGTCAGAGCAGGGGACTCATAATCCCTGGGTCGCGGGTTCGAGCCCCGCCCGCCCCACCTCGCATCGACGCGGACTCGGCGGCCACCCGGGCGACAGGGCAACCGCTAGGATCGGCCGATGGTGGAAGCTGATCCGGCCGGCTTGCACCGGGGCGGTCGTCACGCTGCGCTGGCGACGGTGGGCCGGGTCGCCGGCGGTCACCACGATCAGGCTCTTGTCTCGTGCTGGCCCTCCGGATCGGAGCGCTAGATGGGGTATCGGCTGGCGGTCGATCTCGGGACGACGTTCACGGCAGCGGCGACGATCAGCGAGGCGACACCGGTGATGGTGGGCCTCGGGAATCGGGCCATGCAGGTCCCCTCGGTGTTGTTCCTCGCCGAGAACGGTGACTGCGTCGTGGGCGAGGCGGCAGAGCGGCGGGGGGCGACCGATCCGGGACGGCTGGTCCGGGAGTTCAAGCGACGCCTCGGCGATCATGTTCCGCTGTTGGTCGGGGGCGCGGCCTACTCCGCGGAGACGTTGACCGCGCGGATGCTGCGCTGGGTGATCGACACCACGACCACCCGGATGGGTTCGGCCCCGGAGACGATCGTGTGTACGCGGCCCGCGAACTGGGGTCCGTACAAGCGAGAGCTGTTCGCCCAGGCCGTCGCACTGGCCGGGGTGTCGGATGCCCGGCACTGCACGGAGCCGGAGGCGGCGGCGGCTCAGTACGCGGCGCGGGCCGTCATGGCCGAGGGCGAGCGGATCGCGGTGTACGACCTCGGGGGTGGCACGTTCGACGTCTGTGTCGTGGAGCGGACGGCGGCGGGGTTCGCGCTGCTGGGAACACCTGATGGGGTCGAGCACCTGGGTGGGATCGACTTCGATGCGGCGTTGACCGGCTTCGTCATGCAGATGCTGGCTGGCCGGCTGCCGGACCTGGACCCCGAGGACGAGGACACCCTGGTGGGCCTGGCCCGGCTGCGGCGGGATTGTGTGGAGGCGAAGGAGGCCTTGTCGAGCGAGATGGATGCGGCCGTACCGGTCGCACTGCCCGGTCTGTCCACGATGGTGCGGTTGAACCGCGGTGACCTGGAGGCGGCGATCCGACCGGCTCTGACCGACACGGTGGCTGCCACCCGGCGGACCCTGCGCTCGGCTCACCTCGAGGGGGAGCAGCTGAAGGCCATCGTGCTGGTCGGCGGTAGCTCCCGGATCCCGCTGGTGGGTGAGCTGCTGCAACGCGAGTTCGAGGTGCCGGTCGCCCTCGACACGCATCCGAAGCACGACATCGCCCTCGGAGCCGCTCGGCTGGCCCCGTCGCTGTCCGGAGCAGGGACGGGAACCGTCGGCGGCCGGGCGTCGGCGTCGGTGTCGACGCCACCTGCGGAACCCACCGAGCAGCCCCGGGACACGACGACGGTCAGTCCCGGGGGACAGACGACGGTCAGTACCGGGGGACAGGGGCGCGTGGACGGGGCATCCCCCGCCCCGACGCCCGTGATCCCTCATCTCCGCGGACCTGCCCCCGGCCCGGCGCACGCTGCACTTCCGGGCGGGCCGCGAAGGTCCCGTGCACTGGTCAGGATCGCCGCGGTCCTCGCGGTGGCCGCCGTCGTCACGGTGATCATCTTCGGCGTGCGCTTCCTGGTCCTGCGCGGCACGAAAGTCCCCCCGAAGGTGCCGGTGACGACCACTGTCGAACGAGCGGTACCGGCCACGCAGCTGTGGACCGACATGGACCTCTCCTGTGTCACGGGAGACACCCTCGAGATCGTCGTCTCGGGCACCGCCATGCACGAGGACTCAGCGACCGGGGAGGTCACTCCGAACGGGCTCAGCGACCCGAAGTACCACCGCTACAACGTGCCCGGACTGCCCGACGCGAACACGGTCGCCGTGATCGGCAGCCTCGACCAGGCGCCACCGCTCTTCGTGGTGGGCACCGGAACCACCTACATCTGCCCACGCGACGGCGCCCTCTTCCTGGGCATCAACGACATCGGAGTCGGGAACAACTCCGGCGCGTTCAGCGCGAAGATCACCAAGACGCACACCGACTGACGGGCCCGGAGCCGATCGGGATGACCGCAACGGCCGTGCGCCCGCGGCGCGGCTGGCCGAGCGCCGTGGTGGCCGTCGACCAGGGGGACCCTCGCGGCGACGACGTCGAACCGTAGAGTTCGCCGCAATGACCGCCGTGCTGATCGCCCTCGCCTGTGCAGCCGTCTACGGTGCGGGTACGGCCCTGCAGCACCGGGCGGCCAGCGAGGTCGCTGTGGATGCGGGGGCCGGGCGCCTGCTGACGCAGCTGCTGCGCAGCCCCAGCTGGCTCGTCGGACTGGTCCTCAGCGGTGTCGCGTTCCTGCTGCACGTGGCGGCGCTGAGCCACGGCTCGCTGGCCGTGGTGCAGCCCATCGTGGTCACCACCATCGTGTTCGCCGTCTTCGTGAGGTCCGCCCTGGATCGGACGCTGCCCGACCGGCAGGAGGTCCTCTGGGCGATCTGCACCTGGGTCGGGCTCGCCCTCTTCGTCGGTTCGGTCCACTCGCGGACCGCGCACCACGTCGCCGACGATCGGACGGCACTGCTGTTCTTCCTCGGGGGCGCTCTCGCCGCGGTGGTGGTGGTGATCGCGGCGCATCGGACGACCGCCCCACCCCGTCGCGGCTTCCTGCTCGGCGTCGGTGCGGGAGTTCTGTACGGAATGACCGCCGGACTGATCAAGATGGCCACCTCGTACGCCCGGATCGGCGTCGGACCGGCCCTGCACCACTGGTCGTCGTGGCTGGTGGCGCCGGTGGGCCTCAGCGCTTTCGCGCTCAGCCAGCGGGCCTTTCAGGAGGCCCGCCTGTCGGTCAGCGTCCCGGTGCTCAACATCGTCGACGTGCTCGTCGCCGTGGCGTTCGGTTGCGTCGTGTTCGGCGACCGGCTCTTCACCTTCCCGCTGCAGCTGGTGGCCGAGCTGCTGGGCGCCACCATGATGGCCATCGGCGTGTGGCGACTTGTCCGCGAGGGGGAGCGCCTGCACGAGATCCAGGTGGCCGCCGGTCCGGTCGATCGACCCCGACCCGGCTGAGGTGAGCCGCGCCGGCGGCGGCTCGTGACATAGTACGGATCGGTGTCAGAGCGGCACCCGATGCGACGGCCGAAAGAGTGCAGCTTTGAGTCATCGCCACTCACGTCGTAACTCACCTCGGCTGGCCTTCTTGCTGGCCTTCCTGGCCCACCCCAGCCGCATCGGGGCGGTGCTGCCCACGTCTCGGTGGGCCGTGCGAGACATGCTCGACATGGCCGATCTGCGCGGCGCGGACCTGGTGGTCGAGCTCGGACCGGGTACCGGCGTGTACACCCGTGAGATCCTTGCGCGGCTTCGACCGGATGCGCGGCTGATCGCCATCGAGCGGGACCCGACTCTGGCGCGGCTGCTCGCCGAGCACCACCGGGATCCACGCCTGCAGGTCGTCTGCGACTCGGCCGAGAACGCTGAGCAGCACCTTGACGGAGCGACCGCGCAGGTGGTGGTCTCGGGTCTTCCCCTGACGACCCTGCCGGCTGAGGTCCGCGACCGCATCGTGGAGCAGATGGTCACGATCCTGGCACCTGGCGGCACGAATCTGGTCCTGCAGTACTCGACCGTGCTGCGCGGACAGCTCGAGGCCGCCTTCCCGCACGTCCGGCGACGGTTCACGCCGTGGAACGTGCCGCCGGCTCGCCTGTTCGCCTGTTCGATGACCGACCAGAGACCCTGATGTTCACGACCGGTACGTCGAGGCGTACGACGATGAGAGACAGGTGAACGCATGAGGGCACCGGGCCCGACGTGGCGTGAGGCGGCGCGCTACGTCGTCCCGAGCGGGGCCCTCGCCCTCGTCCTCCTGCTGGCGCGTCGCCGCGAAGGCTGGCTGGCGCTGGCCCTGGCGTGTCTGTTCGGTCTGTTCTTCCGCGACCCCGAGCGGCCTCTGGACCCGGAGCCGGGGGTGATCTACGCCGCCGCGGACGGGTTGATCACCGGTGTCGACGAGTCGGCGGAGGACAAGTGGATGCCGGACGGGAGGTGCCTGCGGATCGTCACCTTCCTCAACCTCCACAACGTGCACGTGAACCGGGTCCCGGTGGCGGGCACCGTGGCGCAGCTGGAGGCCGTTCCGGGTGGTTTCGCTCCCGCCCTCTTGCCCGGAGCCGGCGAGAACAGCCGACGACGAATCGCGATCGACGGAGACGCGGGACGGGTCGTCGTCATCCAGGTCGCCGGATCGCTGGCCCGCAAGATCAGCGTCTGGGTCAAGACCGGTGAGCGCCTCGACGCCGCGCAGAGATTCGGCATGATCCACCTGGGGTCGCGCACGGACGTCCTCCTGCCGGTCGGCTCGGCCGAGGTCCTGGTCTCGGTCGGACAGCGGGTACGGGCCGGTGTGACGCCGCTGGCGCGCTACCGAAGCGTGTTGTGAGCGGCGGTCGAGGAGGGTTCGTCACCCTTGCCAACGCCTTGACGAGCCTGAGCCTCGTCGCCGGAGTCCTCGCGCTGGTGTCGGTCGCCAACAGCCACCTGATGAAGGCGACGGCGCTCATCGTGTTCGCCGTCGTCTGTGACTCACTCGACGGCGCCGTGGCGCGGCGCCGAGGCGGCGACGGTGCCTTCGGGGCCAACCTCGACTGCCTCGCCGATCTCCTCTCCTTCGGCATCGTGCCGGCGATGGCGTTGTACTGGGGACCGCTGAGCGTTCACCCGGTTCTCGGTGTCGTGGTGTGCATCGGGTTCGTCCTGACCGGAGCCTGGCGGCTGGCGCGCTTCCCGCTCGTCAAGCGAGCCGACGTCTTCGTCGGGCTGCCGCTGCCGGCGGCCGGCGTGCCCTTGATGATCATGCTCTTGTTCTCCCCGGGTCTCGCCGTCACCGCCGTGGTGACCGTGGCCGTCAGCATCCTGATGGTGAGCACGATCCCGTTCCCGACGGTGGCAACCGTCGTCGGGACGTTCGCCCGCGCGCGGTGAGGCGATCCCGGCCGGCTCGAGCTCGAGCCAGGCGCCCGTGAGCGGGAGGAGGGCCGGCGTCCGTGAGGTCCGACGGTCGCCGCGCGGCGAGTACTGACGGTGGAACGGTCGATCGACCGATACGTTCTCGGCATGGAGCCTCAGCCTCCCGGCGCCCTGAGCCTTCGGGGCTGGTCCGCCACGGTCGGCGCGAACCAGTCCAAGATCGTCGATCTCCTGGTGTCCTCGGTCGGCAACGTCGCGGCGGTTACCGGCACCGTCCTGCTGTTCGCCGCCCAGCCCCTGGCGCTCCGACTCACCGGCGGACTCCTGCTGGCGGCAGCTGTGGTCGTCGTCGGCTGGTTGTTGCGTCGAGACGCCGCTCGCCTCAGCCCGCTGTTGACCACGTACGCCGGGTCGCGTCTGATGCTGCTGGTCGGTGTCGCCGCCGCCTACCTGGCTCGCCGGCCTGATCAGGGGACCTGGCTCTGGACGGCCACGGGGATCGCGCTGCTGGCGGTGCTGACCGAGCCGACGATCAAGGTCCTGCTGAGCAAGACCGAGCAGGTGGCGGTCAATCTGCCCGGTGTCCGAGCCGTGCCGGAGCCGCCGTTCCCGCCCGATCGGATCGCCGTCGGCTCCCTGCTCCTCGTCGTCGCGGGCGGCGTCCTCGCGCTGTCGGCCGCCCCGGCGTGGCTCTATCTCGTCCTGGTCCTGCTGGGTTTCGCGGCGGTCGTGATCATGATCGGCTGCGCCGTGCGCGCCAACCTGATCGGCAAGTCCTCGTTGACCTCACTGCCGAAGGCGTTGGCGACGTACAAGCCTGCCTTCGTCGTCTACTACGGCGGTGAGCACGGCGCCCGGTATCAGCTGGGCATGTGGTTGCCTTATCTCGAGCGACTCGACCAGCCCTTCGTCGTGATCACTCGCGAAGCCTCGACAGTGCCGACGATCACCGCGCTGACGCGGGCCCCGGTCGTGGTGCCGAGGACCAACAGCGCTCTGGGCAACCTGGACACGCTGGTGGTGAAGTCGATGAAGGCCGCGTTCTACGTCCAGGGCAGTCGGGCCAATCTCAGCTTCCAGCGCCACCGACGGTTGACCCACATCTGGCTCAACCACGGTGACTCGGACAAGGCCGCCAACTTCAGCGCGCGGCACGCGACCTACGACAGGGTGCTCGTCTCGGGCCAGCAGGGTGTCGAGCGGTACGCCGCCCACGGCGTCACCCTGGATCCGCAGCAGCTGATGATCGTCGGCCGCCCGCAGATCGAGAAGATCGAGGTCCGGGACGAGCCACTGCCGGCGGAGGCCCCACGTACCGTGCTCTACGCGCCGACCTGGCGGGGCGGACGACCCGCCACCGACTACTCGTCGTTGCCGATCGGGGAGCGGATCGTCCAGGCCCTGCTCGAGCGCGGGACGACGGTCATCTTCCGCCCGCATCCGTTGAGCTACGCGGATCCGGTGGACGTCGGTCTGATCCGGCGGATCCAGCAGCGGCTGGACGTCGATCGCCGGACGACCGGCCGCCAGCACACCTGGGGCGTCCGGGCCGAGCGGGAGTGGGAGGTCGCCGACTGCCTCAACGCATCGGACGGACTCGTCACCGACGTCTCGTCGGTCGCTTCGGACAACCTGGCGTCCGGCAAGCCGTTCGCCATGGTCGCCATGCGAGCCTCGGGCGCGGAGTTCCTGGCGGAGTTCCCGATGGCTCGGGTGGCGTACGTGATCGAGAAGGACCTGTCGACCCTCGACGCCGCGTTGGCGCGCCTGCTCGGTGACGACCCGTTGGCCGAGCAACGGCGGGCCTACCGGCGGCACTGCCTGGGCGATCAGCTCGGGTCGCACGCGGCGGATGAGTTCCTGCGGGTGGCCGGGCAGCTCGTGACCGGCCGCGTCGCCCGGGCCGCGCCAGGCCCGTCGTCTCCGGAGCCGACCTGATCGGGATACTCGGCTCTCGGCCCGAGTTGGACGGGCTGCTGGCAGTCGGCGAAGAGTCAGACCCAGCGCTGGGAGAGGAATGGGCAACGCTCGGCCTGAGGCTCGATCGGAGCAGCCCACGTCTTCGACCAGATGACGGGGTCGGAGGGCCCGGCGAGTGTCCGGATAGCCAGTAGCACCGACGTCACGTTCTGTCCGAAGTCAGCTGATGTCACACGGCAGCCACGGCCGTGAGTCGGAGGGCGACGGCGGTTTCTGCTCGTTTCTTCGGTGTGTCGATCTCCTGGATTCTCGGGCCCGTACAGGCGCTGTTGCAGGCCGGATCAAGCGTGCGACATTTCGTCACTTGCAGTGCCGGACTTGGTGAACGCGCGATTATCTAGGGAGGATGAACGGATCTTTCCGTTTCATGCACGCCAGAACTCGACCGCGCATGGCCGGTGACGGCGATCCGGGGTGGAGACACTTCGATCGGATGCGCTGTGTCATCCCGGAGAAGGAGGCGGATGTTCGTCCTCGGGGGGGATCGTGACAACAGCCTCACGGGTGCAATATTGGATTCGCACGGTGACACGCGCGGGGAATTTCTGGACCTGAGACTCGTCTTCCGCGCCCATTCTTGACAGGAGTAGTTCAATGAACGAAACAACGGCTCCCGACGTAGAACGCGGACGCTATCTGGCCGAGAACGGCCGTTGGTTCGTCGAGCTTCGGGTCGAGGGCGGCCCCACGGGCGATGTCAGTGCCGATCTCCGAAGCCGTGATCACGATGGCGACCTCGCTCTCTGGGTCAAGACGCGCACGGGCGAGACCTGGGTCAAGACGCTCGTGCCGGTGGGCGCGACATCGAAGGAGTCTCCGGCGCCGCAAGCAGAGGCGTGGGTTCGTCGCGCCGACTGGAGGGACGGACGTGGAGGCACTGCGTCCGGCTGGATCACCCTGCGCCGCGTGGGGTGCCAAACCATCGAGGCCAGGTTCATGATCACCCAGAGCCTCTCGGGGCTGGTGCCCAGCTTCGGGCTCACGGTGCAGGCTGCCCGTGTCAGCACGGCTCTGCGCGATGTCGGCTTGGAGATCGAACAGGAATCAGGCCTGGATTTCACGCTCTCGACGACGTTCGGGGAGGGCATCGTGGAGGTGAAGAGCGTGTTGCACAACGCCGGACTCGACGTCCACGATCTCGGGGAGAAAACCGTCATCCCCAGTCCGATCGGCGGTAAGTGGTCGGGGTCGGATGTCTTCACAGCACTGAACGACCAGATGCGTCGGATCTCCCAAGCACCACTCACCTCCCCGGCCTGGGAGCTCCATCTGCTGATGCTGTCCAAGACCAACGAACCAGGGCTCCTCGGCGTCATGTTCGACTTCGTCGACGATCTGCCGCGGCAGGGAGCGGCCGTGTTCGTCCAGGAGATCAGGGAGCGATACCCCGAAGACGAGGTTGAGCAACGAGTGCTGTCCACCGCGATCCACGAGCTCGGTCACTGCCTCAATCTGACCCATCGGTTCGATCCTGAGGTCGACCGGGCCGACTCGAAGTCCTTCATGAACTACGACTGGCTCTATCAGGTGTCCGAGGACCAGCTCAAGCGACTGACCGCTGCGGGAGCCGTCTCTGTGGACAGCTCGGCCGGGTACTGGGACAGGTTCGACTACACCTTCGATGACGACGAGCTGGAGTTCCTCCGGCACGCCCCACGGGATGCGGTGATCCCCGGAGGTGCTCCGTTCGGGTCCGTACGGTACTGGGCGATCCCCCCGCAGAGGGAGCCGTCGGTGCCGCCGCCCCCGTCGAACGGCCTGCAGCTGTGGCTGACCCCACCCGCCACCGGTACGAGTTTCGCGTACGGTCTGCCGCTCTTTCTTCAGGTGTCGCTGCGCAACCTCGGCCTGGAGCCCCGGTGCGTCCCTCGGCACGCACTCGACGTGAAGGCGGGGATGCTCGACCTGCTGATCCGCCGGCGCAACGTGGCATCGAGACAGACCTCCACCGAGAGCCAGGTGTTCCGTCCCGTGATGCAACGCTGTTTCGCGGTCGGCGGTCTCGATCGACTCCCGCTACAACCCGGTGAGTCCATGCACGACAACGTGAACCTCGCCTTCGGATCGGCAGGTTCACCGTTCATGGAACCGGGAGCCTATGTGATCACCCCGAGATTGACGTTGTACGGCGGGAAGCGCGGTGAGATCAGGACCGTCGTCGAAGGAGTTCAGCTGCAGGTCGACGTCCGTCCCCCGGGGTCGCACGCCGAGGAACGCGATGCGGAGCTGATCTGGCGGAACGACGTGGGAGTCAGTCTCGCGCTCGGCGGTGCAGCATGCCTGCCCGAGGCCGCTGGGGTCGTCCGGCAGCTGGTCGAGCGCCGCCAACGCGATCGGCCGCTCGGCAGCTACCCGGACGGGATGATCGCCGCGGGGACGCGGATGCTGGGCATCGCCGCTTCACGCCGCAACGACTCGGTCGAGGCCCGGCGACTCCTGAACACTGCGACGCTGGCACCGCAGCTGGCCACGTTCGACCCTCACACGGCGCTGCACACGAGGATGCTTGCCGCTCAGCAGCCCAAGTCCTCTCAACCGACAACCACCAAGGTCGTCATCGACATCTCCGCCCGCGCCGAACGCAATGGATCAGCAAGTGTCACTGCGGTGCAGAGCATCGAAGGCGTGCTGATCTCGCGTCCGCCGAGCGACGACGGCACGCTGCCAGCAGCAGGCGTGGCCGTGCTGTTCGACGCCTCGGACATCGTCAGCGCCAACCTGGCCAGCGCGACCGCGGTCATCTCCTCGCCCGACGGGATCACTGAGCGGGTGCAGGTCAAGCGGGTGCAGAGCTTCCATGATGACCACGAATCCAGCTCCCGCCGACTCGGCTTGGCCGTTCTGGCGCGAACGGTGCCCTGCCCGAACGGCTCAGACGTCTCCATGGACGAGTTCGGGTCGCCCCGCGATCTCCGTGGCTTCCGAGACGCCCTGCGCCGGAACGGCATTCAACTGCCGGCCGACGTCGCGGAGACGGGCGGCGAGGCGATCACGTCGGCTGACCAGGTGGGCCCGGTAGCCCAGGCGGAGCGCACGGCACCGTGGCCGGGTCCTATCCCGGTCGTCTCCGACAACGTGCCCCACACCGACCAGGTGGTCAGTCGCATCCGGGACGTCATCTGCAAGTTGATGAACAAGTGCAAGAACGAAGCGCCACTGCCGAGAGACCCCGACGGGCCGGTCGATGATGCCGGTCCTGAGACCGGCTGCGGACCGTCGGTCGCGACTGTCAGCCCACGTGCGACCGTCTCGCCTTACTACGAGCTCTGATGAGCAGGCAGCCGGACCCGAATGCCCATCGCTGGCATCTGCCCCGGCCCCGTCTCAGAGATGTTCTCCTCACCCTCCTCCTCTGCGTCTTGGACGTTGTGGTCTTCGCTTCGGTCCCAGAGGGCGCCTCCCCGTGGATCTACGTGGCAGCGGCCGTCGGCTTCATCCCTCTGCTCTGGCGTTCATCGGCTCCGATACCCGTCTTCTTCGCCGAGCTCTTCTTTGCGCTCGCGGCCGTCTCCGCCTTCCCGGATCTGCGACCCACCCTCGGTCTGCTCGTGGCCAGCTACACTGTCGCGGCCAACGCCAACCGCAAGACCTCGATCCTTCTGGCTTCCTTGGCCATTCCGGCCTTCCTGGGCATGTCGCTCCAGTACGAGCTGCAGCAGCATTCAGAAGACCCCCCCAGCGTCATCGTGATCATCGGCGTCGTGACCGCGCTGCTTGGCACTGCCCCGTGGATCTTCGGTCGGCTGGTGAGGGCGAGCCGGCGCAAGCTCCGTGATGTAGAAACCGCCGGCCGGCGGGCGGCCGAACGAGCGCGAGTCGAGGAGCGCCAACAGATCGCCCTCGAGCTGCACGACATCATCTCGCATTCTGTGAGCGTGATGGTCCTTCAGGCCGACGGAGCGCGGGCAGTCCTGAGCAACGACCCGGCGGCCGCAGGCGAGGCACTGGAGCACATCGCTCAGGTCGGGCGGTCCTCCTTCGGCGAGCTGCGCCGCTTGCTCGGCGTCCTCGCTGACGGCGCCCTCGATTCCAGCGACGTGGCGCTGCGAGGCCTCTCAGATCTGCCGGCTGTGGTGGAGGAGGCCGAACGGTCGGGGCTACACGTCGGCTTCGACGTCACCGGTCGAGCGCAGCCCGTACCCGCCAGCTTCGAACGCACCGTCCACCGGATCGTCAAGGAGTGCCTCTCCAATGCCTACAAGCACGGTGGGCCTGGGAGCCATGCTTCGGTGGGACTGTTCTGGTCGGAGGCCCTTCTCGTCGTGAACGTCTTCAGCGACGGGGAAGGCCCCGGAGATCCGGAGCTGTCCACCGGGCACGGACTCGCAGGGCTCAGGGAACGGGTCAAGACGACCGAGGGCCGGATCGAGGCCGGCCCTGCCCCCGGCGGACACGGGTACGTCGTCACCGCTACCTTGCCGATACCGAGTTCGATGCCCGACTCCGCCGACGCAGCCTGAGAACGGACACTCATGGTGACCATCCGAATCGTGGTAGCCGACGACCAGGCCCTAGTCCGGACGGGGCTGCGCATGGTCCTCAACGCCCAACCGGACATCGACGTCGTCGGTGAGGCCGCGGACGGGCTCGAAGCCGTCGAGGCCGCCCGCCGACTCCATCCCGATATTGTCCTGATGGACGTGCGGATGCCGGGAATGGACGGCGTCACGGCCACCAAGCGCATTCTCGACGAGGCGCCCAGCAAGCCCGACGACCTGGTGAAGATGATCATCCTCACCACGTACCACGTGGACTCGGCCGTCTACGCTGCACTCCGGGCCGGCGCCTCGGGATTCCTCCTCAAGGACAGTGAACCGGAGGAGCTGATCCGCGCCATCCACGCCGTCGCCGCCGGTGAAGCCTGGCTGGACCCACCCGTGGCCCGTCGCCTTCTCACCGACTTCGCGGCCCAGCCCGAGACGAACGTCCCGCCGCCCGCGACACTCGAACAGCTGACCCCCCGGGAACGGGACGTGCTGACCCTGATCGCGCACGGGCTGTCCAACGACGACGTCGCGCGACATCTCGTGCTCGGAACCACCACCATCAAGACGCACGTCGGCCGGATCTTCATGAAGCTCGGCCTGCATGACCGAGCCCAGGCGGTCGCCGTCGCGTACCAGTCCGGTCTCGTGCGCCCCGGCGATCGTCCCCCGTCCTCGAACAGGCACTGAACCCGACATGCGTCGAGGCCTTTCCGCAAGGCGATCGCGTGACGATACAAGCCCGGTCGGGCCGCGAGATCTCGGCGTGTGCAGCGCGACTTTGCCCGATGAAGCTGTCGGTGACATCCCTGGTCCACAGTCCTTCCTGTCCCTCTCACGTGGTCCCGCTCCGACCGGCGTCACAGTAGGACATCGAGGACAGCGAGGCCCTGCTCCGTCGAGGAGTCGGCGCGCCAAGACCGCCAGCGTTGCGATGGCCGAACCCGGAGGGCGAGTCATCACCTCCGGGAACGGCCACCAGGAACCGGTGGATCAAGTCTTGGCGTCTCCGGCCGTTCGTTCATCGGCCCTGCGGGCGAATTCGAGCCTCCACCCCGGGGATATCGACAGCCCACCCCTGGTCGCATACCGGTCGCTTCAAGGCCCCGGCTGGCGAGAGGTGCGACCCCGGTCGGTCGACCTCCGTGAGTGCGGTGCCGCGGTAAGTCGGTGAGCAGGCTCAGGTGGTGGCAGCGACCGCGGCTGCCTCCTTCTTCTTCTCGATCATGCTGATCAGGTCGTGCAGGGGCTTGGTGCCGGACCCGATGATCAGCGCGGTGCCGAGGATCTCCATCCACACCTCGGGCACGGGGATGCCCACGGTGGAGAGGAAGTAGAATCCGAAGGTCCCGCTGGCCAGGGCGGCGAGTCCGGTCGCGATCCCCCAGAAGACGATAGTGCGCTCCGCAGTCTTCTTCTGGTCGTCGGCCTTGGCGTCGACGGCCTTCTGCAGATCATCTGTGATGTCGGGCACCCCCGGCTGGGCCGCGAGGTTCTGGACCGCCTTGGCGGCCGTTCGCGCGACGGCCTTCTCGACACCGCCGAGGTTCAGCACCAAGGCGACGGGCTCCAGCAGACGCTCCAGCGCCTGAGCCCCGACGAAGAAGACGGCGAAGATGGTCAGCCCCTCGACGGCCGACGCGGGAGTCACCGACGGCGGGTACGCGGGGTGCGGAAAGACGAAACTTGCCAGCCACACGCAACCGCCGACGACGACGAGGGCGATCAACGCGTACCAGAAGACCGGCCGAGTGGAGTTGGTCGACGTGGCCGTTTCTGTGGTGACCGGTTGCTGCGGATCTGTGGTGTGGTTGGTGACGATCATGGTGGTCATCTGCGGGCTCCTTGGCCATCGTGTCTGATTCCTGGGACGTGGGTAGTGGGTCTGGGCCGATCCACCAGGTCCGACGGGACCGAGCGGATCGGCCACTGTGAGGGGGCGACCACGTCATTCCAGTACGTGACAACATCCATGATTGAAACTCCTCTTACGCCCGGCTCGAACGGCCGGCTGGATTCAACAATGGAATTCCGGAGACGATCTGTCGTCGGCCGAGAAGAGGAATCATCTACTCATTCCTGAGGTGGACGATTCGAGACCGGGTCCGCCTCAGAACGACCAGTACCCGACGGGTCTACAAGTTTCACCCGAGAACCACTCGCGGTAACTCTCGAACAAGCGACAACCCGTCCGTGGACGCGCTCGTCCGGCCGGTGTCAGTCAGGCGGCGGTAGGTAGCTGATTCCGGGCGTCGGGCGGGGGACGGTGGCGTTGACTGGCTCGAGCTCCAGCACCGTAACGGCTCCGCATCGGTGCGTGCGTGCTCCCGAGGATCGAGGTCAACGACTCTATGCTCCGGCTGTGACAACGCCGCCGGAGCGTGGGGCCGCGTCCGTCGAGCGCGAGTGCTTTCGCGCCGCGGGTGTGGTGGCTCTCGGCGGGGTGGCCGCGGGCCTGCTGCTGTGGGCCAAGACCTTTCCGGGCTGGCCGCTGGCGGCCGGGGTGATGTTGTCGGTCTTGGTGTTCGCCGGGCTGTTGATCATGCTCGGTGCCGAGCCGGTGCCGGCAGCGCGCAGACTCCGACCTCTCGGTCTGGTCATCGCCCTGGTGGTGGCCGTCGGTGGAGCGATCATGGTCGAGAACTCCGGTGACGCCGCTCTGCAGGCACGCTTCGGCGCCAGCCGATCCGACTTCGAGGCGGTCGTCGCGGAGCAGGGGCCGCCGACCCATCGTGGCGGCCGAGGGGACTTCACCGGGGCCTGCCCCAGCAGCGTCGGCTCGTACACCCTCGAGAAGTGCCAGGTCATCGACGGCGGCTATCTGTTCATCCAGCAGCGTGCAGCTCTTGGTGACGAGGCAGGCTTCGCCTATCTGCCCGCCGGTCCGCCCGCTGAGGACCCGACAGGAAGTGGGGGTTGGCGGCCCGACCAGTTCTCCCACCTCAGCGGCCCCTGGTACGGCTGGTCCTGCGGCTGCTGACGGCCTGCGCCCGGCAGCCCGCCGCCTAGGCTGGGGACATGACCGAGAGCGCGATGCCGTCCGATCCGTCGACGCCCCAGCAGGACAGCGTCGACGAACGTGCCCATCTGCTGCCCGAGGAGCTGGCCGTGGGCAGCGCCGATCCGCAGCGGCAGGCTGAAGCGATCTTGCAGGAATCGGCGGAGCGCACCCTGGATCCGGACGGCACCCAGGACAGCTCGTCCCAGGTGCCCTGAGTCGCACCCGCTGGAGCCGCCCAGCCGCAGCGGTGATCCCGTACAGCGTTCGATCCCGTACAGCCGTCGATCCCGCACAGAGCTCGACTCCGCGGGTGTGCAACACCCGCGGAGTCGTGGACTCTCGGTCGTGAACCAGTGCGCGGGCCGAAGGTTCCTTCGGCCCGCGCAGAGGTCCGCTGCGGGCTACCGCAGGATGGGCTTGGTCGGAGCGATCGGGATCCGAACCTGCTTGCGGGCCTGCGACTCGGTCGACTCCTCGTCGTCGGTCAGGTCCTCGACGAAGGGCTGGTAGTCACCCACGCAGAGCTTGCCCTTGGCCGGCACCTTCTTGGTCAGCAAGTAGGTGTCGACCGCGCCGGTGACGCACTCCGACGAGCCGTACGCGGTGTGACCCCACGAGTTCGACGACACCAGCCGGCTGTTGGGCAGCCGCTTCGAGGTCGAGACGGCTCCCGCGTAGCTGGTGGCCGGGTCCCAGTAGTTGCCGACGATCAGCACCGGGGAGCTCGTCCGCTTGGTGAACGGCCCGCGGTACCCGTCCTCGTCCTTGACTTTCCACTTCGGGCTCGAGCAGCCGGCCGGGGCCCAGAGCCACAGTCGTCCGAAGTAGGGCGCCTTCTTGTCGGCCGCCTTGGCCAGCGCCGGGAACTTGGCGAGGTTGTGGCTGTTCCGGGAGTCCGTGCAGACGATCGTCTGGAACGCGTCCTGGCTGTTGTCGTACGGGAAACCGAAGGTCCGGCCGGGGATCCGGCGCGGAGTCTGCCGCTCCTTGACCGTCTTCTTGAGCTTGATCAGCGATGCCACGGTCGCCTTGCGCTGGGCCGCGTCGACGCTCGCCGAGCTCGTCGGATCGATCAAGCCGTAGAGGTAGGCCGCGTACTCGGTCACGTAGTCGGGACCGCCGTAACCGTCGTACAGCATGCCCAGGGTGTTGCCGACGAAGTCGGCGTACGTAGCTGCCACGAACTGCTCGCCCGTATCGGGATCGACCTCGTAGAGGGGGCCCCGACGAAGCCGCTGGGCGATCTTCTCGTAGTTGGCCACGGGATTGCCGTCCGAGAACCGGCACTTGGTCGGGCCGGCCTTGTCGCAGCGCACCAGCACCTCGCGCAGGGCCTTGCTCGCGCCCTCCGCCGAGCCGAGTCGAGCGCCTATCGGGGTGCTCGCCGTCTTCTTGGTGCCGGCCCACTTGACGGGGTCGAGGACACCGTCGATGGCCAGCGCCCGCACCCGATCCGGGTACATGTTGGCGTAGACCTCACCGAGGTAGCTGCCGTAGGAGAAGCCGAGATAGGTCAGCTTCTTGTCGCCCACCGCGCGTCGCAGCAGGTCCATGTCCCGCGCGACCTCGGCGGTCGAGATCGCTCCGGTGAGCGGTTTGCCCGAGGTCGAGCAGGCCTTGGCTTGGTTGCCGTACGCCTTGATGAAGGCCTTCTCCTGCTTGGCACCGTAGGGGAATGCGCTGGACAAGACCGTGGACAGGAAGGTGTCGTTCTTCCCCGGGTTAGAGAAGCACTGCACGTTCTGGCTGTAGGCGACGCCGCGAGGGTCGAAGCCGACCACGTCGAAGCGGTCGGTCACCTCCGGGCTCAAGATGAACGGCGATTCCAGAGCGAAGTCGGTCCCGGAGGCGCCGGGTCCTCCGGGGTTGACGAACAACGTGCCGATCTTCTTCTTCTGGTTCCCAGCTGGGATCTTCACGACGGCGAGCTCGACCTTCTTGCCCTTCGGCTTGTCGTAGTCGAGCGGGACCTTGACCGTCGCACACCGGGCGTAGTCGTAGCACTTGAACCAGCCGAGCTTCGGGGTCTTCACCGCTTTGCTGCGGCGCTTCTCCACCTTCGAGGTCGAGCTGGGGGTTGCCGCCTCCGCCGACGGTGCGGTCGAGACGGAGAGCAGTCCGGCTGTCAGAGCCACGGCCGAAGCCATGGCGAGCAACCTTCGGGGGACGGGTCGCATACACGCTCCTGTGATCGGCGTCCGACTCCGATGCCGGCCGCGCTGAGAGAAACCTATGGAGCCTGAGAGTTGGATGTGGGCCAAAATACGATCTGGCCCGGTTTCTTTCGGTCTGCACGAGCGAACTGGGGTCCCTTTCTCCCTCGCCATCGGCTGCCGGGTCAGGCGCCGAGCGCTACGGTGAGCGGATGCGCGGTAGCCCCGAGACCATTCCCGCCGAGTTCGTGACGTTGGACGACCGCTTCGCCGGGACCGGCGGGGACCGTCGGTTGACCAGGGTCTTCGGGCAGGGACGGTGGTTGGAGGGTCCGGCCCATCATCCGGCGGGACGGTTCGTGCTGTTCAGTGACATCCCGAATGATCGCGTACTGCGCTACGACGAGGTCACCGACCAGGTCACCGTGTTCGCGACCGGGGTCGGGTTCACCAACGGGCGGACGACCGACGCCGAGTCACGTTTCGTCGCCTGCGAGCACGGTCATCGTCGGGTCACCCGGACCGAGCACGACGGGTCGACCACGGTGCTGGCGGATTCCTACCAGGGCCTCCGACTGAACAGCCCGAACGACGTGGTGGTGGCCGGTGACGGCGCCATCTGGTTCACCGACCCGAGCTACGGGATCAGGACCGACTACGAGGGACACGCTGCGGCCGAGGAGATCGGCAGCCGCAACGTCTACCGGCTTGATCCGGCCGGTGAGCTGACGGTCGTGGCCGACGACTTCAGCCAGCCCAACGGGCTCGCCTTCAGTGCCGACTTCACCCGGCTCTACGTGGTCGACAGCGAGGAGCACCACGTCCGTGTCTTCGCGGTGGCCGGAGGTGGGTTGAGCGGCGGCGAGGTGTTCGCCGCGGATCCGGCCGGCTACGACGGCATCCGCTTCGACACCCGGGGCCGACTCTGGGGGGCGGCTCGCGACGGGCTGCACTGCTACGAGCCGGACGGCACCCTGAGCGGCAAGCTGCTGGTGCCCGAGACCGTGGCCAACTTCTGCTTCGGCGGTCGCCAGCACAATCACCTCTACCTGACGGCGACGACGTCGCTGTACACGCTGCGAGTCAACTTCACCGGCGTTCGCTACTTCTGATGCAGGGTGCCCTGAGCTGCCGCTCAGGGCAATCGATCCGGGGAGCCGAACTCGACCGGCACACCGGGGGAGTAGCGCACACTTTGCGGTGGTCCGACAGCTGGATCGTCACCGGCAGAGCCTGATGGGGACACACCGAGGGGATCGACACGTGGCGTTGGCTCTCCCCGATCCATCGGGGAGAATGCCTGTTAACGTTCATCCGCCACTGTCCCACGCTGAGGAGACTCCGCCGTCGTGACCGACGCAGACACCGACACCGTTCCCGGATTCGATCCCACCCGCTCCCGTCGCGCGGTCGTCGTGCGCGGCGGCTGGGACGGTCACCAGCCGGTCGAGGCCACCGATCTGTTCATCCCGTTCCTGGAGGGCAACGGCTACCAGGTCGACGTCTTCGACTCGCCCGCCCCGTACGCCGACGCCGAGCGGATGGCCGCGACCGACCTGATCATGCAGTGCATGACCATGAGCACGATCGAGAAGGATGAGTTCGTGGGGCTCCGAGCCGCGATCGAGGGCGGCACCGGTTTCGCCGGCTGGCACGGTGGGATCGCCGACTCCTACCGCAATACGTCGGACTACCTGCACCTGGTCGGCGGTCAGTTCGCGTGCCATCCCGGCAAGCACCCCGAGGAGCGGATCGGGGAGCAGTCCGACAACTACGTGCCGTACCGGATCGAGATGCTGCCGCCCGCCGCCGACCACCCGGTCACGGCCGGGATCGGCGACTTCGACCTGGTCACCGAGCAGTACTGGGTGCTGAGCGACGACTACCTCGACGTGCTGGCCACCACCACCCAGCCGGTCCGGGACTGGGATCCCTGGCAGCGACCCGTCACCTCCCCGGCCGTCTGGACCCGACAGTGGGGAACGGGTCGGATCTTCGTCTGCACGCCCGGGCACCACGTGGACGTGCTCGAGGTGCCGCAGGTCAAGACCATGATCAAGCGGGGGCTGTTGTGGGCGAGCCGGTGAGCGAACCGCTGACCGTCGCCCTGGTGGGCTGCGGGAACATCTCCGCGCAGTACCTGGCCAGCCTGCCGCGACTGCCGAACCTGCGTCTGGTCAGTCTCACCGACCCCGTGGTCGCGGCGGCCGAGCGGGTCGCACTGGAACAGGGCGTGCCCGCCCGCGCGCTGGACGACGTGCTCGCCGATGCCTCGATCGAACTGTTGCTGAATCTGACGCCGCCGCAGGTGCACGCGCCCCTGACCATCGCGGCCCTGGAAGCCGGCAAGCACGTCTACCTGGAGAAGCCGTTCGCGGTCACCGCGGCGGAAGCGACGCAGATGCTGACCGCTGCCGAGGCCGCCGGGCGCCGGATCGGCAGCGCGCCGGACACCGTGCTGGGCATCGGGATCCAGACCGCCCGCCGACTGATCGACGACGGACAGATCGGCCGGCCGATCGCCGCGACCGCCTTCATGATGTCGCCGGGCCACGAGGCCTGGCACCCCAACCCGGGCTTCTACTACCTGCGCGGGGGTGGCCCGCTGCTCGACATGGGGGTCTACTACCTGACGGCCCTGGTCACCCTCCTGGGCCCGATCGCGGAAGTGTCGGCAATGAGCTCGCGGCTGCGGACCGAGCGGCGGGTGCCCGATGCCGCCCCCCGCGCGGGGGAGATCCTGCCGGTGCAGGTCGACACCTACGTCGCGGCCACCCTGCGGCACGACAACGGGGTGATCAGCACCCTGATCGTCAGCTTCGACACCATCGCCAGCCAGCTACCCCGGATCGAGGTGTACGGCTCGGCGGCTAGCCTGGACGTGCCGGACCCCAACCAGTTCGCGAACCCGGTGGGCATCTCGCGTTCCCGGACCGAGCCGTTCGCGTACGTCTCGGATCTCGCCGGCTACCGCGAAGCCGGCCGCGGCTACGGGTTGGCCGACCTGGCCCGTTCGATCCGGGACGGCACACCACACCGGCAGAGTGCCGAGCTGGGCTTCCACGTGCACGAGGTGATGGAACGGGTCGCCGAGGCCTCCGCCGCCGGCGCAGCCGTACCTGTGGTCAGCCGGTGCGAGCGACCGGCGGCGGTGCCGCAGGGAGCGAAGCCGGAGTTCGTCTGAGCCGGCGGCAGAACGCGGGCTGGCGGCCTGGTTGAACGCCGTGCTGGCGGCCGGATGTGGCTCCCCGGAGTGATGTGGTCCTCGCATCCGCTCTGTATCTGCGGTCGCGCCCGGATCTGCGCGGTGGGAGCCGTCGTGATGGCCCTCGCCGTCTCGGTGCGCCCGCTCGGGACTTGGACGGGCAGGGGTTCCCGGTCGCTGGCTGCCGAGTTGGTGCCCGTCTGGCGGCCGGTCAGTCCGGGAGGTGGTCGGAGGTCAGCGGTCGACGATGTGGTCGTGGAGCAAGGCGAATGGTTCGGGATTGCTGGTGCCGAGCAGGAACTTGCGGAGCGGGTCTGCGTCCGTGTCGGCGAGGAACCTGCTGGTGCGGTCTCGACGGGCGGCGTTGCCCGTGCCTTTGCCGATCCGGTAGATGATGCGCTGGTGCAGAAGGTCCATGACGATGGTGCAGCCACCACGGAGGGTGGGCCTCCTCCCTCGGGTGGGGACTCGCTGAACGATCGAGACGACGACCTGCGGCAGGGGCCGGCCGTCGGGGTCGACACGCACGGCGCGGCGCAGCTCCTGCACGTCGAAGCGGCTGCCCTCGGGGACGCCGAACTGGTCCGCGAGCCGGGGCAGGCTGGTGAAGGCGTCCTGCAGTTGGGATTGCAGGCGCCGGCGGTGGACGCCGGTGTGCTGGGACAGGGCCCGTCGATCCCGCAGGTAGACGCAGGCGTCGGCGTAGCTCTTCAGCTCCTCGCAGAGTTCGGCGTTGTGGGCCTTCACGATGGCCCTCTCGCGGGCGGGGATGCTGTCGAGGTCGGCGGCGTTCCAGCGAAGCGCGTCGGTGGATAGGCCGGCAGTGGAGAGAGGCTCCGGGTCGAGGGGCCGTATGCCATGGCGTCGGAAGGCTTCGATGAAAGCGACCCGGTAGCGGTAGGTGTCATCGTTGATCAGGTCGAGGTCGGCGGTGATGAGAGCTCGGAGGAACTCGTGGAAGGTCGGGTCGATCGGCGGGAGGTAGTCGATGGCCCGGATGATCATGGAGAGCGCGTGCCCAGCGGCTTTGCTGGCCTCGTCGGCCAGCCTGGTGACGAGGTCCTCGGGGATGGCGCCGCCGGTCAGCACACCGCTGCCTCCGGTGGCGAGTCGGATGAGGTCCTGGGTGCGGGTCTTGTAGATGGCGAGGTAGGCGTCGAAGACTGCTCTGACCAGGATCGCTCCCCGGGCGTGTGGGGCGAGGGTCGTGGGGTAGAGGGTCGGGTCTGGGGTGGCTCTGATCCAGCTGGCGCCGACGCGCTGGCCGATGGCGTCGCGGAGGGGGCCGTGCCGGCCGGTTGCGCGGCCGAACTGTGCGGCGAGACTTCCGAGGGGAGTCTCGGCCTCGAGATTGCCGCGACTCTGTCGGATCTCGTGGGCGAGGAGCTCGGTCAGGGTGAACCGTTGCAGGAGGGCGACGATGTCGGCGAAGGCCTCGTGGAAGGCGAGGACGTCGGGGTTGGTGGCGTCGTTGAAGTGGCGGTGCATGCCGTCGAGGATCGCGTGGGTGGTCTCGTGGGCGACGATGTCATGGGAGAGGCAGGTGTAGGTGCGGCTGCCGGACCACTGGCCGAGGGGGTCGTCGGCGCTGGAGTCGAAGTAGCCGAACAGCAGGGCGCCCTGGGCTGGGCTGTAATAGGCGTTCGGCTCGTACAGGGCGTGGGGCCTCAGGGTGAGGCGCGGCCGGTAGCTGTCGCCGGTGCGGCCGACTCCGCGCCAGAGGACGGGGCGGCCGAGGGCACGCTCGAAGCGCTCGACGGTGGCGAGGGCCACCGCGTAGACCATCTGCTGGTGGAAGTGTGGGTTGGTCTCGGACGGGGCGTAGCCGTTCTGGACGGCGACGCGGGGGTCGTTGAGGGCGGCAACTCCGTAGTCGCGGCCGCTGGGGTCTTGGTCGGCGATGGCGAAGTAGTCGCCGAAGTCGTGGCTGGCCTGGCTGGGGGCTGGGCGGTCGGCGGCGGACGGGAGCGGCTCCCAGTGCACCTGGAGGGTGGCCTCGCTGAGGAGTGACCGGTCGAGCTGGGTGGCGAGGGTGGGGTCGATCGCGTAGACGCGGAGCAGTCGGTGCGGCGGTGCGGTGAGGGCCGGTGCCTTGTCGGCGGCGGCGGGAATGCCACCGTCGGTGGCGGCCTGGTCATGTGGTGGGGCTGGGGCTCCGCGGGTGGTGCTGCGGTAGCGGCCGGCGACCTGGCGGCGGAGCGCTTCGGAGGCGCGGGGCTCGTTGAGCAGTGCGGCCATCAGCGCCGTGGCCTGGTCGTCGGGGAGGGTGGTGATGGCGTCGGGGTCGGGTATGAGGGCGGCCAACGTGGGGGAGGTGAGGAGGAGCTGGGCGATCTCGAGGTTGAACATCTCCTCCTGCACGGTGGGGGTGGTGAGCCCGATGCCGGTGATGATGCGCAGGAACGCGAGCGACGTGCTCGAGCGCTTCGACTGGCTGAGGCCGAAGGTGGGCTTGATGTCCAGCGCGTGGTCGGCGTGGAGGATGCCGTGGCCGACGTGGTCGCGGTCGGCGTGGCGGGTGGCGCTGCTGAAGAGGGCGTGGCGGGCGGCTTCGACGCGCTGCCAGGTGCGGGGGAGGCTGGTCTTGTAGTGCTCGATCCAGAGGGCTGCGGCGGCGGCGACCTGGGGTGTGGCGGAGGAGGTGCCTTCCCCGTTGTGACGGATGCCGGTTGGGCAGCCCCAAAGCGGCCAGTCGATGTTGGGGGTATAGGCGCTCAGGGCATGGTCCATGGCGGACTTGGGGCCTGAGTTGCCTTGCAGCGCGGTGCCGGTGAGGCCGGTGTAAGGCGTGTGGTTGGCCATGACTCCGCAGACCGAGAGCACGCGGGGGAATCTTGCCGGGTAGACGGTTCCGCTGGGGCTGACGCTGATGTGGTTGCCGGCGGCGGCGCAGAACACGACGCCGTGCTCGTAGGCGTTGTCGACGGCCTCGGCCCAGGCGCGGGAGGGCAGCCCGCCCATGCTGAGGCTGATGACGTCGCAGCGTTGGTCGGTGGCGTAGGTGACGGCCTGGGCCAGTGCGCTGGTGGTGAAGAGGACGACGCGGTCGGCGATCCGCAGGGGGAGGATCTCGGCGTCGGGGGCGCCGCCGAGGTGGTCGTCGCCGGCGGCCGCGACGCGGTTGCCGGCCAGGATCCCGATTGTGCCGGTGCCGTGGCCGGAGTTGTCGAGCAGGAGATCGGGGTTGGGGTCGGCGGCGCTGTCTGGCGGGCCGTCGTGCGCGAAGTTTCGCTCGAGGTGCCGGGCCAGATGTGCGGGGGTGGTCTCGTGCCGCGGGTAGTAGCCGGTGTCGATGTGGGCGATCCGGGTGCGCGGATCGCTGAAGGCGACTCTCGCGCGGGCGGCGCGGAGACGGGTGTAGGTGTCGTCGAGGTGCCAGGCGAACTGGTCGGGGCCGGCGATCTTGTTGCGGCTGGTGTCCTGGCCGTGGGCGGTGCAGTCGTCGCCGGCCACCTTGAGTTGCGTGTCGGGGTCGGTGTCGTCGGGATAGATCGTGTGCAGCAGGTCGGGCTCGGCGAAGATGATCGCCGACGGCTCGAGGTTGAGGGTGCCAGCGATCTGTTGGTGGGCGATGTCCCACGGGCTGGTGGGCTTGACGGGCAGGTCGGCGAGGAACCAGCGAGGCTGGTCGGTGAGCGGCCGCGCATCGCCGGGGACCGGCGGGTAGAGCGGCCTCAGTCGGGCCGTGCTGGGGGCGGCGGCGAGCGGGTCGGCGCTCTCGGTGATCTTGACCAGGATTCGGGTGGTGTCGTTGGCGGGCATCGGTCACTCCTGTCCGGCGGGGTAGAGCAGGTGCTGGTGGCTCCAAGCGCGAGCGGTGCGGACGCCGAGGTCGACGGCGTCGAGGAATGGGCGGCGCCGGAAGTTGAGGAGGTAGTGCAGCGGGACCTCAGCGGCGAGCAGCCGGACGGTGATGTGGCGGCCGTAGGCGGACTGCTCGCCGCGGGCGTGCCGCTGGTTGCTGCCCTCGATGTCGGCGAGCCAGGCGCGCAGCCGGCTGTTGGTCGCCTCCTCGAAGATCTGGAAGTACTGCGACAGGTAGCCGGCGCGCCAGACCCCCGCGGTACTGGTCGTCCAGATGATCCACAGCTCGTCGGCGCCGCGGTCGAGGACCAGCGGCAGGTTGGTGGGCAGGGCATGGATGGCGTCGACGTAGGTGTCATCGTCGATGGTGACCGGTGGGAACCAGGTTGGCAGCGACGCGGCAGCCAGCAGCAGCTGCTCGGTCATGGCTTCGGAGGGTATGGCCTCGACTCGTTGCTTGGTGAAGTTGTAGACGTTGAACGTGGCGCTCAGCGGCGTCGTGTTGATCTTGGTCCAGTCCAGGCTCCAGGTCGGTAGGATGTTCGCGCGGAGTCGGTTGAGGGTGAGGAGTGATTCGCCGGTCAGGGCGCGGGCTGAGGGGCTGATCGCGCGGAGGGGCCGGAAGGCGCGCCAGTGGTCTGCGATGGTGGTGCCGTCTTGTCCGGAGCAGATCATGGCGAGGTTGAAGGTGGCGGCGCTGACGGCGTCGGCCTGGTCGAAGGTCTGCCGGAGCTCGTCGAGCCAGACCTGGAGGACGCCGGCTTGGAAGGCGATCTTGAGGCCGCCTCCGGCGAGCAGCAGGGCGCGGCTGGTCATGATCGCCGTGGCCGTCAGCTGCTGCTGAGCTGCTCGATGTGGCGCACGCTGCGCCGCAGGTCGCGACCGAAGTAGAGGCCGCCGATCACGTTGAGGATCGGGTCGAACCGCTTGCCCTTCGGTGTAGTGGGGATGCGGTTGATCGTCAGGTCGATCCGGGTGCGGCTGCCGCCGTTCAGCGGGGTGAGCCGGTACTCCCAGTAGCTTTCGACGCCGAAGGCGTTGCTGTCAGTGACGGTGAGGCGGATCAGGCCGGGGTCGGCCCAGTCGTAGCGGTATCGCTGCCAGATGCCGCCGGCGTCGGTACCCTCGGTGACGTCGGCCCAGGTGTCGCCTCGGTCATGGACGACGAGTTTGCCGGCGCTGCTGTTGCCCCAGAGCCGAGAACGGCCCGGCCCGAAGTCGGTCAGGGCCTCGACGAAGACGGCGGGTGGGAATGCGCCTTCGGCGCTGGCGTGCACTCGGCTCACGGGTCTGCCTCGATCGTGCGGCGGCGGGCCCGCCAGGGACGGGTCGAGCCAGTTGTCTCCTGCCCAAGATCCCACGGCTGAATGGGTGCGGTCAACCCGCCTTCTGCTTTTGTCCCATTGTTCTGCTGCTGACTTTTCGACTGATTGGGAGGACAATCGAATGGTCGGATCGGGCGCCGTGACCGGTGGTGCCGCTGGGACGTTATGGGAAGGTCCATCGATGGCTGATCACAATGACCCGAACGCGGTCAACTCCATCTTCGCCGATATTGATCCTGATCCTGCTGATCTGTACGACATGTTCGGCTTCCCGGGTGCCGGGGGAGACACGCTGGTGGTGGCCTCGACGTTCGCGGCGGTGCCTTCGGCGGGCGTGTTCGACCCCGACCTGCTGTACCGGATGCGGATCAGTCCGCGTGAGCGGGCGGCCGGCTGGGCAGACGAGTTCAGCCTCAACGGTCTGCTGCGCTATGTCGAGGGAGTGAAGGACAGGTTCGAGAGCCCCTTCCAGTCCGGGGATGTCCGGGCCTGGGCCGACGAGAGCCAGCGGGGGCACGTGACCTTGACGGGCTTCCCTGGAGGTGACCTCGACGTCGAGGTGCCGTTGAACGAGGTGACGACGGTGTCGACGAGCGCGGGCGACCTGCTGGTGTTCATGGGCGGCCGCGATGACGCGTTCTTCAATGATCTACCGGGCTTCTTCCGGTCCATCAACTACGCACCGCAGTACTATCACGTGCCGCACGAGTCGCCGTCGGATCTGCGGGAGGTCCCGATTCCGAAAACCTTGTTGGAGCTGGAGGGGAACCACTACTTCAATTTCGACCCGGCAGACCCCGAATGGGGAATTCACCGCAAACGTGATCTGCCTGAGGAGCCGATGAGGTGGAGCGGTGATCGGTTCGCGCGCGACGCGGACGGCAACTATCGGCTGGTCTACTCCGGCGTCGACGCTCAGGCCGGTATCAACGTCAACTGTGTCGTCCTGGAGATCCCGCTGGGCTTTCTGACCTCCGAGCCGGAGCAGGAGCGGGTGGTGGACGTGTGGGCGGAGAGCTGGGTGCGCAAGGCCGCCAACAAGGTCGAGATCATCCCGGACGACCCGTTGTGGGCTGAGCAGCCGTTCGCCTTCCTGCACCGTGGGGACGTCGACGACGACCCACAGCTGCGGGACTTCAAGCGGGTCGACACGACGGCTCAGCCGTTCGCGGACGCTGCCTTGAATGAGCGGTTCGACAGCCGCCAGGTCGGTGGGGTCAACTTCATGCTGGCGCCGCATTTTGTGAAGCGGCTGGCTCACCTGGGCTGGGGTTTCGGCCCGTCGATCACCGCTCTCGGCCTGCCCTGCGCCTTCGATCATGACGACTCCCCGGTGTCGGTACACAAGGTGCATGCGACGGCGATCACCGCGTTCCCGCGGGTGCGGAAGGTGATCTTCCAGGAGCTGCGGATGCCGGATGACTCGTGGAATCCGAAGGGGCTGGACATCGCCCTGCGGCGGCCGATTGAGATCTTCGTACCGAACGTGTGCGCAGTCGACATGGACACCACCGGAACCTGGCCGTTCGGGCGTCGGCTGGAGGACCAGGTCGCAACCCGTTTCCTGTCGCTGTTCCTGGACATGGAGGGCACGGTGGCAGGTCAGCCCGTCCACATCGAGACTTTGAATGATCAAGGTTTGTGGGACAGTGCCCCGGTCGCGCCGAAGACGCCGCCCAACCCCTTGCGCAACGACCGAGAGTTCCTGCCTGACTTCCCTTATCTCGCTGAGCCGTGGTGATTGCGGAGAAGGAGTCGGGCATACCGGATACGGGCGCCCTGCTGCGCCGGCTGGCGGTTGGCTTCGCCGATGCCGGCCGGTCGGGCCGTGATGACGATCTGTGGGCGGTGCAGTCGGCGGCGAGGCGGGCGTGGCAGGACGGGATCCGGCACGCTGATCTGGCGCTGCTCCTGGTGCAGCTGCACTTGGACTGTCACGCCGTTGCCGAGGCCGGTGTGGTGCTGGCCGCTTCACCGAGGGCGGCGGCGACCCCGACCGGGCGAATGCTGCGGGCCGGGCTGCTGTTGCAACGCGGTGACCCGGAGGGGGCGGGCGGGGTGCTCGGGGACCAGCTGCGGCGTGTGCGGACCTGGCGCACCCTCGCGCTGCTCGCCGCGGTCTATGAGGATGTCGTGGACCGGGCCGCGGCTGACCTGCTGTACGCCGAGGCTGGCGGAGAGCTTGACGCCAAGCAGCTGCCCGCCTGGGCCTGGATCGAGTGCCAGCGGGCCCGGCTGCGGCTGGAGACCGGCCGGATCGAGGGCGCCGACAGGCATCTGCGCCGCGCCGAGGCCGCTGCGCCCGGCTGCGTCGTGGCCGCGATGCGGGCCCGGTGGCACGACGTGGCTGGGAAGGCGGCGACGGCGGCGGCGGTGTGGGGGCAGGTGGCTGAGGCTACGGATCGGCCCGATCATTGGCAGGCGGCGGCGGCGGCCGCGGCCCGGGCGGGGTTGGACGAGGAGGCTGCCCTATGGCAGCAGCGGGCGCGGACCGGGTTCGTGATGGCACGGGGCAGGTGGCCGTACCGCTACGCCCACCATGAGGTGGACTGGTATCTGCAGGTCGACCGGGACACTGAGCAGGCGCTGGCGGTCGCCTGGTCTGATTATCGTCAGCGCCCGGCCCGCCGACCCGCGGCCAGGTTGGCCGCGGCCCTGCGGGCGGCTGGCGATACGGCGACCGCGGACCGGCTTGACGAGGAGCACGAGCGCCGGCGGAGCAAGGCGCGGGCTGGACTCGAGGCGACGCTGCACGGTACGGGCGCGGCGCTGCCGGCCACCGCTTAGCGAGGGCTGGCCGGCTGCCAGGGCGCGAACGGGTTGGCGACGCCGGCGAGGGTGGAGCGCAGCTGCGGCCAGTGCCTGAGCAGCACTGACGTGAAGTCGTTGTCCTGCACCCAGCGGTAGCCGACGGGGCTGTACACCTCGGGGGTGAAGTAGTCGGTGAAGAAGCGGTCGCTGTTGAGTCGGCGGGAGGCCATCAGGACGAAGATCCGGAAGGCGGTGTCGCTGAACGCGAACCCGTCGGGTCGCTTCTCGGCGAACATGCCGACGATGGTGTCGACCTGCTCGATGTCGTCGTAGAGGTCGGCGAGTCCGGCCTGGGTGGTGGGGTCGTCGGTCAGGTCGGCGAAGTCGCGGGCGGGGGGGAGGTGGAGCTGGCGGCGGAACGCGTTGTAGCGGGGGACGCCGAGTTCGCGGGTGCGGAGGATGTCGGTGGCGGCAAGGTCGGTGATCTTGCCGTCGGGACGGGTGAACTGCTGCAGGAGACGCGGAAAGTTGTGCAGCACGATCGCGCCCGGGTGGGAGCAGCCGAAGGAGTACAGGACATTCGTCATGTCGAGGGAGGCGAGCAGGTCGCGGCCGGCGGGGCCGGTGAGCTCGGCCAGGGTGTGGCTGCTCACCTGAGCGTCGGTGCGCCAGGAGCGGATCTGGTAGTCGTCAGGGATCAGCGGATGCATCCGGTAGACGATCGTGAACTCCTCGGTGAGGGTGTAGGGGACGCCGAAGTGGTCGGTGTGAGCGCCGGCGATGCCGCTGATCACCTCGTTGCGGCTGATTCGGCCGACGGTGTCTTTGAGGCGCTGGCCGGCGAGGCCGTACCAGTTGGCGCGCAGTGCGGCGACGGTGGTGGGGTGGGCGAGAAGAGCGGGGGTCCATTGCACGGTGTGGATCTTGGCGATCAGCGCGGAGATGACCAGGCGGGCTCGCTGGTAGATCTCGTCGTCGTCCCATTGCGGGTTGGCGTCGTCGAGTGCCGCGCAGACGGCGTTGTGCTCGAGAGCGAAGATCGCGCCCATGGTGGCTAGCCCGGCCCAGAAGCCCGGCACGCGGGCGGGGTCGGTGTCGGGATCGGCGGGCGTGGTCAGCAGGCCCATCTTGTCCAGGTCGAGGGTGCCGCGCGGACCACGGATGTGCTGTTGCTGCTGGGCGGTGTCGCCGTAGATGGAGGAGGCGTCCCACCAGGGCGTGTTCTCGTTGAGGAAGGCCGTCAGGCCACTGCTGCTGGTCGGGTCCGGGGTGAGCGACGGGATGATCATGGGTCGGCCCTCGGCGGGCCAGGGGTCGTCGTCGGCCAGGTCGAGGGTGTACGGGTGGGTGGCGTCGCCGGATCCGTGGCTGATCCAGTCCTTGACCATGAACTGGATCCAGGTTGCCGCCAGCAGGTTGATGGAGGTGGCGGGCTGGAACGTGTTCCGGGTCATCAGCCGGCGGCTGACCAGCCGCGGGTTCGGGGTGAGAAGGGTGTCGGTCTCGGGCTGGGCGTGGGCAGGGTTCACGTTGCGGCCGAACCGGCGGCCGGCCGAGCCCATCATCGGATGGTCGAGGTCGTTGTAGGTGCCGTCGACGGTGCGGCGGATGGTGACGCTGGCGTCGGCGGGAGGCGGTGTCGGATCGGTGCCTGCCTCGGTGTCGTACAGGTTCTGCTCGCGTAAAGTGTCGCGGACGCCGACGAGGACCAGCAGGCCCAGCGGGGTCGGCAGTCGATGCCAGCCGATCTTGTGGTCGACCCACTCGGTGGCGCGGGACAGCAGGTGCCGGCCCTTCGACCAGGCGGGGTGGGCGGTGCTCATGGGCGGTCCTGCCAGTTTGGGGGCGGCGGCCCTGGCCAGGGCGTCGGCGGCGCGCTGGCGTCGGCCAGGATGACGTCGGCGGCCTTCTCACTGATCATGAGCACCGATGACACGAGGAAATACCCGGGGATGGTAGGAAAGGCCGAGGCGTCGACGACGCGCAGGCCGGGCACCCCGCGGACGCGGAACCGGCTGTCGAGGACGGCACTGGGGTCGGTGTCGGGGCCGATGGCGCAGGTGCCGCAGGCGTGGTGGCCCCATGCGCTGTCGCGGACGAAGTCGCGGAGCTGGTCGTCGGTCGAGGCGGCAGGCCCGGGGCTGAGCTCGGTGGCCCCCCAGCGGCGAAGGGTCCCGGTGATGCGTCGGGCGAGCTTGACGCCGGCGACGACAGCGTCGAGGTCGTCGCCCGCGGTGTCGGTGCCCTCCTCGAAGTAGCGGAACCGGATGTCGGGGGTGTCGCGGGGATCGGTGGAGCGCAGGGTGACCGATCCACCTCGGTTCTTGGTGTGAGCCTTCAGCACGGCCCAGGTGAGCCGGTTGGGCTTCAGCTCGAGGTCCTTGTGGTAGCCCGGGTAGTAGCCGCGGAAGTCGGCGGGCAGGGCGAACAGGAACAGGTCGGGAGTGGCGAGGCCGGGACGGGATGAGGCCATCACCGCAAGCAGGCCCCCGTTGGAGGAATAGGGGCCGTCGCCCTTCTGCCACTCCTGGAGCAGGGGGTCGGGCGGGTCCTGGGGAGTGGGTGGACGGAACAGGCCGCCTTTGACCAATGTGAACTTGTCTTTCAGCTCGGTGACGACACCGACCTCGTAGCGGTCCTGCAGGTTGGAGCCGACGCCGCGGGAGTCAACGCGGACGTCGATGTGGTGGCGGCGGAGCTCGTCGGCTGGGCCGATGCCGGAGAGCTGGAGCAGCTGGGGGGTGTTGAACGCTCCGCCGGCGAGAATGACCTCCCTGTGGGCGGTGACGGTCACCGGGCTGCCGGCGTCGTCGCTGGGGCGGGTGTGGGCGCGGTAGAGATGTCGGCCGGTCAGGCACTCGACGCCGCGGCAGCGGCCGGTGTCGTCGAGTACGAGCCGGGTGGCGAGGGTGTCGGGGAGGATGGTCAAGGTCGAGCCGGGTGCGGTGGCGGCGGCGCTCAGCGCCTCCCGGGTGCCGACGCGGTGCCCCTTCTCCACCGACTGCGGGATCAGCCAGACGCCCTGCATGGACTGGGTCTGGGCCCGCAGATCGTTGGGGTCGACGAGGCCCCAGATGCTTTCCTGCCAGTGGAGCCGGCGGCCGAGGAGCTGCTTGAGTTGGGTGCTGGCTGCCTTGATCACGACCCAGAGCAGCACGATGTCGCGGGTGAGGAGCAGTGGGTTGGCCAGGGAGGTCGGCAGCCAGCCTTGGCTCCCGTGGCCGTTGGAGGCGGCGAAGCGACGCAGCAGCGGGATCTTCGACAGGGCGCGGGTCAGCCACCACTCGGGCGGCAGCCGGGGGGTGGGAGCAACGTACAGGCAGTGCTCGAGGCGCTCGAAGTAGCCGTTCATCTCCTTTGCGCGCCAACTGGCATCGCCGGTCAGGTCGGCTATGGCCTCCCAGTCCGCGTTGTTGGGCCGGACGATGATCATCGCGTTGTGCGCGGTGCAGCCGCCGACAGTGGCGCACCGCGGATACAGGACTCCACCGGACTCGGCCCGGTACTTGGGGTCGCGCTCGGCCTGCAGCGGGTCGTCGTAGTGCTGAACGAAGTAGCTCCAGGTGATCGTCTCGTCCTCGGAGGCGTAGGCGTGGAACCCGGGGACCTCATAGGCAAGGTCGCCCGGCCCGGTGGCGACGCCGGCCTCGATGACGATGACGGAGTGACCGGCTGCCGCTAGCCTCATGGCGAGGGGGCCCCCGCCGGCACCGGAGCCGACGACGACGTAGTCCGCGGACAGGTCGGTCATGGCGCGGCTCGCCGAACCTGCCAGTTCAGCAGAACCGCCAGCGCGGTGTTGACCGCGGAGATGCCGACGGCGAGCATCGCGCCCTTGCGGGGCAGCTCGCCCATCTTGTACACGACCAGGGCCGCGGCGGTGTCGGCGCCGTGGATGAGCATCGTCTCGCGGATGACGTGGTTCCCGGCGACAGCAGGGGTGCGCCACAGCTGGATTCCGATGAGCACGGTCCGCACCCCGAACAATCGGAACGCGTACCCCAGGCCTGGGCTGGTCACGGTGCTGACGCCGAGCCGACCGCCGACCACGTTCGGGACAGCCAGGGCGAGTCCGCCGTTGACAAGTCGGATTCCCGCCAGAACCTGCTTTGTGATGACTGCCGCCATATCAGTGAAGATACGGCTACGGCGGTCCGCTGACCACCCCAAATTGCTGCGATCTGCCATTCTCGGCGCAGGTGAGAAATCACCGAGCCCCAAGGCGGTCACGGAACTCGTTGTCGTCGTCAATCGGCGGCCGAGGCGGCCCTCACCGAGTGACGCCTTCGGTGCGAAGTGTCGCGTCATCACGCCGGCGCTGAATGACACCGAGAACGATCATCAGCTGAGCCACCAGGTAGGTGCTCATGATCAGCAGCTCCGACTCCTCGATCACCCCCGGTATCGCGAAGGCCGTCACCGCGATCGAGAGGTCCGATACCACGAAGATCATCGAGCCGACGGCGGCCAGCCAGTTCAGGCCTGAGGCGAGGACAGCCATCGTCACCAACAGCAACCCGTACACGATGACCGCCGGGGCCAGGATGCCCGATCGGGGGGCGATCCACGCCAGCAGGGCGCCGATGAAGACCAGATACGCCGCCAGCGGGACGGGCCGATAGAGCAGGCTCGAGCGACGGTAGGGGAGAAAGGCCACCACGTAGAAGATGTGACCGACAAAGAAGAAGATGATCTTGAAAACGATATGTGGAACCAACAGATCGCCGAGCCAGTCGCCGAGCCAGGAGAAGAACAAGGCGATGATGACGAGCACGGTCATGCGGTCGCGGCCCATGCGGGTGGCCGGCAGTAGCGCGATCAGGAGTGGCATCGCCAGAAAGACTGTGACAAATGCGACGACTGTGAATCCTGAGCCCTCGGCGAACACATTCACCAGCGATACGACGACGTACAGCGTCAACAGCGCGCGCGCCAACGGACTCGTGATCATATTTGAGCGTAGCGCCACCTCAGATTGCCTGTAACCCCTCCAGCGCCACATCATCGAACTGCTCGGACCATCGCACCAAGTCCACATGCCCGTCGCTGTTGGTACGGACCGTCTTGGTGGCAAGAGATCGCCCGGTTCGGCACTCATTCACCGACGCACCATCATCAGAACCGTTTCCCGACCCATGATCAACCCAGCTTTACGCCCACCCGACGGCTCCCGTTCTCTGCACCCAACATCAGGGGCCGAGAGCCGCGCCGATCGTGGCGCTGACAGTGGGGTGGCGGCATCTTGCGTGCTGCGCTCGACAACTGCTGGTACGCCGTCGCCGTGATCGTTGCCGAGGCCGGTCCACCTCCCGTCCCTCGTTCAGCGCTCGTTGATCTTGGTCGGCGACAAGTTGCGGCCAGGAGCGCTTCCTGGTCTCGCTCCGTCAGCGACGTGACAACAGCGACGGTGTCGACTGGGCGGCTAGTGGTCACGACCACTGGCGTCTTCCGCTGCCTGGCTCCAGAGTCCGACGATGGCGTCGACCATCCTCAGAATCAGCCGGCCGGATCTCGATCGAGGGCACTCTTCGTCATGATCCTGTTCGCGGGCTCCGGCGGAACCTGCGGCTCAGTCATCGGACGTCTGTCCGACTGACTTCTTTCTGCGGCACGCCGGGCGTCCCGCTCGGGGCCGCCACCGGCCGGCGCCGGCCGACCAGCGCGGCGGCCAGCAGCAGAGCCACGCCGAGAACCGCGGTCACCGAGGCGAGCAGGTGCTGACCGGCGGTCCACTCCAGCTCCAGGTCACCGCCGTTGGGTAACCGCCGGTACGGCGACACGACCACCCAGCCGACGAACGTCCAGCCGAGCACGGGCAACCAGCTCGGCACCACCGGCGGACGGCGCCCGAGGAGCTCGACCAGGCTGAAGGCCAGCGGAACGATCCAGACGAAGTGGTGCAGCCACGAGACCGGCGACGCCAGCAGGCTGGCCACCCCGCACAGGGCCACCGCGAAGCGGACCTCGCCGGCGCGGTGCCAGACGGCGGCGGCCCACACGCCCAGGGCCACCACCACTGCGCTCGCCAGCAGCCCCACCACGGTGCCCGCGGGAGCCAGCGTGAACGCCCGCACGAAGTCGGCGTACACGGACTGGTTGGTGTAGTAGATCAGGCTGTGGCCGAGGCCGGTGTCACCGTGCGCGAGCCGGGTCCAGAAGTCCAGCGACTCCCGCGGCAGGACGATCGCGGCGAGGACGGTGAGCGATCCGGCCGCGATGGTCGCGGTCAGGGCAGCCCGCCAGCGACGCACCGCCAGCAGGTAGAGCACGAAGATCATCGGAGTCAGCTTCAATGCGGCCGCGACCCCGGTCAGCACTCCTTCCGGCAGCAGGCGGCGACCGCTCACCACCCGAGGGCCGGGGGCCAGATCGAGCACCACGAGGGCGACCAGGACGATACCGAGCTGACCGAAAGCGAGGGTCTGACTCACCGGCAGCACGGCGAACACCACCGCCGTCGACCACAGACTCAGGCGCCAGCCTGTCTGCCCCCAGCGGTGCAGGATCGCGACGATCATCAGCGCGCCCGCGATCGTCCAGGCGATCTGCACGAGGGCGACGGGCAGCAACGCCAGCGGGACGGCCAGCAGGGCGGCGAACGGGGGGTAGAGGAACTGCAGCGCGCCGGGCAGCTGGTAGAAGTTGCCGCCGTCCAACAGCACCCGGCCCGCGAGACGGTAGACGTCGAGATCGACCATCACCGGGCGCCACGGGAAGGTCGTGCCGCCGGGGAAGGTGCTGGCCCCGACGTCCAGCGCCATCAGCACCGGCAGCAGGCAGATCGCCACCCCCCGCCCGACCCGGGTGATCACTTCGGCCATCGCGTTCAGCCGAGCAGTCGGCGGATCATCTGCCCGACCCCCGACTCGGAGTTCGGCGGCACCGTGGCGAAGCCGTGCGCGAGCAGCGCGGGGTGGGCGTTCGCGACCACGTACGGCTGGCCGACCCAGCTGAGCATCGACAAGTCGTTGGGCATGTCACCGAAGGCGGCGACGTCGGCGGCGTCGATGCCCATCCGGGCACAGACCCGCGCCAACATCGCGCCCTTGTCCACTCCGCGGGCGCTGATCTCCACCAGGCCGTAGCCACGGCTGGTGGAGTGGGTGGCCGACAGCCGGTCGCCGAGGACGTGGTCGACCCGGGACAGGAGCTCGTCGGATTCCAGCGCGGGCGACTGGACCAGGACCTTGACCAGGTCCTCGTGCACGATCGTCTCCAGCGGGCCGCTGAAGATGTCCGGATCACTGCCGTCCGTAGGTTCCCAGGTGGTGTAGTGCGGTTCGTGACCGAACCGGGTCCCCGACTCGAAAGCGAACCGGACGTCGTCGACGACCGTACGTATCCGTGCCACCGCGTCCAGCGCGGCGGCGGTGTCGATGGTGATCCGGTCGACCATCTCGCCGGCGGCCGCGTCGTAGAGGGCAGCGCCGTTGCTGGCGATCACGGTCGGATGTGCGCCGGGCAGACCCCTGATCACCTCAAGCCACCGGATCGGGCGACCGGTCGCGAAGACCACCGTGACGCCCGCCTCCTGCGCGGCCAGCACCGCTGACGAGTTCACCGCGCTGACCGAGGAATCCGGCGACAGGAACGTGCCGTCCAGGTCGGTTGCGATCAGCTTCGGGGTGCGCACGGGCCAGATCCTCGCACGAGAGCCACCGCTCCCGGCACGTCTACAACCTCGATGTCGGTGTGTTGCCGCCAGGCGAGCCGGACTCGTCCGGGCTGGCCGCACCGCCGCCGGACTCCGTGCCGCTCGGCGAGGGGGAGGCGGAGCCGGAGCCCGACCCCGACGCGGACGGCGAACCGGACTGGCTGCCCGATGGGGTACCCGACGGGCTGCCGGACTGCGATCCGGACTGGCTGGCCGAAGGTGAGCCGGACTGGGGCGGCGGCGACCCGGACTGCGACTGGGGTGGCGGGCTGCCCGAACCGCCGGTGGGGGTGGGCGGCGTCTGCGGGGGCTGGTTGCGGAAGATCAGGATCGCGATGAGCACGGCCAGAGCGGCCAGCAGCAGCATCAGCAGCCAGGACACCAGGATCGTCGTCCAGCCCGCCCGGTCGTAGCGGCCCGGCCAGGGCAGCGGCCACAGCCGGACGAGACCCGGCTTGATCCGCCCCTGCCAGTAGTGCTGGTAGTCCGGCCCGGTCGGCGCTCCCTGCGGCTGCAGGGTCGCCAGCTGCACGTCGTCGAGCACCCGGGCCGCCTCGTCGGCCGCCGCGGCGGTCCCGTCGTACGCGAGGGCGACCCAGGGGGCGAGCAGAGCACCGTCGGGTGGCACGGGGTCGCTGTCGTCGGCGACGTACTTGCGGCCCATCCGGCCGAAGTCCTGGCCGTGACCGCCGCGAGCCAGCACGGTGTCGATGTGCATGTCGTTGACGACGCCCGCCAGCCGGTCGCGAGCGGCGGCGTCGGCGGCGGCGCCTTCGGACAGCACGATGACCATCGCGCTGCGACCCTCGGCGTCGTGGGCGGTGTAGGCCACCCCGGACTCGGCGGCGCCGATCCGGGCGTCGAGCCAGAAGTCGCCGACCCGTGGTGGATCCTCCGGGAGCAGCGGACTGACCGGCACCCAGTCAGGATCGGCTGGTGGGGTGGACATCGCTCCTCGTCGGCTGGGTCTTCCCGAACGCGGGGTCGGCTCGGCTGCTCGCAGAGTCTATGCGGGCGAGGTCGCACCCACCGGTGCGTCGACCCCGTGGTGGGCTTGGATGGGTCTGCGAGAATGGGCCACCGTCCTGCACCCGGCCACACCAGGAGTCTGAGAGTGAGCAGTCCGTCGCACGGTCCAGGAGCCTCGTCGGCTCCCCCCGCCGCGCCGACCCAGCCCCCTGCCCAGAACAGCCAGGCAGCCCAGAACACCAACCAGCAGGCCTCGCGCCTGCTGGGCGAGGCGATCAGCCAGGTCCAGCGGGTCATCGTCGGCCAGGAGCACATGGTCGAGCAGCTCATGGTGGGTCTGCTCGCCAAGGGTCACATCCTGCTCGAAGGTGTCCCCGGGGTCGCGAAGACGCTGGCCGTCCGCTCGTTCGCCACGGTGGTGGGCGGCGACTTCGCCCGCATCCAGTTCACCCCGGACCTGGTCCCGTCCGACATCGTGGGCACCCGGATCTACAAGGCGAGCCAAGAGGGATTCGACGTCGAGCTCGGTCCGGTGTTCGTCAACTTCGTGCTCGCCGACGAGGTCAACCGGGCACCTGCCAAGGTGCAGGCCGCGATGCTCGAGCTGATGGCGGAGAAGCAGGTCTCGATCGGCGGTCGGACCTATCCGATGCCGGAGCCGTTCATCGTCATCGCGACCCAGAACCCGATCGAGTCCGAGGGCGTCTACCCGCTGCCGGAAGCCCAGCGTGACCGGTTCCTGCTCAAGGTCGACGTGCCCTATCCGCGCGGCAACGAGGAGTTCGAGATCCTCCGCCGGATGAGCGTCCAACCACCGACGTCGCGGCCGGTGCTGGATCCTCAGCGGATCCTGCAGCTGCAGAAGCAGGCCTCGGAGGTGTTCGTCCACAACCTCGTGGCGGAGTACATCGTCCGCCTGGTGCTGGCCACCCGGACGCCGGCCGAGTTCAACCTGCCCGATCTCACCTCGGTCATCCAGCTGGGCTGCAGCCCCCGCGCCACCCTCGGTCTGGTCGCATCGGCCCGGGCGCTGGCCCTGATCCACGGGCGCGACTACGTGCTGCCCACCGACGTGCAGTCGGTGGCCAAGGACGTGATGTCGCACCGCATCGTGCTCGGCTTCGACGCCATCGCCGACAACATCCAGCCCGCTCAGGTGATCGACCGGATCATCGCCATGGTGCCGCCGCCCACCCCGGTGTGGAACGGCGGTCAGTCCCAGCAGCCCGGGGGACAGCGTGCCCCGCAGCGGCAGGCGGCGCAGCCGGACTTCAACTGAGTCGCATGTCGAACTCCGTGCCAGGTTTCCCGCCCCCAGGCGGATACCCGCCCCCAGGCGGATACCCGCCCCCAGGCGGAGCGCCGGTCTACCCGCCCCCGGGTTGGGCACCCTCCTACCCAGGCCCCGCCGGTGCGCCGGCGATGGCAGCGCCGGACCCGGCCGCGCACGGAGCCCTCTCCTCGGTCCTCGGCGAGCCGACCCAGCCGACCATCCCGCTGAACAAGCTCGCTCCCGAGGCGGCGCTGCGTCGACTGGAGCTGACGATCGTGCGGCGGCTGGAGGGTTTCCTGCACGGTGACCACCTCGGCCTGCTGCCCGGTCCGGGCTCGGAGACCAATGAGGCGCGGGTCTACCAACCGGGACAGGACGACGTCCGCCGGATCGACTGGTCGGTGACCGCGCGGACCAACGTGGCCCACGTCCGCGACACCATCTCCGACCGCGAGCTGGAGGTGTGGGCGCTGCTCGACGTCACCCCGTCGATGAACTGGGGAACCGAGGGCGTCACCAAGCGCGACCTCGGGATCGCGGCGATCGCCACCATCGGGTTCCTCGGCCAACGGGTCGGTGACCGGTTCGGCGGCTACATCATGCGCCCCGACCGGATCCGCCGACTCCCGGCCGTGTCCGGTCGCTCGGCCCTGTACGGCGTGCTCCGCCGGATGCTCACCGAGCCGTTCGTGCCCGACCACGCGACCGGTTCGATGTCCCTGGCCGCCGCTGTGGAGCAGCTGTCCCGCACCCAGCGACGCCGCGGGCTGAGGGTCGTCGTCTCGGACTTCCTCACCCCGGGCGACCACGAGCTCGACCCGAACGTGGAGCCGGAGTGGGAGCGATCGATGCGCCGCCTGGGCGTACGCAACCAGGTGCTGGCCGTCGAGGTCGTCGACAAGCGCGAGATCGAGTTCCCCGACGTCGGCGACATGCTGATCCGCGATCCCGAGACCGACTTCGAGCGGTACGTGAACACCGCCGACGACGCGGCCCGGTCGCGGATGGACGCCGCTTCCGCCGCCCAGCGGGAACGAATCCGGATCGCTCTTCGTCGTGCAGGTGTGGGGCACATCCAGCTCCGCACCGACCGTGACTGGGTGCAGGACATCGCCCGGTTCGTGCTGGCCTACCGTCGCGTCGCCAGCATGTTGCACGCGCCGCCCCAGGGAGTGACGAAGTGATCCCGCACCTGAGCTTCCTGTCACCGGACCGGCTGCTCATCCTGCTCGTCATCCCGTTGCTGATCGCCGCCTACATCTTCGCGACCCGGCGGAAGAACCGGCGCGGCATGCGCTTCACCAACACCTCGATGCTGGACGTCGTCGTGCCGAAGCAGTCGCAGTGGCGACGACATCTGGCCGTTGCGCTCTCCCTGCTGAGTCTGGTGACGCTGACCGCGGCGTTCGCCCAGCCCAGCACGCAGATCGACGTGCCGCGCGAGCGAGCCACGGTGGTGATCGTGATCGACGCGTCGCAGTCGATGCAGGCCTCCGACGTGGCCCCGAACCGGCTGGCCGCGGCCAAGGCGTCGGCGATCGAGTTCGTCGAGAAGATCCCGGACAAGTACAACGTCTCGGTGGTGTCGATGGCGGGGAACTCGTCCATCCTGGTGCCGCCGACCTTGGCGCACAACACCGTCGAGAACGCGATCAACAGCATCCAGCTCCAGGACGGCACGGCGATCGGCGAGGGCATCTTCACGGCCCTGCGCGCCCTGCAGCAGGCACCCAAGGATCCGAGCAAGCCCGACTCGGTTGCTCCGGGCGCCATCATCATGCTCACCGACGGCTACAACACCGCCGGCCGAGCCCCGATGCAGGCGGCGGCCGCGGCGCGGGAGGCCAAGGTGCCGATCTACACGATCGCGTACGGGACCGAGAACGGTTACGTCGACCTGGACGGCAAGCGCGAACCGGTGCCGGTCGACCACGAGCTGATGAAGCAGATCGCTTCCGTGACCAACGGCCGGTACTTCGCGGCCGCCACCATCGACGAGCTGAAGACGGTCTACGACAACATCAACTCCGAGGTCGGCTACGAGAAGGCCGAGCGCGAGGTGACCTCGCGGTTCGCCGGCTATGGACTCGCCTTCGCCGTGCTGGCCGCCCTCGGCGCGATCTCCCTGGGGGCGAAATGGCCGTGATCATGATGCCGCTGCTGGTCCAGCCGGTGCCGATGCTGCAGTTCCTCGCGCCGGACCGGCTGTGGCTGCTGCTGCTCATCCCGGGACTGGTCGTCGGTTACCTGCTGTTGTCCCGGCGGCGAGCGAGCAAGCGGCGGTCGATGGGTCGGACGATGTTCGACCTCGTGATCCCGAAAGACCGAGTCTGGGTACGGCATGTCGCCGTCGGTCTGTCGATCCTGAGCCTGCTGACGCTGACCCTGGCGTTCGCCAAGCCCAAGGACCAGGTGCTGGAGGACCGGCAGCGGGCCACCATCGTGGTGACCATCGACGTGTCGCTGTCGATGGAGGCCACCGACGTCGAGCCGACCCGGCTCGAGGCGGCCAAGACCGCGGCCTCGGCGTTCGTGACCTCCCTGCCGCCCAAGTTCAACGTCTCGTTGGTCTCGTTCGCGGGCACTGCCACGACCCTGGTCCCGCCGACCCTCGATCGTGGAGCGGTGACCGCCGCGATCGACGCGTTGCAGCCGCAGCCGTCCACAGCCATCGGCGAAGGCATCTACACCTCACTGGCCGCGCTCAGCCAGGTTCCGCCGGATCCCAACGATCCCGACGCCGACGTACCGGCCCGCATCGTGCTGCTGAGCGACGGCAAGACCCAGGTCGGCCGCGCTTCCGATCAGGCCGCTCGGGCCGCCCGGGATCAGAACGTGCCGATCTACACGATCGCGTACGGCACCGAGGACGGCTACATCGAGGTCGGCGGACGCCGCGAGCCCGTCCCGGTCGACCGGGTGGAGCTGCAGCGGGTCTCCAAGATCTCCGGCGGGCAGGCGTACACGGCGGAGAGCGCCGGGGAGCTGAAGGAGGTCTACAAGGACATCGGCAACTCCGTCGGCAAGGAGAAGGTCGACAAGGAGGTGACGGCCCGGTACGCGGGCTTCGGTCTCGCCTTCGCCATCCTGGCCGCGCTCGGGATGATGTCACTGGGTGCACGCTGGCCCTGATCCGGGCGGATCCGACGGTGTCCACCGGGCGATCACTAGTCTGGGCCGGTGGGAATCGCCGAGAACCTCGATGAGGTACGCCGTCGGGTCGACGAGGCGTGTGCGGCGGCCGATCGGGACGGATCCCGGGTGCGCCTGCTGCCGGTCAGCAAGACCAAGCCACCGGCGGTGATCCGGGAGGCGTACGACGCCGGGGCCCGGCTGTTCGGCGAGAACAAGGTGCAGGAGGCCGTCGCCAAGGCGGAGGTGTTCGCGGACGTCTCCGATCTGCGCTGGGCGGTGATCGGGCACCTGCAGACCAACAAGGCCAAGCAGGTCGCCGCCGTGGCCGCCGAGTTCCACGCCCTGGATTCGCTGCGGCTGGCCGAGGCGCTGCATCGCCGGCTGCACGACCTGGATCGCATCCTCGACGTGTTCGTCCAGGTGAACTCGTCGGGCGAGGAGTCCAAATTCGGCCTGGCGCCGGAGGCGGTGCCGGCGTTCGCGCGCGAGCTGGAGAGGTTCGGCACTCTGCGGGTGCGGGGCTTGATGACCCTCGCGGTGTTCTCCGACGACGCGGAGCTGGTCGGTGCCTGCTTCGGTCGGATGCGGGACCTGCAGTCCCGGCTGCAGGATACCGACGATCACCCCGAGCGCTGGCAGGAGCTGTCGATGGGGATGTCGGGCGACTACGAGCTGGCGATCGCCTACGGGGCGACGACAGTGCGGGTCGGCCAAGCGATCTTCGGCGACCGGCTGGATCCGAACGACTACTGGCCGGTGTCCGGGCGCTGACCGTCTGGGCGCTTGACTTGCTCGGGTTGGGGTCGCGAGGGCCCACGGTGGTAGCGACGCGGTGAGAGTCCTGGGGTGATCTCGGGGCAACCATCCGCCCTCGCAAGCTCGGGCTCGCGCCAGGCCCGTCCACGCCCCTCGACGCACCCCAGGACACTCACCGCTCGTTCGGCACGTACAAGAGAGTCCCCGACACGAGTGGGCAGAGCGTCCGGTCAGCGGTCGGGCACCGGGCGATGGTCGTTGGGGTTGGCCGGCGCCTCTGCAGGCCTGGAACGACGGATGACCGTTCGTGGCTCGGGGGTCGGATCCGCGTTCGGTCGGGCGCACGTGCCCGCTGTTCGTGACTCCGGGCCAGATCCGTCCGGCGGCCCGGCCCGCGTCCTAGAGGTTGTCGATCTCGATGGCCGGCAACCGATCGGCGGGCTGGAACCCGAAGACGCGACCCAGGAAGTAGAGCTGGGCCTCCAGCGCCGCCTTGATCGAGTCCGCCCGGCGGAAGCCGTGTCCCTCGCCGGCGAAGATGATCATGGCGACCGGCAGGCCCTTGGCTCGGACGGCGGCGGCCATCGTCTGGGCCTGGTTCGGTGGCACCACCGCGTCGTCGGAGCCCTGCAGGAGCAGCAGGGGGACGGACAGCCGGTCGACGTGCCGGATGGGCGAGCGTGCGTGGTAGATCTTGATGCCCTCCGGGTAGGGCCCGATCAGACCGTCCAGATAGCGGGCCTCGAACTTGTGGGTGTCACGGGCCAACGCCTCCAGGTCGGCCACGCCGTAGAAGCTGATGCCGGCGGTGAACGTGTCGGTGGTGGTCAGGGCCTGCAGGGTGGTGTAGCCGCCGGCACTCCCGCCCCGCACGATCAGCCGGTCCGGATCTGCCAGTCCCTGGGTGGCCAGTGCGGCGGCCCCGCCCGCGCAGTCCGCCACATCGACCACCCCCCAGGCTCCGCGCAAGGCGTCCCGGTAGGGCCGGCCGTAGCCCGTCGACCCGCGGTAGTTGACGTCGAGGATGGCGAAGCCGCGCGAGGTCCAGTACTGCAGCGACACCGAGAAGCCGGTGTCGGAGAACGAGGTCGGGCCACCGTGCGAGATGGTGATCAGCGGCGGCAGCTCGCCGTCCGGTGCCGTGTGGTCCGGGTTGGTGGGTGGGTAGTACCAGCCGTGTACCTCGCCCGGAACGTCGTCGAGCGTGCTCGACCAGCTGACCGCCCGCGGCACCGACACCCACTCCGGCGCCAGGGTCTGCTCGCTCGCGTGCCGGATGTCGGTCCAGCTCTCTGTGGTCAGGTCGACGATCGCCAGCCGGGCTGGCCGGTCCGCGTCCTCGATCAGAGCAGCGGCCCGACTGTCCGCGGCCGCCAACGGCCCGTACAGCCCGGAGGCCAGGACCGGTCGGAGTGACTGCGAGGCCCGATCCAGCAGCGCTATCGACGTGACCCCCTCACTCACTCGACTCACCAGCAGCCGGCTCGAGTCCAGCACCACGTACGGCTGCTCACCGAACACCCACTGCGGGCCGGCGAACTCGGCCGCCTCGGGCCACAGCGGCGAGATGACGCCGTCGCGGTCGGCGTACAGGTTCCACCACCCGGTGCGATCGGAGACGAAGATCAGCTCGCCGCCCGGCGCCCAGCGTGGGTGGACGGCCGACTCGGTCGGGCCGCCGGCGACCACGACGACGTCGAGGATCGCGCCGTCGACGAGACGCCCGTGGCTGATCCGGGTCGCGTCCCAGGGCATCGCCGGGTGATCCCACTCGGTCCAGGCCAGCTCGTCGGTGTCGGTGAGCTCGGGATCGGAGTAGAAGTCGGCGCCGGAACAGAGCACGCTTCCGACACCCTCACCGCGCAGATCCAGAGCGACGATCGTGGTGACCGGCTCGCCGTCGCCGGAGTGGTCCTCTCGGACGGCGAGCACGAGATCCCGGTCGGGGTGCACGCGGAGATCGGCGTACCGGTGGTCGCTCACCGGGGTGAGAGGGGTGGTGCGGCCATCCAGCACGCGATAGAGGCGGTTGTCCGCGAAGTCGGCGAACACCACGACGCCGTCCCGGACCGTGTAGGCCCCACCGCCGTACTCGTGCGCCCGACTGCGGACGTTGTACCGGTCGGTGGTCACCGGCTCCGTCGCCCCGTCGACCGACCGCCGTACGAGGTCGACCCGGCCGCCTTCGTCGGGCCGCGATTCGAGCCAGTAGAGCGTGTCGCCGTCCAGCTGCGGTGAGCCGAGACCCACGGTGCCGGACGTGACGAGATCGGTGGTCACCGGCGATGGCCAGGTTCCGTACGGCGCGGTACTCATCCGCACCACTGTAGAAGACCCCTGTTCTCGCTCGGTCCGGTGTCCGGGCGGCACTGGACTCGCACGGTCGAGGCACAGGAACCTCCCGTGTCCGGCACAGTCGCTCCCGGCAGGATCGATGCAGCAGACCAGCCACCCGTGAAAGGCCAACGACCCCCGTGAACCAGCCTCAGCCCGACCACACTTCCAGCGGACCCGCTTATCAGGGACGGCTGCTGCCGCGTCCCGACGAGGAGGTCGTCGACCAGGGTCTCGATTTCGACGTCCGTACGCTGCTCTCCCGACGCCGGATGCTCAAGGCGTTCGGACTCGGCGCGGGGATGTTCGCGCTGGCGGCCTGCGGGGTCGACGCCACGACGACCGGCACCTCCGCGAGCAGTGTCACCGGCGTGACCGAGATCCCCGACGAGACAGCCGGCCCCTATCCCGGTGACGGGTCCAACGGACCGGACGTGCTCGAGGAGTCGGGCATCGTCCGCAGCGACATCCGGTCCTCGTTCGGCACCTCGACCTCCACTGCCGAGGGGGTCCCGCTCGAGTTCGAGCTGACCATCCTCGACCTGGCCAAGGACAACGCACCCTTCGTCGGGGTAGCGGTCTACGCCTGGCACTGCGATCGGGCCGGCAAGTACTCGATGTACTCCGAGGGACTGGAGAGCGAGAACTACCTCCGCGGGGTGCAGGTCACCGACGACGAGGGCAAGGTCCGCTTCACCAGCATCGTGCCGGCCTGCTACTCCGGCCGCTGGCCGCACATCCACTTCGAGGTGTACCCGGACCAGGCGTCGATCAGCGACTCGACCAACGCCATCGCCACCTCGCAGCTCGCGTTTCCCGAGGACGTCGTCGATCTGGTCTACGCGACCGAGGGCTACGAGGACTCGGTGACCAACCTGGCCCAGGTGAGCCTGGAGTCGGACAACGTCTTCGGCGACGACGGCGCCGCTCATCAGCTCGCCGCGATGACGGGCGACGTGACCAAGGGCTACGTCGCCACCCTGACCGCCCTGCTCGACACGACGACCGAGCCGACGGGTGGCAGCGCACCCGCGGGCGGCGGCCGGGGCGGCAGACCGCCGAGCGGAGGACCGGGCGGCGGGGAACCGCCGAGCGCCTCCGGCACGCCGAGCTGACCGCAGGAACTCGCGCTTGGTTCTCGTGTGACTGATGAGGCAGAATGGACCCTGATCCGCCTGCCGGCGTCGTGAGGATGTTGGGGAAGACAGCCCTCACACCGCGTCACTGGAGGATCGATGAGCACAACTCGTGGAGTGTTGTACGTCCACGCCGCACCGTCGGCACTGTGCCCACACATCGAGTGGGCGGTCGGCGGTGCCTTCGGCACGCCCGTACGCCTGGACTGGATACCCCAGCCGGCGGAGCGTGCCGCGTACCGGACGGAGTACGCCTGGACGGGCCCGGCCGGCACTGCGGCGCGACTGACGAGCGCCCTGAAAGGCTGGCAGCGGATCCGCTTCGAGGCGACCGAGGAGGCCAGCGACGGCGTCGAGGCGCACCGGTACTCTTACACCCCGTCCCTCGGGGTGCTTCACACCCAGATCGGGCTGCACGGTGACGTCGTGGTGCCGGAAGAGCGGATCAAGCACGCGATGGTGATGGCTGGCCTGGGCCAACATGACCTGGTCGAGGCCCTGGATGAGCTCCTAGGACGCCCGTGGGACGCCGAGCTGGAGCCGTTCCGGTACGCCGGCGAAGGCGCCCCGGTCCGCTGGCTCCACAAGGTCGTCTGACCCCAGATCCCGCTGACGCACTCCTCCGGTGCCCCGCGCACGTGGTGCAAAGCGTGCGTGAGCGTACGGAGAAGAGCGTCAGCGGAGCTGGCGACTCAGCTGGCGGTGGCGTACCGGTTGGTGAAGGCGATCGCCACGTTGTGGCCGCCGAAGCCGAACGAGTTGTTGATGCCGGCCAGGTCGCCCGCCGGCAGCTCGCGCACGGTGCTGGCGATGTCGATGCCGAGACCGGGCTCCGGGTCCTCCAGGTTGATGGTCGGCGGCACGGTGCGGTGGTGGAGGGCCAGCAGGGTGGCCAGGGACTCCAGCGCGCCGGCGCCGCCGAGCAGGTGCCCGGTCATCGACTTCGTACCGGTGACGATCGCGTCGGTGTCCTCGCCGAGCGCCATCCGGATGGACAGCGCCTCCGTCACGTCGCCCTGCGGGGTCGAGGTCGCGTGGGCGTTGACATGGGAGATGTCCCCGGCCGACAGATCTGACTCCCGGAGCGCACGGACCATGGCCCGCGCCTGCGACTTTCCAGTCGGATCGGGTTGCACCATGTCGTGGGCGTCGGAGGTGATGCCGGCCCCGGCCAGCTCCCCGTAGATCCGGGCGCCGCGCGCCTGGGCGTACTCGAGGGACTCGATCACCATCACGGCCGCACCCTCCCCGAGCACGAAGCCGTCGCGGCCCTTGTCCCACGGCCGGGAGGCCTTCTCAGGGTCGTCGTTGCGCCGGCTCATGGCCTGCATGGCGGCGAAGCAGGCGATCGGCAGTGGGTGGATGACGCCCTCCGTGCCGCCGACCACGACGACGTCGGCGCGACCCAGTCGGATCATGTCGATGCCGTACGCGATCGCCTCGTTGCTGCTGGCACAGGCGGACACCGGGGCATGGGCCCCGGCTTGCGCCCCGAGACGGAGGCTGACGTTGCCAGCGGTGGCATTCGCCATCAGCATCGGGATGGCCAGTGGGGAGACACGGCGCGGGCCCTTGGCCAGCTGCACGTCCCAGTTGCCGATCAGAGTCTGGAGCCCGCCGATGCCGGTGGCGATCACCACGCCGAGCCGCTCCCGGTCGACCGGGTTCTCCTCCTTCAGCCCGAAGCCGGCATCACGCCAAGCCTCCAGGGCCGCGACCACGCCCAGCTGGGCCGAACGATCGAGGCGGCGGGCCTCCACCCGCTCCAGGACGGTGGTGGGGTCGACGGCCGCCGACGCCGCGATCTGCACCGACAGGTCGGCGGCCCAGTCGGCCTCGATCGTGCTGACGCCGGAGCGGCCGGCGAGCAGCCCCTCCCAGGTGCTGGCCACGTCTCCACCGAGTGGGGTGGTGGCGCCCAGTCCGGTGACGACGATGGGGGTCGGGCTCATGGATGGACCTTCCGGTGGTCAGGGGTCGGGCTGCCGGGAGTGCTGGGGCCCGGTGCCGTCGGGCGGCGGGCGAGGTGAGTGACGGTGAGGGCCACACGAGGCGACGACCGCGCGTCAGCGGCCGTCGTCCGCGTGGCCCCCCACGCTCAGGACGCGGCGCGTTCGATGTAGGCGACCGCGTCCCCGACCGTCTTGAGGTTCTTGGCCTCTTCGTCGGGGATGCTCACGCTGAACTTCTCCTCAGCGGCGTAGATGATCTCGACCATCGACAGCGAGTCGACGTCGAGGTCGTCGGTGAACGACTTGTCCAGCTGGACGTCGTCGGTCGGCACACCGGCGACCTCGTTGACGATGTCGGCCAGGTCGGCGCGGACCTCTTCGGTGGTGGGCATCGGGCTCAGGGCTCCTTGGGG
>DATDAP010000357.1:0-22770 GCA_036525335.1 Microlunatus sp. | reverse complement strand
GGAACTTCCTCGGCTAGACGGTTCAGTGCCTCGGTGACGCCGGGGTACGGCCCCCAGGTGGGGACGATCTCGTAGACCGCCCGCGCATCGCCCTCCCGGTACTCGAGGCCGACCCTGCGTGAGGCGCGTTCCATGGACTGGGCGACGATCTGGTCGAACGGCTTGTAGTCGCCCATGCACTCGTCGATCCGATACGCCTTGCACAGGTGCAGGTACTCATCAGCGATCTCCGCCGGCAGCCGGTCGCCCAGGACCTGACGGAGCGCGTCGTTGATGCTGAACTTGATCAGCGTCCCGTTCATGTCGAAGGTCACGAACTTCGGCTTCACGTCGAATACCACGGGTCCTCCTGGGGACGAAGCCAGAGGGGCCTGGTTCCCTCTGGTTGATTGTCGACCATACGTGTATGGTGGTCGACTGTCAACAATTATGCCGGTAGGGTCGCCACTCGCCCGTTGCCGCTGCCCTGTTCGTCCGTGGCCGTCGCCGAGCCCCCGTTGGGAGTACCGAATGAAGTTCACGTCCTACTGGCTCGACACCGCGCCCCAGGGTTCCCTGGAGCGGTTGGAGACCACCGTGGCTGGACGCACCGACGTGGCCGTCATCGGCGGTGGTCTGACCGGCGTCGTGGCGGCGCTGCATCTGGCTCGACGTGGAGCGAAGGTGCACCTGTTCGAGCAGCACACTGTGGGGTTCGGCGCCTCAGGTCGCAACGGCGGCATGGCGACCACCGGCATGTCGATCGGCATCAGGGACGCAGTGGCCAAGCTGGGTTTCGAGACCGCAGCGCGGCTGTACGGCGCCTACACCGAGGCGATCGACCTGATCGAGAAGCTGGTGACAGAGGAGGGGATCGACTGCGACTTCGCACGCACCGGCAAGCTCAATCTCGCGACCAAGCCCGCGCACTACCAGGGGTTCCAGAAGACCGCAGAGCTGTTGAACAGCCGCCTCGGAGGGGACTCGCAGCTGGTCCCGAAGGCGGAGCTGCGTCGCGAGATCGGAACCGATGTGTTCCACGGCGGAATGGTCGAGTCGAAGAGCGCAGGTCTCCACGTGGGCAAGTACATCCGGGGACTCGGCGAGGCCGCCGAGCGCGCCGGCGTCACGATCCACGAGCAGGCGCCCGTACAGAGCCTGACCAGGGTCGGCTTCGGTCACGAGCTCGAGACCCCTCGAGGCCGGATCCAGGCGAATCAGGTTCTCCTGGCGACCGGTGCGTACACCCGCCGCCCGTTCCGCTGGCATCAGGTGCGCATCGCTCCGGTGGGCAGCTTCATCATCGCCACCGAGCCGCTCGACGCAAGCGTGTGCGACGACCTGCTGCCCAAGCGGCGGATGGCCTCGGACTCCAAGAACCTGCTGAACTACTTCCGCATCACACCCGACAACCGCCTGCTGTTCGGCGGCCGAGCCCGGTTCGCGATGTCCAACCCTCAGTCGGACGAGAAGAGCGGCAGGCTCCTCAGGGACGCCATGGTGCGCACATTCCCCCAGCTGGCCGACGCCAGGATCGACTACTGCTGGGGAGGTCAGGTCGACATGACCCTCGACCGGATGGTCAAGGCCGGCCAGCACGACGGCGTCTACTACGCCATGGGCTATGCCGGGCACGGAGTGCAGATGGCCACCTACATGGGCCGCCAGATGGGCGAGTACATGTCCGGCGTCCCCGAGGCGAACATCTGGCGCGACTTCGAGTTCCGTCGCATCCCCGGACACTTCGGTCCGCCCTGGTTCCTGCCCGTCGCCGGCGCCTACTACAAGTTCAAGGACCGCGTGAGCTGAGTCCCTGTCGCGACACACACATCCCAACCATGAAGGACCACCATGAATAACTTCGACGAAATCCGGCGTGTCCTCGGGCCGCTCCCGCTCGGCCCAGTCGTAGGCGGCAAGCCGCTCGACGGAGACGGCGTGATCTCGGTCGTGGACCCGGCCACCGAGGAGGTCATCACCGAGATCGCCAACGGCACCGTGGCCGAGGCATTGACAGCCGTGGGGGTGGCACACGAGGCGCAGGTCGCCTGGGCCGAGATCAGCCCCCGGTCGCGCAGCGAGATCTTGCGCCGCGCGTTCGATCTCATGACCGAGCGTGCAGAGGCGTTGGCTCGGCTCATCGTTCTCGAGAACGGGAAGGCGCTCCCGGACGCACGGAGCGAGGTCGCGTACGCCGCGGAGTTCTTCCGCTGGTACGCCGAGGAGGCCGTGCGCCTGGGCGGCGTGATCGAGCACGCTCCTGCTGGGACGAACAAGATCATGGTCCTGCGCCAGCCGATCGGAGTCTCGCTCCTCATCACGCCGTGGAACTTCCCGGCTGCCATGGCTACCCGCAAGATCGGGCCGGCGCTCGCGGCGGGGTGCTCGGTCATCCTCAAGCCGGCATCCGAGACGCCGCTGACGGCACTCGCGATAGTGGCGATCCTTGCCGAAGCCGGCGTGCCGGACGGCGTCGTCAACATCGTTCCGTCGACCCGGTCCAACGACCTCAGCTCAGCGCTGCTTGACGAACCCCTGGTGCGCAAGGTGTCGTTCACCGGGTCGACCGAGGTCGGACGCGTCCTTCTCGAGCACGCCTCCCGTACCGTCGTCAGTGCGGCCATGGAGCTCGGCGGCAACGCGCCGTTCGTCGTTCTTCCCGACGCCGACCTGGACGAGGCCGTCGCCGGTGCGTTGGTGGCGAAGCTTCGCAACGGCGGCTCCGCTTGCACTGCGGCCAACCGGTTCATCGTGCACGCCTCGCTTGCCGACGAGTTCACGCGGAGGTTCGCCGAGGCCGTGCGCGATCTCCCGGTGGGCCCCGGCCTCGACGAGGCGACCAAGGTCGGGCCGCTGGTGAACGCGAAGACCCGCGACAAGGTTGCCGAGCTGGTCCAGTCGGCGCTCGATGCCGGCGCAAACCCGGTCGTAGGCGCGTCGGCCCCCGATCGGATTGGGTACTACTACACGCCGACGGTCCTGGGCGATGTCCCTCAGGATGCCCACATCCTGTCCCAGGAGATCTTCGGACCCGTCGCCCCGGTGGTCGCCTACGACGACATCGACGAGGCCGTTGCCCTAGCGAACAACACCGAGTACGGCCTCGTGTCCTATGTGTACACGCGCGACCTGCGCACCGGTCTGCGCGTCGCCGAGCGCCTCGACAGCGGCATGGTCGGCCTCAACAGGCCCGTGGTCTCGGACCCCGCAGCCCCCTTTGGTGGCACCAAGCAGTCAGGCCTCGGCCGCGAGGGCGGGCATGAGGGCATGTTGGAGTTCACCGAGAGCAAGTACGTCGCCGTGGAGTGGTGAGCGACATCGTCTGCCCACGGGATCAAGTCTCGGGGCGCGGGATCGTGCTTGGTTGGGACTCAAAAGGCGGGCGCGGACTGCTCAGTACGTTGGCCCTGGCGACGTGCCTCCAGCACCGCGTCCCGCAGCCGGTCCCGAGCCATCCCCAGGCACGCGCACACCGCTCCTCGTGCTACCGACAGACCGAGCACCTGCGGCGTCGCCTTGACCTCTGGGACCGCGGCAAGGCTCTCGTCGAGCCGTGCTCGCACCTCGGGAAGAACTTCGTCGACCAGCGGCCGCAACCGACCGGTGAAGAAGACCGACTCCGGGTCTAGCGTCACGGCTACGGCACTGACAGCAGTAACTATCGCCGTGGTGAACGCAGCCAGCACCTCGCCGCGCGACTCCTGGTCGTGCGGTTGCAGCCACAGATCTTCGATGCGCTGCAGGTCGAGTCCCCGCGCTCGAGCAAACCGAAGAAGACCGCTCGTGCTCAACAGCCCGTCGAGGATCTCATTGTCGACTCCGGAGAAAAGCACACCCATCTCGCCGAAGGCAGGTGTACGGCCCCGGACGAGCTCGTGGTCTGTGCAACTGGCGAAGTTCAGGATGCTGCTCACGCTGAAGAGCGCTGCGTTGCCGAGAGTGGCGTCCTCGGTGAGGATCCCGAGCAAGGATGCATTGGCGTCACTGTCGAGGACCACGGGCGCGTTGACCAGGTCTGCAAGGGTTCGATGGAGACCGGAGCCCGCGAAGGTCCTCATCGCCTCCGCTGGACCGAGGATCTCCGTGCCGGTCCGTACCCGGCCGGGCACCGCCACAACGATCTGGCGCAATGGTCCTTCTGCGGCCTTGCTGGTCTCCGCCATCAAGTCGACCAGCCATTCCGCGGCGCCCCTGACCTCCTGGTGGTCCACGGTGGGCACGATGACGTGCTGGACCTCGCGACCTCTGAGGTCGGCCACCAGGACACAGGTGCTCTGCGCGCCGAAACTGACACCGGCGACGTGTCCCGTCGTGGCGGGCACGTCCAGATTGGTCGACCGACGGCCACGACCGATGACCTGATCCACTCCGCCGTTGACGACGAAGCCATCGGCCCGAAGCTCCTCCACTGCTCGAGACACCGTGGCCTTGCTCAAGCCCGTCAGCTCGATGAGCTCGTTACGCGTCAAGGGCGCCCGGGAGAGGACTACATCAAGGACCGAGGCCTTGTTGTAGTCGCGCGATGTGGGACTGCCGTTCACCTCACGACCATACTGAGCCCGACTCCCCGAGCGAGCCGACAGCGGCCCGGCCCGCCCGGAGCTGCGCAATGACGTCCGCCAGAGGTACGGCCATGGACCGCTCCACGTTGATCCAGTCATCCTTGGCATGGGCCCAGAGGTAGTCGCGCCGTCCCGGTACGCGCTCCGCGCGCCAGTTCGCGATCAGCGCGCGCAGGGTGAGTCGTGCCAACGCGGCAACCGGCAACAGTGCAAGCTCCCGGTCCTTGATCGGCCGCGCCCTTTCGTAGCCAGCGACGAAGGCGCAGGCATCGCGCCAGGGCTGTTCCGGCGTCCGGCCAACTAGATTCGCCAAGGCCACCGCGGGGTCGAAGATCACCGCACTGCGCATGGTGTCACCGAAGTCGATGACGCCGGTGACGTAGTCGTCGCTCTGCTCATCGACGACCACGTTGTACGGGCTGTAGTCACCGTGGATCACTTGCGTATCAAGGTCATCCAGCCTCGGGACGACCGCTGCCTCGAACAACCGGAACACCCTTGCCGCCAGCTGACGGTGCTCGGCCTTCGGCGTCTGCTCGACAAGCCCGGTCAGCTCGTGGAAGTGCCGAAGGTCCCACACCAACGCTCGTCGGTCCGCCGGGTGTGCAAACGCCTCGAGCGCCACGTCGACCCGCCCGAGCATCTCGCCCACCTTCGCGACCTCCTCGTCGTCTGGGTCCGCCTGAGCCCAGACCGCGCCCTCGACGAAATCGAACACCCGCAGGACTCGAGGCCGACCGCCGTTCGCCGCGATGACCACGTTGTCGCTCCCGTCGACGGTCAGCCTTACCCGTTGGACGGGCAGCTCCCGAGCGGCGTCTTCGAGAAAGCGCATCGCGGCGGTCTGCAGCTCGACAACCGCCTCCGCCTCATCAGGTGGTGAGACCTTCACGAGGTAGTCGGTCAGCTCGGTCCTGAGTCTGAACGTGTCGTCCTTCTCCGTCGCCACCGGCTGGAGACGTCCGGTCAGGTGGTAGTCCTCCTCGAGGAGGCGGCTCACCAATGTCACGTCGATGGGCACATGAGACGACTCCAAGCCGCTTTCGGCGAAGAGCCGTTGAGCCAGGCTCACGGGCGGTGATGCCTCCAAGGTCACTCCCTTCGGCCGCCTGCTAGAGACGGACTTTCGCGACCTCGGCGAAGGTCTCCAGGAACCGGGTCACATCGGCGGAGCTGAAGGCCAAGGGAGGACGAATCTTCAGAACGTTGGCTCCCTTGGCAGTGCCGCTGATAAGAACTCGACGGTCGCGCATGTCGTTGATGACGTCCTCGGCTCGTGCGCGGTCAGGCTGGAGCGTCTCGGTGTCGTGGACGATCTCCACAGCGACGTACAGACCGCTGCCGCGCACTTCAGCGACGTAGGGCGACTCGCGCGTGATCTCCTCGAGCCCGGCGCGCAGCGCCTTGCCGTTCTCGAGAACGCGCTGCTGCACGTTCTCTTCCTCGAAGACGTCCAGCACCGCGGCACCGGCCGCCACGGGGATCGAGCTGCCGGCAAAGGTGTTGAAGTAGCGAACGTTCCGCCCGAACTCCTCGGAGACCTCGGGGCGGAAGACCACGCCCGAGAGCGGCACCCCGTTGCCCATCGGCTTGCCCATGGTGACGATGTCCGGCACCACACCGTGGCGGCTGAAGCCCCACATCGAGTCGCCGAGGCGGGCGAATCCGGACTGCACCTCGTCCGCGATGTAGACACCGCCGGCCGCGCGCACCTCCTTCACCACCGCCGTCATGTACCCGACCGGATCGGTGAAGATTCCGTCGCTGCTGTAGGCACAGTCGGTGACCAGCGCCGCGAGCCGGTAGCCGTGGCGCTCGAGGTCATCGATCGCGCCTCGCACCTGGTTGCGCATGTGCTCGGCCAGCGTGGAGCCGGGTGCGACGAGTCGAGGGTCGGGAGGATCGATGAGCCGGACATTCGGTCCCAGCGGTGAACCCTTGCCCAGAGTTGGCGAGAAGCTGGACACTTCGCGGGTGATGCCGTGATAGGCCCAGCGCGTCACGATGATGCCCTCGGCACCGGTGTGGAACCTCGCCACCCGCATCGCGAGGTCGTTGGCCTCCGATCCGGTGCATGCAAGGCTCAGCTTCGACAGTTCCTCGGGGAACGTCGCGAGAAGCCGCTCCGCATAGTCGACCAACGCTTCTTGGACGTAGCGCGTGTTGGTGTTGACTGCCGCCAGCTGCCAGGAGACCGCCTCGACCACCCGAGGGTGGGCGTGTCCCACGCACGGAACGTTGTTGTAGGCGTCGAGGTAGTCATTGCCCTCGAGGTCGATCAAGTGGGCCCCGTGACCGGAGACGAACTCGACCGGCTCCCTGTACATCAGCATGTAGCCAGGGCCGAGCACCTCGTTCCGCCGTCGGATGGTCTCCTGGAGGTGCTCGGGCAGTGCGCCCAGCACACCGGGGTCGAACCGGTTGGGAAAGGTGTCGATCGCTCGACTGAGAGTGGAAGGCATCGTGGAGGGCCCTTGTCCTGGTCGGTAGACGAATCGCGGCGCTGACGCGCCTGGCTAGTTGGCTCAGATGCCGAGCATCGTGTTGAGCTCGTCGAGGGACTTCACCGTCACCAGGCCGTAGCCCGGCGGTACCGGGTCGTAGCCACGGTCCAGCAGCACCAGGTTGCGAAAACCCATGTCGTGCATCGGCAGAGGGTCATAGCGGGTGTGCGACGAGACGTGCACGAAGTCATCGGGCTCGGCGTCCAGCTGGTCCAGCATGTACTCGAACGCCGCGTACCGAGGCTTGTAGTAGCCGGCCTGCTCCGCGGTGAAGACGGCGTGGAAGTCCGCGCCCAGCCGCGGCACGCTCTCGGCGAGGTAGGACTCGTCGGCGTTGGACAAGATCACCAGCTTGTAGTGCTCGCCCATCTTCTTCAGCGGCGCGGGCACATCCGGGTGTGGGCCCCAGCTCCTGACCCCGTCGGCGAAGCGCTTCCCCGCGGTGGGGTCCGACTCGATCCCCCACTTGCGGCAGACCCGGTCGAAGGCGTCCTGCAGCACCTGGTCGTAGGGGTAGTACTCACCGAGCACCTGGTCGTAGCGGTAGCCGCGGAACTCGGCGACGAAGCTGTCCCACTTGTCGGCGGGGATCTGGTCGCCGACCAGCTCCTTGGTGATCGGGGTCATCGGCCAGCTGATCAACGTGCCGTAGCAGTCGAACGAGACGTACTTCGGACGAAACGTGGGAGTGCTCATTAGTGTCCTTCCGCTCAGTGTGCTCTGGGAATCAGACCTTCGCCTTGGCGAACACTAGCGCAATTCGTTCCAGTTTCAAACTGAAACTTATGGGGCTCGGCGGTGTCTGTGGAGTGACGGCACTAGTGCTGGATCGCCGGCTGGCTAGACCGTCCACGCAGTCTTGCTGGCGCTCCGGTGCCGAGCTGTCACGCCCGCAGATCGACCCGACTGGGTCGTGGAATGGGGGTCGTGCGAATGGCTGGAATCAGCTAGTGCGGTGGCAGGAACGGTGCAACAAGCCGCACGCGCTTCGCCGGCTTCCCGGTGCGCTCCTCATAGGCGTCAGCCGACGCGAGCGTCCCGTGGATGAGCCTCGAGGCGATGAACCGTAAGGGCTCAGGTTCCCAGTCCCGGGTGTGGTGTCCGACCCATGGAAGCGATGTCAGGTCCGTGCTGTGGCCCAGAATCAGGTCGCGCATCGTGCGGCCAGAGATGTTGGAGGCGGTAACACCGTGACCGCCGAACGCACCAACGAATCCCAGTCCCGCCGCGCGGTCGAAGGTCGTTCTCATGCACCAGTCGCGCGGGACCGCCAGGGAACCGCCCCAGTGATGGGTGATCCGCGCCTGCGCCACAGCCGGAAACGCCTCGCGCAGGGTCTCACACAGCCGCTGGTAGACGCGGGCGTTCTGCTCGTTCTCGGGGGAGATGGGGTTGCTCAGTCGATACGGCGCTCCTCGGCCGCCGACCACGATCCGGCCGTCCATCGTCCGCATGGCGTAGTAGTAGAGGTGCGCCAGGTCTCCGTACCCGAGGCCGTCTCGCCATGCGAGCTCATCCCAGGTCTGCTGCGGGAGGGGTTCGGTAGCGACCAGCAGGGAGTAGAGCGGCAGGAACGTGCGTCGCTGGCCCCGCTCGCGGATCGTGAAGGACTCCGTTGCTCGGACCACGACATCGGCCGAGATCCGTCCGTTCCTGCACTGAACCACCTTCGGGCCCAAGTGTTCTGCCGGGCTCTGCTCATAGAGCAGCACACCAAGACGCTCGCATGCCGCGGCCAACCCGCGAGCCAGCCGAGCGGGGTCGACGCGAGCACAGTGCGGCGTGAAGGACGCAGCAAGAAGTCCCTCCGGTCCGCGGATGAGGTCGGCGCACTCGTCGGCGGTCAGAATCCTGATGTCCTCGGGGCCGAGCCCGGAACGGTGCTTTGCCTCGACCCTGGCGCGGAGACGTTGCAGTTGCGGTTCGGTGGTCGCCACCGTGAGCGCCCCCGCCTTCTTGTAGCCGCAGTCAATGCCTTCCAACGACACGACGCGGCCGATCTCGTCGATCCCGTGCAGGACCTCGCGCTCGGCTCGACGGACGCTGTCCCAACCGCTACGTCGTGCGTAGCGCGCGCCGCTGCCGGCAATACCAGACGAAACAAATCCGCCATTGCGACCGGCAGCGCCGAATCCCGCTATCTCGGCCTCGACCACGGTGACGCGCAGGGACGGGTCCGCCGCCTTGAGGTAGTACGCCGTCCACAGCCCGCCGAAACCGGCTCCGACGATCGCGACATCACACGCGTGGTCGCCCGAGAGGGGTTCTCTCGGCGTCAGATCCTGGACCATGCCGTCGAGCCACAGGCTTCGCGCCCACCGGTTGTCGGGTGCCGGAGGAGGACCGACCGCAGCATCGTGCCCCCTCTTGGGGCGCTCAACTCGCAACACGACTACACACCTTTCCTGCTCATGCCAGAAGGCCGGCGCTTCCATGGCGATGACGAACGGCACGCCTCATGGCCAGGACTGATCACGTCAGGTCTCGGGTACGCAGCCGCAAGGCGTTGGCGATGACGCTGACCGAGGACAGGGCCATGGCGGCGGCGGCGATCATCGGGGATAGCAGCAAGCCGAAGGCGGGGTAGAGGACGCCGGCTGCGATGGGGATCCCGGCGATGTTGTAGACGAAGGCGAACCCGAGGTTCTGACGGATGTTGGACATGGTGGCCTGGGACAGGCTCCGGGCCCGGAGGATCCCCGTCAGGTCGCCCTTGAGAAGGGTGACCCCCGCACTCTCGATGGCCACGTCGGTCCCCGTTCCCATCGCGAGGCCGACATCGGCGGCCGCCAGTGCGGGCGCGTCGTTGACGCCGTCACCGGCGAAACCGACGACGCTGCCTCCCTCACGGAGCCGCTTGACCACATTGCTCTTCTCGTCCGGAAGCACCTCGGCCTCCACGCGTTCGATGCCAAGCCGACGGGCCACGGCCTCGGCGGTGACTCGGTTGTCACCGGTCAGCATGACCACCTCGATGCCGTGGGCGCGTAGACCTCGGAGGGCCTGTGGGGTGGTCTCCTTGACGGGGTCGGCGATGGCGATGATCCCGGCCACCTGTCCTCCGACGCCGACGAAGACGACGGTGGCCCCCTCGGCGCGGAGCCGGTCCGCCTCGACCGTCAGCGACGTGGGATCGACTCCCTGGTCGGACAGGAACACGGCGCTGCCGAGCAGGACCCGCCGGTCCTCGACCGTCCCGATGACGCCCTTGCCGGTCGGGGAGTCGAAGTCGATGACGTCCGGGACGCTCAGGCCGGCGGCCACAGCGGCGTTGACCACGGCCACCCCGATCGGGTGCTCGGATGCCCGTTCGACACCGGCGGCGAGACGCAGAAATTCCCTCTCGTCGAACCCGGCGGCAGACACGACCGAAGTGACCGACGGCTTGCCCTCGGTGAGGGTCCCGGTCTTGTCGACGACCAGGGTGTCGACCTTCTCCATCACCTCGAGCGCTTCGGCGTTCTTGATCAGCACACCCAGGCCGGCACCGCGCCCGACGCCCACCATGATCGACATGGGCGTGGCCAGGCCGAGGGCACACGGGCAGGCGATGATCAGGACGGAGACGGCCACGATCAAGCCGTGGGCCAGGCGGGGTTCGGGCCCGATGGTGGCCCAGACGATGAACGCCACCAACGCGACGACGATGACCGCGGGCACGAACCAAGCGGCCACCCGGTCCGCCACCCGTTGGATGGGAGCCCGGGAACGCTGAGCCTCCGCGACCATCTGCACGATCCTGGCCAGCATCGTGTCCCGACCGACCCTCTCGGCACGCAGGATCAGCGACCCGGTCTGGTTGATGGTTCCGCCGATAACGCCGTCGTCGGGGTTCTTGGTGACGGGCATCGACTCGCCGGTCACCAGCGCCTCGTCGACCGAGGAGCGGCCTTCCTCCACGACGCCGTCGACCGGGACCTTCTCGCCCGGGCGGACGCGGAGCCGGTCACCGACCTGGACCTGGTCCAGGGCAACCTCCTCCTCGGTGCCGTCCGGGTTGATCCGGCGCGCGGTATCCGGAGTCAGGTCGAGCAGGGCCCGGATTGCCCCGGAGGTCTGCTCCCGGGCACGCAGCTCCAGCACCTGCCCGAGGAGCACCAGCGTGGTGATCACGGAAGCGGCCTCGAAGTAGACATCGACCACGCCGTCCATCCGGAACGCCTCCGGGAAGATGCCCGGCGCCACCGTGGCCACCACGCTGAACAACCAGGCGACCCCGGTGCCCATCGCGATCAGGGTGAACATGTTCAGCCTCATCGTCCGCACCGAGATCCAGCCGCGCTCGAAGAACGGCCAGCCAGCCCACAACACCACCGGCGTGGCCAGGACCAGCTGGATCCAAGCGGACGCCCTCGGCGAGATCGCATCGTGGATCGCCGGGAACAGGTCCCCACCCATGCCCAGGACGAGGACGGGGATGGAGAGCGCCACCCCGACCCAGAACCGTCGAGTCATGTCCGCCAGCTCGGGACTCGGACCGGAGTCCGCAGTGACGGTGACTGGCTCCAGGGCCATCCCACAGATGGGGCACGAGCCCGACCCCGGGCGCCGGATCTCCGGATGCATCGGGCACGTCCACTCGGTGACCTCACCCGGTGTCGTCGCCGTGACGCCAACTTGCTGGTCACCATTGTTGTCGGGGTGATGGTGATGCTGGTGATCGTGTAGCGAGTCAGTGTGCGGGCTCAGATAGCTCTCGGGGCTGGCCTCGAAACGCGCCTGGCAGTGCCCGGAGCAGAAGAAGAAAGACTGTCCGTCATGCTCCACGCGGTGCTCACTGGTGGCGGGATCCACGTCCATGCCGCAGACAGGATCCTTGACGAGGGACGTCACCTGCTGCGCGTCGTGGTCTTCGTGACTGCTCATGTTCATCAGTATACCCCCCTAGGGTATCTGGTCAAGAGCGGGCCATTCACCCCGGCACTGGATTGGGGTCGATCAACCGACACCACCCTGTCGACGACTATCGAGGCCCACTGAGCGGACCGCCTCACCAGTAGCGACCCAGCAGCGGTCACCATGCCCCTGCTGACCGACCCCCGACTCAGGAAGTTGTCCTTCACCGGCTCCACTGCCGTCGGCCGGCTGCTGCTGGAGAAGAGCGGCCGACGCGTGCTGCGGACGTCGATGGAGCTGGGCGGCAACGCCCCATTCCTGGTCTTCGACGACGCCGATCTCGACGTCGCGGTCCGAGAGGCGATGATCGCCAAGATGCGTCTGGGCGGAAGTCCTGCGTCGCCGCCAACCGGTTCCTCGTACAGGACGGCATCGCCGAGGACTCCGCTGCCGCGGTCGCCGAGACGATGTCAGACATCCGTGTCGGAGCACCCGACCGTGACGACAGCGAACTTGGCCCGCTGGCTGACCACCGGGCGGTGGACAAGGTGCAACGGCTCGTCGACGACGCCGTCGCCCGGGGTGCTCTCGTTCGAGACGCCGCCCCGCTCCCGCCTGGGCGCGGCCACTACACGGCGCCGACTGTCCTGGACCACGTCCCCACCGAAGCCGCGATCATGCGCGAAGAGGTCTTCGGACCAGTACTGGCAATCCACCGGTTCTCCACCGAAGCCGAAGGGATCGCCACCGCCAACGCCACCGAGCACGGCCTGGCCGCCTACCTGATCACCAGCAACATCGACCGTGCACGCCGCGTGGCGAGCCGCCTGCAGACCGGGATGGTGGGCATCAACCGCGGCCTCGTCTCAGACGTCGCCGCACCATTCGGCGGCGTCAAGCAGTCCGGCCTCGGCCGCGAGGGAGGACCAGAGGGCCTGCAGGAATACCAGCAGATCAAGTACCTCTCGACACCGGGGCTCTACGTCTGACGTATGAATCACTCGCACGACTTCCACGTGTGTTCACCAAAGCGTCCGCCGTCCCCATGGCCCTCGACATAGGCACGGCGGATCCCAGCAGGACCAGCGTGGACTCCGTCGGTGAGAACTCAACTAGGTGAGCGCGCGGGCCGAGCCAACCCGAGCTCCCGGCGGACGACCGGAAGTACCTCCGGCCAGAACGGAGCCGCTGGGCCTGCGGTAACCAAGGCAAGTAGGGGCCACCGAACTTCGGCGAGGGCAGCTCCCGGTCGCTGTCGCTGAGATAGGCCCTGAGCAGGGACCGGGGCTTCGCCACGGGGTGCCCGAGCAGTCGCCCCATCCGCACCGGGGTCTCCGCCGTCGCCGCCCTCAGCGCCGTGGCTCCCACGCTGACGACGCGCCGGTCAAGCTCTTCGCCCGAGTGGTCAATGGTGTAGGTGATCACGGTTCTCCCGGCCAGCTGCCTTCGGTCCGTCGAGAGCAGCTCGCAGGAGGCCGGCGCCAGGATCCCGATCGGGTCCACCCCCACGATTCGGCTGGTCACTCCCCTGGGTAGCTCGATCTGTCCAGCGATCGCGACGAAGGCAGCATCTAGCGAGCCTTCCGCGACCCATTCCACTAGCCGCGCACCGTGGTCGGTGATCTGGATGATGTGGATGTGGGGCATGGCGACGTGCAGCGCGGGGAAAACCAGCATGGCGAGGCTGCCGATGGTGCCCACGGACAGCGACTCCGACCGGGCAGCGCTACGGCTCCGCTCAAACACACGCTCCAGGTGCCCGAGAATGTGTTCTTTGACATCGCGCTACCAGCGGCCGTGGGGCGTGCGCCGCTGTTGTCCCGGTCGAACAGACGCAGCCCGCAGCGTCTCTCAAGTGCGGCCAGCCGCTGACTAGCCGACGGCTGGCTGACGAGGAGCTCCCTGGCTGCAGCCCCTAACGAGCCAAGCCTGGCGACGGCTGCGACGAGTCGCAAGTCGCAAGTCGGCGACCTCAGGATATGGATCCATAGGCACAGACTATTACCGGTGCCCAAGAAGGGAGCGCTACCGGGAAGGCGATTCTGGGCCGAGAATTGAGAAGTGAAAAGGGACATGCGGCGCATCCTGTTCGGGACTTTTGTCAGCTGGATCGGGCTGCGGCTCACCGAGGTCGCCCTGCCCCTGGTCGCCTTGCAGCAGACGGGCTCGGTGCTGGCCACTGGTCTGGTGGCCGGGTGCTCGGGTATCGCTCTTCTCACGTCTCCTTGGTGGGCGGCTCGGCTCCGTCACCGGCTGACCTCTGGGCCGGCTTTGGCTGCGGTGCTCGGCGTTCAAGTGCTCGGCTACCTGACCGTCGCCGTGGCTGCGGCGATGGACGCCCTCACCGTGGTGCACCTGTGCATAGGGGGCCTCTTGGCCGGTGCGGCCACGTCCGTGGGTGGGCCCGCCACCCGCGCGCTCCTTGCTGAGATCGGAGACCGAGTCGGACCCGGCGTCGCGATCCGCGCGGTGGCCTGGCAGGACCTCGCCCACCGCATCAGCATGGTCGCCAGCCCGCCAGTCGCGGCTCTGGTGGTCACCCAGTACGGCGCCATGCCACTCATGTGGGCCGACACGATCGCAGTGCTGCTGGCCGCCGCGGTCGTGGCGCGGGTCGGTCGTTACGAAAGTGTCACAGTGACAGCGGTGTCGGTTCCGCGCCGGGCTCGTGATGTTCTGCGTGCCCACCCGGTGGTCGCCCATGGGATCGTGATGTCGGCGGTCGGCTGGTTCTGGTGGTTCGCGTTCGTGCTCGGCCTGGCAATTCTCGGTGTCGAGACCGGGCAGCCGGGTCTTCTCATCGGCGCCGGGATGACCGGGTACGGCATCGGCTCGCTTGCCGGGTCGGCGCTGGCGCCGCTGGTGGCGACACGGCTGCCGAGGGTCCCGACGATCATCACCGGTTGGGTGCTCCTGGGCGCGGCGTTTGCCTCTCTGCCATGGCTCGACGGTTCGCTGGTCGCCCTGGCTCTGGCGTCGGCCGTCGGTGGCTTCGTGACCCCAATGAGCTTCGCCGCTCTGAACGCGCTGATCATCGAGCGCACGAGCGGCGAGGAGCGGCGAACGGCATTCGCGACGCAGCACGTGGCGATCAGTGGCGGTTCCTCGGTCGGGATGCTTTGCGGCGGCGCCGTGATCGCTCTGCTGGGGGCGGGGAACACCCTGCACGTCGCCGGCGCCGTCTTGATCGCTTTGCCGCTTCTCCTGCTCGTGCGGCCGGGCTCGGCACCAAGACGTCCCAAGGGCCGACGGGCTCCGTCGAGGGTTGAAGAGCCGGCGACGAGGCGAGCAAACCACAGAGGTCTGGCCATTCAGAGGCGCTGAGGAGCACGGGCAATGCGCGGGCCGCAAAGGGACTGCGTCGGCGGACAAAGGAGAGATTCAGTAAATGGATGAAGTCTTTTTCTTGACTCACTCCAGAAAACATGAAAGGGTTGCAGGCATGCCGCCGAGCAGCATCCCCGCCCGAGACCGACTGGTCGACGCCGGTCTGCGCGTGACCGCGCCGCGTCTCGCCGTCCTCGAAGCTCTCGACAGCACCGACGGCCACGTGACGGCCGACGAGGTACGCCGTGAGGTGGTGTCGCGGATCGGCAGCGTCTCCCTCCAGGCGGCGTACGACGTGCTCGCGGCGCTCAGCCGCGCCGGGCTGATCCGGTGCATCGAGACCCCCGGACACCCTTCTCGCTACGAGGCCCGGGTCGGAGACAACCACCACCACTTCGTCTGCCGGCAGTGCGGCGCCACGATCGACATCGACTGCGCCACCGGCGAGGCGCCGTGCCTGGTCCCCCACGCCCTGCCCCGCGGCTTCGAGGTCGACGAGGCAGAGGTGACCTACTGGGGCGCCTGCCCCGACTGCAAGCACTGACGTTCCCAGATCGCGACGAGCAGCCGAGAGGAGATGACACCGATGAACGGTCTGACCTGCGCCCGTTTCCGGCTCACCCCAGACTGCAGTCGCGCTCTGCCGGCACTGCAGCGCCGACCTCTGCCTGGACCTCGTCGCCGAGACCGCGTCCTTTCATAGACCCGGCGGCTTCGACCTCTCCTGCGGGCACCGTACCTGGGCGAGGCCGAGAAGTACCGCCCAGGGCCGCCGCCCGCCGAAGAGCTTTCACGCCCAGCAGCTGACACCACCAAGAGTCCCGGAAGGACGTTTGATGAACCAGACCCCCGCCCCGACCACGAGGGCCGACGCCCCCATCGTTACCCAGGACCCGCAGGCCGAGGACGGGTGCCCGATCGCGCACGATCGCGCGCCGCACCCGACCCAGGGTGGCCGCGACCGGCAATGGTGGCCGAACTCCCTCAACCTGAAGGTCCTGGCCAAGAACCCCGCCCACCGCGACATGGACCCAGAGGTGCGCTACCCCGGAGTCGATGTGCCGACGGAGGATCTGATCTGGCAGGACCCGCTGCCGGAGGCCTCGGCCACGACGTTGGCCGAGGCGGACATCGCCGCGCCCAAGCAGCAGATGGCCGCCTCCGGGCTCACCGTCGCGCAGCTGATCTCCACCGCCTGGGCGGCGGCCTGGTCGTTCCGCGGCAGAGACAAGCGCGGTGGCGCCACCGGTGCCCGGATCCGGCTCGAGCCCCAGCGCAGCTGGGAGGTCAACGTTCACATGCTTGCAGGCATGCCCTGAGTGGGTTCCAGCCTGACCCGGAACGTTGGGACCCGACAGGGCCGGCACCGGCGAACATGGGACCGTGGCCCCTGCCCACGGTCGGCAACCTGGCTCGTGATGCCACCGGGAGCGACGAGCTCGTGGCTGAGTCAGGGGAAGGGGCGCTCGGGCCAGTCGAGCAGCTTGGCGCGCAGGACGGCGGTTTGCAGGGTGTAGCGGTGTGCTGGGTCCAGCGGTCAAAGCGGCAAGTCAGCAGGTCTCGTGCCTCGACGACGGGCCTGTCCAGGTGCTTCCGGGCCGCCATGGTCAGCCCTTCGCGGGAGCGACGACACCTTCCAGGTCAGGGCTGCAGCCGGTCGAAACCCTCCACGAGACGCTCTGCAACCAAGGAGGTTGGGTCTCAGCCGCGCCGCCGGCCAGTTGGCTGCCCAATTGCAGGTCCGTCTGCGGTCGACGGTGAAGGGCGGTTGAGGTGGCCGATCGGTGCGTCCTGAGTGCGGCGAGGTTGGCACCTCGACGGCGCGCTCGTCCAGCGGCCTGCGAGGCGCTTCCACGACACAAGAGCGGTCCTCGGAGTTACCGAGGACCGCCTGTGTCGGGGAGGTGATGCCCGGTGGCACACACCCAGCTCACCACTTGTGCATGGTTCCCTCGGCCAGGTTGTAGTACATCCCGATGTGGGTGTAGAAGTTCATCGCACCGAAGAGCAGGAACACGACGCCACCGACGACCCAGGCCCAGACAGCCCAGCGGAGCAAGTGGAGCCGGTTGGTCCACAGCGCGATCGCTAAGAGCAGCGCACCCGCGGCGACGATTCCCCACAGTCCGCCGAGGAACAGGGCCTCGAGGATCGGCAGATGGCCGAAGCGGCCGCTGATCGGTTCTTCGGGCGGAGCCGCGCCGAGCTGGAAACGAACGAAGCTAGTGGCCAGCACCGCCATGCCGAGCCCCAGGGCACCGACGAAGATGCCGGCCGGCTTCAGCGCGGCGATGGCGGAGGCGTTGGCGGTCTCCACGTCGCCCTCGAAGAGCGCTCGGTGACGCCACAGGTAGACCGCCGCGAGAAGCAACAGCGCACCGAACCCGGCCGCCGGCTGGCCGAAGGCAATGTTGGCGTACTCGAACCCCCCGCCTCCGTAGGGCCAGGTCACCGTGGTGTGCAGCCCCAGCACCAGCAGGACCAGGCCTGTGACTCCGAAGAACCCGGCCCAGCCTTCGCTGTTGATGCGTCTGTTGCGGATCAGGTCAGCCAAGAACGCTGCGAACCCGAGGAGTCCCGCGCCGGCTGTGATTGCTATCAGCTCGTTGTAGACGATCATGAATTCCACTTCCTTCTCTTGGCGGATGAGGCTTCACCCGCGCGTGTCGACGTGTCTTGGTCGTTCATCACCTCGCGCCAGGGGCCGAGGGGTGTCTCCGTGCCGTTCGTCCGATCCCTTGCCGCTCGCGGCGCAGCCAAGCGGAGCGCCAGCAGGACCATTCCTGAGATCAGCAGGGCAGTGACGCTCACGACGAAAGCCATGAGCAGCACCAGCTCGAGTTGCTCCGTCATGACGACACCCCTTGCGAGGCCGATCCCTCACGCGTGCGCCGGTCCTCCGCGCGCCGCTGATGGGGCAGCAGCTCGGCAGCGCCGAGGGTCCCTACTGTCAGCACGCTCATCGTCATGACGGCCATGGCGATCAACCACACCAGGTAGCCCGTCTCAGTCATTCCTCTCATCTCCTTCTCTCGGTTGTTACTTACACAACGCAACGCGTAGCGTATGTATTCCGGTGCGGAGACCTTTCATCTGAACGGGGTCCTCGGTCGGCGTAGGCTGAATGCCTGGCCCGTCGACCCGAGGGAGTGCCCGTTGAACGACACGACGATGCCGATCGCGTTCCTCGGTCACGGCAACCCGATGAATGCGCTGCAACGCAACCGCTACACCGAGGCTTGGCGGATCTTCGGAGAGTCAGTTCCGCGGCCGCGGGCGATCTTGGTGATCTCGGCGCACTGGTACACCAACGCCACTGCGGTGACGGCCATGCCGCGACCCCGCACCATCCACGACTTCTACGGGTTCCCCCAAGAGCTCTTCGATGTGCAGTACCCCGCCCCCGGCGCACCCGAGGTCGCCGAACAGGTCGCCGACGTCTGCAAGCCGACCTGGGTCGGTCGCGACATCGACAGCTGGGGGATCGACCACGGCACCTGGTCGGTGCTCCTTCACGCCTTCCCCGATGCCTCGATCCCGGTCATCCAGCTCTCACTCAACGCCTTCAAGAGCTTCGAGCACCATCTCGAGCTGGGCCGGAAGCTCGCACCACTACGCAACGCCGGCATCCTGGTGATCGGCAGCGGCAACGTGGTGCACAACCTGCGAGCCGTCGACTACCGCAAGGCCGACGAGGGGTACGACTGGGCGCTCCGGTTCGACGAAGCGGCTCGCGAGATGCTCCAAGGGACGCCCGCCGACGTGGCGGCGCTCGACGCCCACCAGGACTTCAGCAGGGCGGTCCCCACGCCTGATCACTTCTTGCCGTTGCTCTACATCGCCGGCCTTGCCGACACGCAGCCGTTCGATCTGCTTGTCGAGGGTCACGCGGCTGGATCGATATCGATGGCTGCCTACACCGTGGGGCTCGACTGCGACACCAGCGGCGCGTCCGAAGCCGGTCCGGCCGCCGCCCTGCCGGACGGCTTTCCGACTATCGAGAGCAACCTCTGAGGCGGCTCGCCTGTGCCGGATCGCCAGGACCGCGTGACCCAGGACCGTCGTGGAGATCAAACCCCGACGAGCACGAACCAATCCATCTGACTGACCGACGACATGGGGCACGCTCCCAGCGGTGTATTGTGAGAAACGCTACGTATCGCGTATCTGTCTCGAAAGGACTCCACATGCCCAAGCGGCCAGTGACTCGACCGTCTGCTCGCCCGGGGCGGCCTCGACAAGCCGAGCTGGACCGACGCATGAGCGAGGCCGTCCTCACCCTGCTCCGCGAGGGCGGGCCGGCTGCCGTGACGATGGAGAGCGTGGCGGCCCGGGCCGGAATCGCCAAGACCTCCATCTACCGCCGCCACGCCAACCGCGGCGAGCTCGTGACAGCGGTACTGACGGTCGCCATCGGCACCCCGGAGGTGCCCCGCGAGGGAACCGTGCGGGAGAAGATTCGGATCGCTCTGGACCAGGCGTGGCGCCAGATGACCGACGTTCTCGGCCCCGGGGGTCTCGCCGCCATCGTGGGGAACTCCGACCCCGAGTTCACTGGCCTGTTCCGCGCGGCTCTCCGTCCCTACGACAAGGCGCTGGTCGCCCGCATCCGGGGTGACGCCCGGGCCGGCCGGCTCCGCCGAGACCTCGACGCCGACGGAGTCGTGAGCCTGATGTTTGGCGCCTACCTCGGGGAGCTGGTCAGGCGTGGTCGGGTGACGTCCGGCTGGCTGGACCGGAGCATGGAAATGATCTGGTTGGTGATGGTTTCGGCCGACGCACACCACGGACAAGAGGGACCCGAGTGAAGAGCCCAAGCTCGGCCGGCAGTTCATCGTCGGAGTCGACGGCCGCGCCGTTCCCTGGTCACCCTGCGGTCCGAACCAGCCCAGCATGTTCCTGGGCACTGAAGCGGGAAGCGCAGGGCTGCTCCCGCAGTCACCCAGGCCGCGCTGCTGTGGTTTAACCCCACGCGAGCGAAGCCGGGTGTCGCACCACGTGGCCCGCCTGCAACGCCGTGGACTGGTCGAACGAGCCGAGTGCGAGGACGACGGGAGAGGCGCGTGCGTCGTGCTCAACACCGTCGGGTCGAACAGCGATTGAGCGAGCCTCACCCGCCCACGTCAACACCCCGTCCGCCGGGTCGTCTTTGAGGTTCTCACCCCGGAGAAAATCGAGGGCATGGGCGCGGTGACTGGCAAGGTGTTGGCCCGCCTCCAGGATCCAGGCGAGACTGTCACTACCAGCGTGCGGTTCGCCTAGCCGAGACCAGATCGGGGCCTACACGGCTCAAGGAACAACGATCGCTCGCCCGACGATGCTTCCCGCGTGCATGTCGTGATATGCCTGCTCACCGTCCTCGATCGGATACGTCGTGGTCTTGATTTTGATCTGCCCGCGCTTGGCCATCTCGACCAGCTCGAGCAGCTCCTTGCGTCGGCCCCACAGCGAGGTCGAAACGGTCATGTTGTACGGCGTCGAGGTTAGACCTACCTTGGCGCCGCCCATGCCGGCGCCGATCACGATGACGGCCGAGCCCACCCCGCCACATGAGACGGCCAGGTCGCCGGTGACGTCGGCGCCGACGAAGTCGAGGACGACTGTCGCGCCTCGTCCAGCCGTGAGGCTCTTGACCTTGTCCGCGGCCTCCGGGCTGGAGGTGAAGGCCTCGTGGGCGCCGTTCTCCTTGGCGAAGTCGAGCTTGTCCTGTCCGATGTCCAAGGCGATCACACGGGTCGGAGTGAGCTCACGCAGCAGCTGGATGGCGACGTGTCCCAGCCCACCGGCACCGATGACCACGGTGGTCGATCCACCCACGAGTCGCGGAAGGACGCTTTTGATGGCCTGGTACGGCGTCAGGGCCGCGTCGGTGAGCGAGGCAGCGCGGATCGGGTCAAGGTCGTCAATGGGGACCAAGTGCCGGGGGGTGTCCACCACCATGTACTCCGCCATCGCCCCGTGCGTTCCCAGACCCGGCGAGATCATCCCGTTCAGGCACAGGTTCTCGGAGCCATCGGCGCACATCTCGCACACACCACACCCCCAGCAGCCGTAGACGATGACCGCTTGCCCGACCTCGACACCGCTGGCACCCTCCCCCAGCTCCTCCACGACCCCGGCCGGCTCGTGCCCCAGCGTCATGGGCATCGGATAGGGGTATCCCTCCTCGGGGATCATCATCACGAACTCGTCGGAATGACACAGTCCCGAGGCGGTGATCCGCAGCAGGACTTCCCCAGGCCCCGGCGAGGGCTTGTCGATCTCCACGAGCTTGGGGCGGGTGCCGAACGCGGTGTACTGAATGGCCTTCATCGATCCCCCTGCGCGGGTGTGGGGTGTACCTCTCAGCACTCAAGCACCCAGCGCGGCGACCGGCAACTAAGCCGTGCCTCCCTCAAACGCTCCTGCCTACGCCCCACCACGCCGGCTGCCTTCCTTGTCGATGAGCTCCGTGGTTGATTGGTTGGACAAGGCCCGTCCTCCGAGGAGGGCCGCGGTGCACAGGAGGCGCCATGACCATTCAAGTCGGCTACTTCGTCGGCAGCCTCTCATCGACGTCGATCAATCGCGTCCTGTCTCGTGCCCTGATCCGCCTGGCACCGGACGACATGGAGTTCACCGAACTCCCAATCGGCAACCTGCCGCTGTACAGCCCGGACTACGACAACGACTATCCCGCTGAGGCCCGAGCGCTGAAGGCGTCCATCGCAGCCGTCGATGCGGTGCTCTTCGTGACGCCTGAGTACAACCGCTCGATCCCCGGAGCCTTGAAGAACGCGATCGACTGGGCCTCCCGGCCATGGGGAGAGAACTCGTTCGATCACATCCCGGCCGCGGTCATCGGTGCGTCCATCGGCCAGATCGGGACCGCGATGGGGCAGCAGAGTCTCCGCGGCGTGCTGAGCTTCTGCAACGCCCGGCAGATGACCACACCCGAGGCGTACATCCAGTACTCCCCCGAGGTCTTCCATGCCGACGGCGAGGTCACCAAGGACTCGACGCGAGAGTTCCTCACCGCCTACATGACCGAGTTCCGCACCTACATCGGCATGGTCTTGACCGTCCTGCCACGCACTCAAGAGTCGGGAGCTGCGTCACAGCCTTAGGCGAGCCGATCCTCAAAAGGCCCCGGCCTTCTGGGATTCCGGGTCGTACAGCCCGGTCAGTCGTCCGTCGGGGTCGAGTCGAGTCAGTAGGACGTCGCCGATGCCGCGGAGCTGCTTGAGCTGGGCGGGGGTGAGCGGGTCGAGCACGTGCCGGCGGACGGTGTCGACGTGCCCGGGAGCGGCGGCGACCACGGCGTCCCACCCGGCCGGGGTGAGCCGGGCGTTGGTGGCCCGACCGTCCTCGGGGCAGGGGAAGCGCTCGACCAGGTCACGGCCCTCCAGCCGATTCACGACATGGGAAAGGCGCGGCAGCGTGGCGTTGGTACGCCGCGCCAGTGCCGCCATCCGCAGGGTGCGCTCCGGCGCCTCCGAGAGCATCGCGAGCACGAAGTACTCGAAGTGCGTCAGGCCTGAGCCGGCCCTCAGCTGAGCGTCCAGCACGCCCGGCAGCAGCTC
>DATDAP010000356.1:0-2786 GCA_036525335.1 Microlunatus sp. | reverse complement strand
GGAGATCTCGCGATCGAACACCCCGTCGCCGCGGTCGTCGACCACGCCGATGGCCGACACGCTCGTGGCGTGGGTCTGCCAGGCGCCGAGGATGCCGCCGATGGAGTGGGTGGGGTAGAGCATCGGCGGGTAGGAGGCGGTGGCCTTCCAGTTCTCGCCGCCGGAGAACTTGTAGGCGTCGTAGAACCCGAGGTCCATGTCGTGCAGGTAGTCGCCCTCGGCGTAGAAGATCCGGCCGAACTCCTTCTTCTCGATCATGCCGCGGGCGTAGACCACGGCCGGGTTGTAGTGGCTGGTCTCGCCCATCATGTAGGTCAGCCCGGTCTCCCGGACGGCTTCGATGATCGCGGCGATCTCCTCGGTGCTGATCGCCATCGGCACGGCGGAGTAGACGTGCTTGCCGGCGCGCAGGGCCCGCACCACGAGCGGGCCGTGGGTCCAGCGCTGGGTGAAGATCGCGACGGCATCGATGTCGGGGCTGGCCAGCACCTCGTCGAACGAGGCGAACGTACCCGCCAGGCCGTAGCGGACGACGAGCTCGTCGGCCCGCTCGGCAACCACGTCCGTGGCGTACACCTTCGTGACACCGGGGTGCAGGTGGAACAGGTGGGCGAAGGATCCGGCGAACTGACCGGCACCGATCATGGCGATGGAGAAGGGCATGGCAGCGACTTCCTTGAAGTGGTGGTGGTGGAGGTCGGCGTGCCTGGCGACGACCCTCCTGCGATGCCTTACGCTACTCGCGTAGATTCTGGCCGTCAAGCCCTAGATTTGCTGTCTGACAGCGGATCTGACGAGCGCCGAAGGTGTACGGTTTCCCCGAGTAGCGCAACACGAGGGGAGTCCGGCGATGACAGGGGACCACACGGTCGTACGACGTGCCGGAGCCACTCGCAACGACGTCGCGCGGCTGGCGGGAGTGAGCACTGCCGTGGTCAGCTATGTCGTCAACGGCGGTCCACGTCCGGTGTCGGAGACGACGGCGGCCCGCGTCCGCGACGCCATCGAGCGGTTGGGCTATCGCCCCAACACCACCGCACGGGCGCTGGCGGTCGGCAGCACCAAGACGATCGGTCTGGTGGTGCCCGACAGCACCAATCCCTTCTTCGCCGAGTACGCGTGGCAGATCCAGCGGGCGGCGACCGATCTCGGCTACGCGGTGCTGATCACCAACACCGGGTTCGACCCGGTCGTCGAGGAGCGCAGCGTGCTCGATCTGTGCGACCGACAGATCGACGGGCTGCTGCTCGCCAGGGCTTCGGGCGTGCGGCGGGTCGGCGACCTCTCGCGGCGCGGGCAGCGGATGCCCGTCGTGCTCATCGACGCCGCGTCGCCACTCCACGGCTACACCACCGTCGGCCCGGATGGTGCTGCCGGGACGCGGCGAGTTGTCGAACACCTGATGAACCTCCACCAGCACGCGTCCGTGGCCCTGATCGTCGGTGATTCCGCCGATCCGGCCATCGACGGCCGGGAGCGCGGTTGGACCGAGGCGCACGCTCGCGCCGGCCGTCGGCTGGGCGCTCTGGACCGCACTCCCTTCAGTCGTCAGGGTGGCTATGAGGCCGGCATGCGCCTGCTGCAACGAAAAGATCGCCCGAGCGCCGTCTTCGTCAGTGCCGACATCCAGGCCATCGGCTTCCTCCACGCCGCCCGCGAGCTCGGGGTTTCCGTGCCGGACGAGATCGCCGTCGGGAGCTTCGACGACAGCGAAGAGTCGCACTTCTGCTGGCCTCCACTGACCAATGCTCAGCAGCCCATTCGCGCGATGGCCGAGGCAGCGATCGCGGCGGTGCTGCGGGGCGGCGCAGCAGTGCCAGAACACCTGGTGTTCGACATGCCACTGGTGGTGCGGCGTTCCTGCGGCTGCCCGACCGAGTAGCTGTTGAAAGGGCACCCGCCAGGGCCGAGGCGCGACCGTCATTCGAGCGGGTACTCGTTCCGGTGTCAAGGGTCACGAGGTTCTGCCGCCGATATTCCAGCTACCTTTCATTTCGGGGTAGCCGAACGAGTAGTAGTAGATCGCTTTGGCGATGCTGATCACCCGCAGTTGATGGGTACGAGGTGAAGGTGATGACGGGGGCGGTGTCCTGAGTTGTGTCCCTGATAGTGGTGTAGCGCGGTTTGGCGTGATCTTCGTTTCGGCGTGGCGCCGGGACGAGGTAGCGGTCACCGCGCGATCCTTCCACAGCACTCTCGAAAGGACATCCACGCGATGACCGCTCCCCATATTGTCGACCCCGCACGCCTGCTCGACCAAGCCGTTGGCGATGCGTCGCCGGACCTGATGCGGCACTTGTTGTCCACGGTGATCAACGCGCTGCTGTCCCGCGGAGGCCGACGCGGTCTGCGGCGCCGAGTACGGCACGCCTTCACCTGACCGCCTTGCCCAACGCAACGGCTACCGACACCGAGACCTCGACACCCGCACGGGCACGATCGACGTCGCCATCCCGAAGCTCCGGTCGGGTCGTACTTCCCGGACTGGCTCCTCGAACGCCGCAAACGGGCCGAGTCGGCGCTGATCAGCGTGGTGGCGACCTGTTACCTGCTGGGGGTGTCGACCCGCCGGATGGACAAGCTCGTGCAGTCCCTGGGGATCACCTCGTTGTCGAAGTCGCAGGTCTCCCGGATGGCCGCCGATCTGATGAGCAGGTGACCGCGTTCCGGACCCGCTCGTGGCTGCAACCACCCAGCGCAACAGGCGAGCCATCAGACTCTCGGCCGAGTACGCCGCCCCGCCGATCGCAGGGAACCGGCTCACCGAAACGCCGCTTGAACTCGCG
>DATDAP010000355.1:0-3938 GCA_036525335.1 Microlunatus sp. | reverse complement strand
CAAGGCGGCGCACAGTGCGCTGGCCGACGAGCAGCTGCGCCGTAACCTGGCGCACGCCACCTCGGTCATCCGGTCCAAGCGGGACCTGGTGGTCGGCGAGATGCCGGACTGGGAGGCGTTGCGGGAAGCCGGATCCGCGGTCAAGACGCAGGTGATGGCCGCTCTGCCGGAACTGCTGGAGCAGTTCGAGGCGAACGTGATCGCCCACGGCGGCGTCGTGCACTGGGCGAGCGACGCGGAGGAGGCCAACCGGATCGTCACCGACCTCGTCCGCGCGCAGGGCGTCGACGAGGTGATCAAGGTCAAGTCGATGGCCACCCAGGAGATCGGACTCAACGAGTACCTGGAGGACAACGGCATCGCCGCGGTCGAAACCGACCTGGCCGAGCTGATCGTGCAGCTGGGCCACGACAAGCCCTCGCACATCCTGGTGCCGGCCATCCACCGCAACCGGACCGAGGTGCGGGACATCTTCCTGGCCGAGATGGCCGACGCCCCGGCCGATCTGACCGACGAGCCGCGCCGGCTGGCGATGGCCGCCCGGGACCACCTGCGACGCAAGTTCCTGCGCACCAGGGTCGCGATCTCCGGGACCAACTTCGGCATCGCCGAGACCGGCACCATCGGCGTGGTCGAGTCCGAGGGCAACGGCCGGATGTGCGTGACCCTGCCGGAGACGCTGATCACCGTGATGGGCATCGAGAAGATCCTGCCCACGTTCACCGACCTGGAGGTGTTCCTGCAGCTGCTGCCCCGCTCCTCCACCGGGGAACGGATGAACCCGTACACCTCGCTGTGGACCGGGGTGACCCCCGGCGACGGCCCGCAGAACTTCCACATCGTGCTGCTGGACAACGGCCGCACCAACGCGCTGGCCGACCAGGTCGGCCGGGCCGCGCTGCACTGCATCCGCTGCTCGGCGTGCCTGAACGTGTGCCCGGTGTACGAGCGGACCGGCGGCCACGCCTACGGCTCGGTCTACCCCGGACCGATCGGCGCGGTGCTCACCCCGCAGCTGACCGGCATGCACGGACACCACGACGTGAACTCCACCCTGCCGTACGCGTCCTCGCTGTGCGGCGCCTGCTTCGACGCCTGCCCGGTGAAGATCGACATCCCGACGCTGCTGGTCGAGCTCCGCGGCCAGGCCGTCGATTCCGACCGCGGCCGGACCATCCCCGGCGGCTGGGACGCGGCGATGAAGGCCGCGTCCTGGGTGATGAGCGATCCGAAGCGGTTCGTCGCCGCGGAGAAGGCCCTGGCCGCCGGACGGCTGGTCGCCGGCCGGGACCAGAAGATCAAGCACCTGCCCTACCCGGGGTCGGCGTGGACGCACAGCAAGGACATGCCGGCCCCGCCGAAGCAGACGTTCCGGCAGTGGTGGAAGCAAACCCATGGAAACCAGACATGAGTAGCCGCGATGCCGTCCTCGGCCGGATCCGGTCGGCGCTGGCCGCCGACATCACACCGCCGCCGCCGATTCCCCGGGACTACATCCGGGTCGGCGCGAACCCGCCGGGCAGCGGACCGGTCCTCGAGCTGATGGTCGACCGGCTGGTCGACTACAAGGCGCAGGTACGTGAGGTGTCGCCGGCCGAACTGGCGGACGCCATCGACACCGCCCTGACCGATCAGGCCTCGGTGGTCATCGCCGCCGACCTGGACCCCGATCTGGTCGAGGCGACCCGACGCAGCGGCCGCGCCGTGACGGTGGACGGCGACCCGACCGTCCTGACCCCGGCCGAACTGGACGCGATCGACGCCGTGGTATCCACCGCCCAGGTCGCCATCGCGCTGTCCGGCACGATCATCCTGGACGCCGGGCCCGGGCAGGGCCGGCGGGCCATCACCCTGGTCCCGGACTTCCACCTGATCGTGCTGTACGCGGACCAGATCGTGCAGACCGTGCCCGAGGCCATCGCCCGGCTCGACCCCCTCCGACCGCTGACCATGATCGCCGGGCCCTCTGCGACCAGCGACATCGAACTGGAACGCGTCGAGGGGGTGCACGGCCCGCGCACCCTGTACGTGCTCATCGTCCGCTAGTCGACCGGCGACACCCGTGATCGAAGGGTGTGTAGGGCCGCGTCTCTGGGAAGGCAAAGGGAGGGTGTCGAGCCAAAGCAATCCTCAAGGTCTCGACTCACATGTAGCGGCGGGGGCGGTGGGCATCCCCCGGGTCGTGCATTTCCTGGTCTCGACCGGGCGGACGGGTTCGGCCCGACCGTTCCGAGCCGGGCCACCCCAGTGGTGAGAGCAGACGCCTGGACTACCAACAACACCCATCCGACCGAAGTGACAACAGGAGGACCCGTGATGAGGAGCCCGAAGCGATGACACCCTTGTTGACACCCCGGCAAGCACAGATCCTGACCTATATCGGCGAAGGCATGACCAACCGGGAGATCGGGCAACGGCTGGGACTGGCCGAACAGACGATCAAGAATTCTGTCACGCTGATCCTGGCCGCCCTCGGCGTGACCCGCCGTGCCCACGCCGTCATCTACGCCGCCAATCCGAGAAGTGGCCAGTCCGGACGAATCCAGCGTCAGGAACGAGGCTCACTGCCCGTTCCTCGCGATCGTTGCGCGGACTCAGTCGGGACAACGTTCTGATGGAACCCGCACCCCTGCTACCAGTCTCCGAAGAATGGAACTGGCAGTTGGACGCCACATGTCGCGGCATGAATGTGGAGATATTCTTCCACCCCGCGAGCGAACGAAGACACCAGAAGCAGCGACGGATCGACCAGGCGAAGGCAATCTGCCATGGCTGCCCGGTTCTCGAGGAATGCCGCCGGCACGCCCTGCGAACCCGCGAACCATACGGCATCTGGGGCGGGCTGTCCGAGGAAGAACGCGCAGAGATCCTCGGAGTAGGGAACCTGCGATACCCGGCCCAACGACGCCGAAAGTACTCGGCCGCCGAGCCGATCACCGCGCCGACCCAGCACCTGCCTTCACCGCCCATCCGCAGACCCGCGAGTACTGCGTGAGTTGGGCCGGATGCTGTCGTGGTGCGCCAACCGCTCGGCGCAGACCCGTCCCACCCCCCCGGCGCTTGAACTCGACCAAAGACGTCGGAAACCCCTCGACGCGCCGCGACGCGGGCATCCCCCACCTGAGTCAATGACCAAGCCCAAGCCGTTGGCGCCTTGATGATTCAACGCGAGGGCTTGCCACACCGAGGTGTACGTGGGAATGCTGAACACAGCTTCTTCCCTTGAAGGTGTACTCACGAACCCCCAGCCCCCGCTCCCCTTCACCCCCAAAGGAGGTACCCGTGGCCCGCTACCTTGTCATTGCGCACGAGACCGTCACGAATCCGGTGTTGTCTGAACGGCTCCAAGAGATCCAAGAGCAAGACCCCGGCGCCGAGTTCACACTCCTGGTTCCCGCGACCCCGGTGCGGCACCTGCTGTTCTTGCACGGCAACGAACACGACGCCACAGCAGTTGCGAACAAGCTGACCATCAAGGCGCAGAAGATGTTCGCCAAGAACCACATCAACCTAGTCGACGCACGCGTTGGTTCCGAGACGCCCATCGACGCGATCGGCGACGAGGTCACCGCGAACCCCGGCTACGCGGGATTCGTGATCTCGACCCTTCCACAGGAAACTTCTCGATGGCTTCGGATGGACCTCCCAGCCGCGGTCGAGACGAAGTACGGGCTGCCGGTACACCATGTCAAGGCAGTGCCGGACTGGTTTGAAGGTGAAGGCGTCATCCCCTGAGCTGAACGGAAAATCGGCCGCGGCTATCAGCGCTGGCCCCCACGCCCAGGTGTCGGGCGGGTGCGCGGTCGGCTGTTGGGAGGTGGTTGCCGAGTGGTTGCCGCGACCGCGCTGGTCACCGCAGGTCGAGACGGCGACGTCAAGGAATCCCAGGGTGACTCCACGGAATCACCCTGGTGATGAGGTAACGCCGCCGGCCTGCG
>DATDAP010000354.1:0-10646 GCA_036525335.1 Microlunatus sp. | reverse complement strand
GAGGGAGATGTCGGTCGGCACCACGAACGCCCCGGCCGCCGCGAACGGCTCACTGGAGGTGCCGGTCCCGGCCGCGAGATCCAGCACCCGGTCGCCGACCCGCGGCTCGACCGCCTCGAGCACGAGCTTCCGCCAGGCCCGGTCCTGGCCGAGCGACAACACGTCGTTGGCCAGGTCGTAGCGCTCGGCCACCCGGTCGAACATGGCAGCCACTTCCGCCCGGCCCTTGGCCAGGCTGGCCCGCGAGCCCCGGGCCGAGGCCGAGTGGTCAGCGTGGGTGGTGGTCATGGCCGCCACCGGTGCGGACAGCTCGGCAGCGGTGGCAACGCCGCCGGCTGGGCCGGCAGGGGGAGAGGGTTCACGGCGCTCAGCCTGCCACGACTCAGAGCTTGACTCCGGCGATCGGATCGGTGGTGGGCTGCAACGACCCGCCGGCCGGCTCGAGCGTCACCGCCAGCTGCTGGGCGTCCTCGAGCGGACCGTCGTCCATCCACTGGGTGACGTCGCCGCCGCGATCCACCAGGGCGTTCGGGGTGATCTGGGAACCGATCATCCAGAGCTGGTAGACCTTCCCGTCCACCGGGGGCGCGACGTTGTCACCCAGGAAGAGGGCTTGGTCGCGCTCTTTGGAGACGACGAACGAGACGGGCGCACCGTTCATGGTGGTGGCGTAGACCTTGGCGTCCGGGGCGGTCAGCAGCTCGTTGACCTGCTGGGTGGCGACCTGCTGGTTCTGCTGGTTGCCGCGGAGCACGGACACCCAGCCACCGAGTCCGACGACCAGGACGAGGGCCGCGGCCACGAGTCCGGTCAGGATCCGGCGGGTACGCCGCTGCCGCCGCACCGCCAGCTCGTCCAGCTGGCGGCGATCGACGGTCGCCTCAGGGTCCAGCGGCGGCAGACCTGCGGTCACCGGTCGGCCGGCGGAGCTCCCCGGCGTCGACGCCTCGGGTGTGGTCCACCAACCGGGCGATGCCGGTGATCCCGGCGTCTCCACGGTCTGCTCGGGCGGCAGCGGCCGTACGGTCGCGATCTGCCACAGCACCGACGTCCGCAGGCTCGGTGGGGGCGTGGCCTCGGACAGCCAGGTCAGCTCGGCCGCCGTCTCGGTGAACTCGGCCACCTCGCGGCGGCAGCTCTCGCAGCCCTCCAGATGCTGCTCGAAGACGGTGCGCTCGTCGTCGTCCAACGCGTCGGCGACGTACGCGCCCACGGCTCCGTGGGGATCGTGCGCGTACGGGTCGTAGCCCTGTGAGTCAGACATCTTGCACCCCCTCCTGCCTGCACGCCGCGGTCATGCTTCCACCCCGAGTGCGTCTCGTAGTCCGATCAGTCCGTCTCGGATCCGCGTCTTGACGGTGCCGAGTGGCAGCTTCAGGAGCCCGGCGACCTCCCGGTGCGTGTAACAACCGAAGTAGGCCAGGCTGACCGCCTCCCGCTGCACCGCGGTCAGCGAGTCCATCCCCTTGCGCACCCGCTCGGTGTCGAGGCGGTGCTCGAGGGTGTCCCAGACCTTGTCGTGCGGTGTCTCCGCGTCGAGCCGGGCCCAGTCGGTGTCCCGTCGGGTCTCGCTGACGGTGGCCCGTACCCGGTCCACGGCTCGGCGGTGCGCGATCGTGACCATCCACGACATCACGCTGCCGCGCTCGGTGGAGAACCGGCTGGCGAGCCGCCAGATCTCCACGTAGACCTCCTGAGTGACCTCCGTTGCCAGGTCCGGGGACCTGAGCACCTTGAGCACCACGCCGTAGATCCGGCTGGCGGTGGCGTCGTACAGCTCGGCGAACGCCGCCTCCTGACCGCGCGCGGAGCGGTCGAGGAGCTCGGCCAGTCGGGCCGCCTGTCGCTGACGTCCCCCGACGTCGGCGTCGGCGGGCTCCCCGACACCTTCCGGCCCGACTGACCTGGTCACGGTGACATCCTCTCGCGCTTCGCTTGATGTTCCACGCACCGGACGTCCTCGGCGGGGTGAGGGCGACCGGTGCGGGCGAGCGTCAGGACTTCGGCAGCAGCACGTGATCGATGATGTAGACCGTCGCGTTGGCGGTCTGCACGTTGCCACAGACGACCATCGCCTCGCCGTTCACCTCGAAGCTCTCACCGGAGCCGGTGACGGTGACGGGCTGGCTCTTGTTGAGCGTCTGGTGCTCGCCGGCCAGCTTGTCGGGCGAGATGCGGCCGGCCACCACGTGGGCGGTCAGCACGTCGGTCAACAGACCCTTGGGGTCGCCCAGGGCCTTCTTCAGGGTGGCCGGGTCCATGTCGGCGAACGCGTCGTTGGTCGGCGCGAACACCGTGATGTTGTCGGTGGCGTTCAGCGTGTCGACCAGGCCTGCCGCCTTGACGGCGGTGACCAGGGTGGACAACGCGGGGTTGTTGCTGGCCGCGGTAGCGACCGGGTCCTGGGACATGCCGTCGAACGAGCCCTTGCCGGTCTTCGGGATGGAGGAGCACGCGGTGCCGAACGGCTCCGTCATCGAGGCCGCGGACTCCGAGGCCGACGGGCTGGCCGGGGGCGACATGGACGGGCTGCTCATCGGGGCGGACGAGGTGCCATCGGCGGGGGCGGCCGTGCTCGTACCGCAGGCGGCTGCGCTCAGGGGCAGCAGGATCGCCGCGGTCAGGGCAGCGAAGCGAGTGGCGTTCTTGCGAGTCCTCATGGTGATCATGACTTGTCCTCCAGTGACTGAACGTCCCCGGTGGGGTCGTCTCACAAGAAGATTCGGAGCCTGAGGGGTAGCCGGATGGCAGATAGCCGAACTTTCTTTCGTCGTCGAGAACGAGACCGAACCGGGCAGCGGCGTGGTCGTCGGCCGTGTCAACCCGCGCGAGGGGGCAGAATCGCTCTCATGGCCAAACGCACCACCGTGCTCAAGGTATCGGGGCTGAAGCGCGCCTTCGGCTCCCAAACCATCTTCGACGGTTTCAACCTCGAAGTGCGGGCGGGTGAGGCCATCGCCCTGACCGGGCGCAACGGCGCCGGCAAGTCCACCCTGTTGCGCTGCCTGGTCGGCGCCGACCGCCCCGACGACGGCACCATCGACGTGCTCGGTACGCCGATGTCGGAGACCTCGCCGGAGATCCGGCGCAACGTGGCCACGGTGATCGACGATCTCGACTTCTTTCCCGACCTGAGTGTCGTGGAGCACCTGGACCTGCTCGCCCGGGCTCACGGTCAGGACGATCCGGACGCGATGGTCGATGAGGTGCTGGACGAGGTCCAGCTGGTCCCGCAGGCGGGCCAGCTGCCCGGCACGCTGTCGTCGGGGCAGCGGCGCCGCCTCGCCCTGGCCACGGCCTTCGTCCGCCCCCGCAAGCTGCTGATCATGGACGAGCCCGAGCAGCGGCTGGACGTCGAGGGTGTGGCGTGGCTTTCCCAGCGACTGCAGGCCGAGCGGAAGAGCGGGTTGGCCATCGTGTTCGCCAGCCACGAACCGACGTTGGTCGAATCGGTCGCCACCCGGGTGGTCCGGCTCGGTGAGGCGCGATGAGCACCGCCGACGCCACCGGCGACGCCGAGTTCAACCCAGCCGGAGGCGACCCGTTTCCCCAGTACCCGGCGCACCACGACGCCGGCTTCGAGGGTCCCGAAGAACCCGCCCACCTGGCCGTTCCCTCGGCCGCGGAGCTGAAGGGTCTGATCCGGGACTGGCGCAAGGGGCGGGCGACCCGCAACCTCTGGGAGGCGTTCTCCGACGCCTACATCGCCGTGATCGCCGCTCTGATGATCGGCGGGGCGATGGTCAACGTGGTGATCCGGGCCCAGCGCGTGGTCTCCGAATGCAGCTCGGAATCGTGCCTGTCCGCGCGGACCGTGCTGCCCTGGGCGGCCCTGGCCCTGTCGGTGGCCCTCGCCCTGGCCGTCTCTCGGTTGTTCGGCCCGGTGCTGGCCTCGGCCGCCGAGGGCTTCTGGTTGCTCGACACCCCGGTACGGCGGGCCCGCCTGCTCGGTCCCCGGCTGGTGGCCGCCCTGGTGGCGGCGCTCGTCGTGGGTGCCGTGGTCGGCGGCGCGATCACCGCGCTGACCGGCGGATCGGCGGTCAGCATCATCGTCTGGTCGGGAGCGACCGCCCTCGCCGCGATGTCGGCCGTCTCCTGTGCCGCCGCCCAACAGGGCGCCGAGCGACACCGGCTGACGGCCGTGGCGACGTACCTGTTCGCCGCCCTGGGCGTGGCTTCTCTGGTCGCCGTCGTCGGGATCGCGGCGGGGTGGTTCAGCCTCGGTATCGACGACGCCGTGGACGCCGAGATCGGCTACGGCGTGATCGCGGTGTCCGGCGTCCTGCTCGCGGTCAGCCTGGTGCTGGCCATCCACCGGCTGAGTCGGATCCGGCGTACCCGACTGGTGAGTGGTGGTGCCCTGGTCCGCGGCATCTCGGGTGCGTTCTTCGCGCTCGACTTCGGGCTCGCCCGCGACATCGTGGTCGAGCGCCGGGCGGTCGCGGTCGGCTCGGTGCGTCCAAGACGAGGGCGCGGACTCGGCCGTCAGGCGCTGGTCTGGCGGGAGTGGCAGCGGCTGCTCCGGTTCCCGCAGCCCTTGTTCATGCTGGCCGTCACCGTCGTCGTCCCGTACGCCTGCGACGCCCTGGGGATGAGCACCCTGACGCCGGTGGTGGCCGCGCTGGCCCTCTTCGGCGCCACGGTGCCGCTGCTCGGGGGCTTGCGGGTGCTGACCAGGACCGGTGGGCTGTCGCGCTGTCTGCCCTTCTCACTGGCCCAGCTGAAGATCTCCGCCATCACCGTGCCGGCCATCCTGGTCGCGGTCTGGGCGGGACTGACCTCGCCGGCGTACCTGGGCTTCGGCGACGGTGCGGTGGCGCGGAACGGCAGCGACGCCGGGCTGATGGCGATCGCCACCGGCGCGGCCGGGCTGCTGGCCGCGATCCGCTGGGTCCAGGCGAAGGGACCCGACTTCAGCGCGCCGATGATCTCGACGCCCTCGGGAGCCTTCCCGCCGGGGCTGATGTCCAACGTGTTCCGCGGCTTCGACGTCTGCCTGATCGCCACGGCGCCGATGCTGCTCGGCTTCTCGCCGCTGTGGTCACTGGCCATCTGCGCGATCGCCGCCCTGATCCTGCTCAACTCGATGGACGCGGAGTCGCTGCGGGCCCGGCAGGCCGAGCAGCAGCGTGAGCTGGACCGGGCCAAGAAGCAGCGGGCGGCCGCGTCTGCGGCGGAGCAGCAGAAGAAGCGCTGACCGGCTCAGTCGACGCTGAACTGGATCTGGTGCCAGCCGCGGGCGCCGCTGGGGAACACCTTGGTGCGTTCCTCCGACTGGACCTTGCCGGTGCCGTCGGTGGCGCGGACCTGCGCGGTGTGTCGCCCGGCCGAACCCTCGTAGCGGTAGGACCACTGGCGCCAGGTGTCGATGCCGGCGGTGTCAGCCAACGTGACGTCCTTCCAGTCCCCGTCGTCGATCCGGATCTCGACCTTGTCGATGCCGCGGTGCTGGGCCCACGCGGTGCCGCCGATCATCTTGCCGGCGCCCAGAGTGCCGAGTGACTTCGGCACCTCGATCTTGCTCTGGGTCAGCACGGGCGCGTCGGTCGCCCACTCCCGCTCGGTCCAGTACGCCGTCCGCTCCGCGTAGGTGGTGAACTCGATCCGCTCCAGCCACTTGGTGGCCGAGACGAACCCGAACAGACCGGGCACGACCATCCGCGCCGGGAATCCGTGCGCGTCGGGCAACGGCTGCCCGTTCATACCGACCGCGATCATCGCGTCGCGGCCGTCGCTGACGGCGGCGTACGGGGTCGAGCAGGTGTAGCCACTGTCGGAGGAGTAGCTGAACACCTGATCCACGCCGGGGCGGACCCCGACCCGGACCAGGATCTCGCTGAACGGCACTCCGAGCCAGCGGGCGGAGCTGACGTACTGTCCGCCGACCTCGTTGGAGACGCAGGCCACCGTGATGTCCCGTTCGATCATCGGCATCGCGAGCAGCTGGTCGTAGCTGAGCTCCAACGGGCGGTCGACCCCACCGTCGATGGTGAGCTTCCAGGTGCCGACATCGACCCGCGGCGTGACCAGGGAGATGTCCACCCGGTAGAACACGTCGTTGGGAGTCGTGAAGGTCTGTACCCCGGCCACCTGGACACCGTCGGGGATGGGTGGTGCCGCCGACCTCGGTCGCGGCAGCCGGATCAGCTCGCGGGCCGCCAGTCGGGCGCGGTTGACGGCTTCGCCGACGCCGGCGCCGACGGCGGCGAGGAGGCCGACTCCGGCCATCGTGGCGAGGAACCGGCGGCGGGATCCGTCGGTGATGGTGGGTGAGTCCGTACGGTTCTGAGCCGGTGGGCGGTCCTCTGGTGTGGTGCGAGGCTGTGAGGCCCGGGTGATCAGGGCCAGCGCGGTCACCCCGACGGCACCGGCGACGATCGACGGGACAGCGCTCCAGACCCCGCCGGAGGAGAGGCCGGCGCGGAGGAGCGCAGCCCCCGATCCGACGAGGCCCAGAGCACCGATGGCCACCAACGCCGTGCGTGGACGCCGCCAGGCCAGCAGGCCGATCCCAGCGGCCGCGACCAGCAGCACGATCCCGATCCCGCTGATGAGAACTGGTTTGTCCCAGTTCCCGAGCAGACGGACCGCGATCTCCTTGACGGGCGTTGGTGCCGCATCCACCGCCACGGAGCCGACGGCGATCAGCGGCGAAGCCGCCGGTCGCGACATCGCCGCGGCCACCGCGTGGCCGACCCCGAGCGCCGCCAACGCGGACAGCACCCCGGCGAGTGCTTGCGTCGGCTTCCGTGGCGTTCCCATGCCTCTCATTCGGAGCTGTTGGCGGCACGGATGGGTCCTGCCGGGCGCGGGGATACGCTGCGAGGGTGAGCAGCACCGGCCCGTACCCGCCTCGGCTCTACGCCCGTACGGTCGAGATCGACGATCCCGGTCCGCTCACCGCCCTGCCGCCGAGTCTGGACGCGTACGCCTGGGTACGGCGCGGTGAGGGCATGGTCGGTTGGGGTGAGGTGGTCCGCAGCAAACCCGCCTCCGTGGCCGAGGCCGAGGAGTGGTGGACCGGTCTGGTGTCCCAGGTCGTGTCGGTGAGCGACCTGGACCACACCCCGGGCGCGGGCTTCATGGCCTTCGGCAGCTTCGTGTTCGATCCGGCCACCACCGCCGCCCGCTCCACCATGGTCGTGCCGAGCACCGTGCTCGGCCGCCGCAACGGCCGCGCCTGGTTGACCCAGATCGGCACCGCGTTCGTGCACGACGACACGCTGCCGCCGGTCACCCCACTCGTCGCGCCGCGCACCATCTCGTACGCAGACGGCGGGCTGACCGGGCCGCAGTGGGAGGCGGCGGTGGCCGAGGCCGTCCGTCGGATCACCGCCGGCGATCTGGAGAAGGTGGTGCTGGCCCGGGACCTGCTCGCCCGGGCGAGTGAGCCGATCGACCCGCGTTGGATCCTGGCGCGGCTGGCGGAGCGGTACGAGCGCTGCTGGAGCTACCTGGTGGACGGTCTGGTCGGCGCCACCCCCGAGATGCTGCTGCGGCGGGAGAACGGACTGGTCACCTCGCGGGTGCTGGCCGGCACGATCCAGCGCAGCGGGGACAACACCCGCGACCTGGCCTCCGCGGCGGCGCTGGCCCGGTCCAGCAAGGACCTGGAGGAGCACGAGTACGCGGTGGCGTCGGTCGCGGATGCGCTGGCGCCGTACTGCTCCGGGATGAACGTGCCGGATGCCCCGTACGTGCTGGAGCTGCCGAACGTCCTCCACCTGGCCACCGACGTGACCGCCGTGGCCGGACCCGAGCGCACCTCGTTGGGGCTGGCGGCAGCCCTGCACCCGAGCGCGGCCGTCTGCGGCACCCCCACCGAGAAGGCCCGCGAGACCATCGCCGAGCTTGAGCACCTGGACCGCGAGCGGTACGCCGGACCGGTCGGCTGGATCGACGCCCAGGGCGACGGGGAGTGGGGGATCGCGTTGCGCTGCGGCATCGTTGACGAGACCGACCCCTGCCAGATCCGGCTGTTCGCCGGCTGCGGTGTGGTCGCCGGCTCCGATCCCCAGGCCGAGCTGACCGAGTCGAACGCGAAGCTCGTGCCGATGCGTGACGCCCTCGGCTGACCCGAATGGCGTCTCCGTCCGCCCGGATGGCCGCGATCGTGCTGGCCGGTGGCGAGGCCCGCCGGTTCGGTGGCGACAAGCTGGCCGCCGAGATCGACGGTCGGGCGCTGGTGGATCACGCTCTCGACGGGCTGCCGGCCGACTGCTTGGTCGCGGTGGTCGGTCCGGTCCGGCCTCTGGGCCGCGGCGTCACCTTCCTCCGGGAGGACCCGCCCGGCGGAGGACCGGCAGCAGCGCTGATCACCGGACTGATCTGGGCGCTCACCAGCGACGTTCGGACGATCGTGACCCTACCCGGCGACGCGCCGGGAGCCGGTCGGGCGGCTCAGCTGCTGGTCGAAGAGCTCGGACGACAGGATCACGTGGCCGTGGTCGGGGTCGACGGATCGGGGCGTGACCAGGTGCTGCAGCTCGCCCTGCGCCCGGCGGCCGCCCGGCTCCTGGTCGACCTGGCCGGGCCCGATCGGGGCCACGACCAGTCCGTCCGGCGGCTGGTGACGACACTCACGTCGGGACGGCTCGCCCTGCCCGACGACCTCTGCGCCGACATTGACACCGTCGGCCAGCTGAAGGATTTTCGCAACCTCCGCCGCACGTAATTCGACGCAGATTTCTTGTCTGGCAAGGGAAACCCCGCGGCGCGGACCAGGCCCCGAATGACGCTCGCGGCCTCCGAGTCGTAGGGTAGGTTCGCAGAGTTCGTGAAGGTTTTCACGAGCGCTCACCTCCACTCTGTTCACCGCTGACGCCCCGGGAGGGACGATGTCTGTCGAGGCCGACGTCCTCGTCGTGGGCGCCGGACCCGCCGGTTCGGCCACCGCGACGCATCTGGCACGTCGTGGGCTGGACGTCGCGTTGCTGGAGAAGGCGCAGTTCCCGAGGGAGAAGGTGTGCGGTGACGGTCTGACCCCCCGCGCGACCCGGCAGCTGATCCGGCTCGGCCTCGACACCAGTGAGCGGGCCGGTTGGCTGCACAACAAGGGCCTGCGGATCTACGGTGGGTCGACCACCCCGTTCGAGCTGCCCTGGCCCGAGCTCGCCGACTTCCCGTCGTACGGGCTGGTCCGCCCCCGCTCCGACTTCGACGACCTGCTGGCCCGTAACGCGGTGGCCGCCGGCGCGAAGCTGTACGAGCTGTGCAACGTGACCGGTCCGATCGTCGACGACCGGACCGGCCGGATCGTCGGTGTCACCACCAAGGACGGCGAGGAGTTCCGGGCCCCGCTGGTGGTGGCGGCCGACGGCAACTCGACCCGACTCAGCCTGGCCATGGGTCTGGCCAAGCGGGACGATCGGCCGATGGGTGTCGCCGTGCGCACCTACTACCGCAGTCCCCGCCATCTCGACGACCACCTCGAGTCCTGGCTGGAGCTCTGGGGCGGTACGCCTGGCCAGAGCGATCTGCTGCCCGGCTACGGCTGGATCTTCGGCATGGGCGACGGGACCTGCAACGTCGGGCTCGGCGTGCTCAACACGTCCTCGGCGTTCGGCAACACCGACTACAAGGACCTGCTCAAGCGGTGGCTGGACAACACCCCGGAGGAGTGGGGTTTCCGCGACGAGAACATGACCACCAAGGTGATGGGTGCGGCGCTGCCGATGGGCTTCAACCGGACACCGCACTACACCAAGGGCCTGCTGCTGGTCGGTGACGCGGGCGGCATGGTCAACCCGTTCAACGGCGAGGGCATCGCGTACGCGATGGAGTCGGCCGAGCTGGCCGCCGACGCCATCGCCGAGGCGCACTACCGGGGAGTCGGTACGAGCACCGCAGAGCGGGCGCTGCAGGGCTACCCGGCGCAGCTGAAGGCGGACCTCGGTGGCTACTACACCCTGGGCAACGTGTTCGTGAAGCTGATCGGCAACCCCAAGGTGATGTCCCTCTGCACGAAGTACGGGCTGCCCCGCAAGACCTTGATGCGCTTCACCCTCAAGCTGTTGGCCAATCTGCACGACAGCCGGGACGGGGACGCCATGGACAAGATCATCAACGCGCTCTGCCGGATCGCCCCCGCAGCATGAGTGGCAGCAGCATGAGCAGGCAAGGAGTGGTGTGAGATGAGCCCCTACCTGGGCATCGTGATCATGCTGGCACTCGCGTCGGGGTTCGTCGGCCTGACGATCATCACCTCCATGCTGGTGGGACCGGGCCGCTACAACCGGGCCAAGTACGACTCGTACGAGTGCGGGATCCAGCCGACCCCGCAGCCACTGGGCGGCGGCCGCTTCCCGGTGAAGTACTACATCACCGCCATGCTCTTCATCATCTTCGACATCGAGATCGTCTTCCTCTATCCGTGGGCGGTCTCCTTCGACCAGATGGGGACGTTCGCGCTGGTGGAGATGGTGCTGTTCGTGATCACCGTCTTCCTGGCCTACCTCTACGTACTGCGCCGCGGCGGACTCGAGTGGGACTGATGAACTCAGACTTCCAGACCTACCCCCGGGAAGGAGATCACCATGGGTGTTGAGGAAAAGCTCCCCACCGGCGTGCTGTTGACGACGATGGAGGGTCTGTTCGGTTACATGCGGAGTGCCTCGTTCTGGCCGGCGACCTTCGGGCTCGCCTGC
>DATDAP010000353.1:0-3222 GCA_036525335.1 Microlunatus sp. | reverse complement strand
GGAACGGAGAAGGTCATGTCCATCGTGCTAGGGGTTTTGGCAGTCGTCGGCGCTTTGGCGATCGCAGCTGCGGTCGCTAGCTTGCGCGTGGTCAAGGAGTACGAGCGGGGTGTGGTCTATCGATTCGGGCGGGTGCGTCCGACGCCGCTCCGCGCTGGCCTGGCCTTCCTGGTTCCGGTCGTGGACCGGCTCCAGAAGGTCAACATGCAGATCATCACCCTGCCGGTGCCGGCGCAGGACGGGATCACCCGCGACAACATCACAGTGCGGGTGGATGCGGTCGTCTACTTCAAGGTGATGGACCCGCTACGGGCGGCGGTCGATGTGCAGGACTACTTCGCGGCGATCGGGCAGGTCGCGCAGACGTCGCTTCGGTCCATCATCGGCAAGAGCGACCTCGACGACCTTCTGGGTGATCGGGAGAAGCTCAACCAGGGCATGGAGCTGATGATCGACAGCCCGGCTGCCGGCTGGGGTGTGCACATCGACCGCGTCGAGATCAAGGACGTCTCGCTGCCCGACACGATGAAGCGTTCGATGTCGCGCCAGGCCGAGGCCGAACGTGAACGCCGCGCGCGCATCATCACCGCCGACGGCGAGCTCCAGGCCTCCGAGAAGCTCGCGCAAGCCGCCGAGGTCATGTCCGAACACCCGGCGGCGCTGCAGCTGCGGCTGCTGCAGACGGTTGTCGAGGTTGCCGCCGAGAGGAACTCCACGCTCGTGCTCCCGTTCCCGGTCGAGCTGCTTCGCTTCCTGGAGAGAGTCACCCCCTCCGAGCCCACGCGGGCCGAGACAATCCAGGCCGGGACACCGCGGAGCATTGACCCACCGACCGATCCCGTGCCTGACCGAATCGTGGCACCCAAGCCCATGATGAGCAGCGTCCGTCTCACCCAGCAAACGCTTCCTCGTCCCGAGAGCGCATCGCTTGGATTCATGCCGGGACAGTGCGGCTGAGTCCCTGCCTACACTTCGAGCGCCTCGTTGCCACAATTCCGGTGTACAACAAATGGCAAGCAGTCGCGATAAACGGCCGAACAAGTGACTCGGTGTCGATCGGTACGACTGCGACCAGTCAGTCCTCAGTCATTGATGAGGCGTGGCTGATCGGTGTCGCCGAGGGGGCCAGCCACGACTCCGGCGGCGTGTCCACAGAGTTCCTCGCCGGCTACCTGACGATGCTCGTCGACGCCTCGACGGTCGGCCGAGCCCCGAAACGCACCGAGATCGACGCGGTCCGAATGCAGGGCCGTAAAGCCGCGAAATCAGGAGTACCCGTGGGGGCGCGGCGTCGACCTGCGAAAGACTGACCATGGCAGCCCGGATGCACCTCGACAGCCCGATCGTCGAGACAGTCGGCAGCGACTCCGAGGCGCGAGAACTGGCAGAAGTCCTCACCGATCGTGGCGGACACGCCGATGTGTCCACGAAGTGGCGGAGTGTGTTTCCTGACCACGCATGACCCCGATGGCATCCGGATCGTCGTGGCCCACCCTCACGCCGAAGAAGTTCCCGCGCGCGGTCATCGCCGTTCGGCTCTACACCTGATGCGCTGCCCAGCAGAGAGCCGATCGCACCGCCACTCCCGTTTGCCGATCGTCGGCAATCGCGGACCCGGGACCTGACCGACCGCGCGCCTGGATCGTGATCCTTAACCGCGACAGGGTGGAGAACGAAGTGAATGCCGCAGCGTTATCCCAACGGATGAAGTGATCTCATGACAGCCTCGCCGACCGCCACCAGGTGGCCCTCCGAGCCCCTTCCGCGCTTACGCAGTAGCGGAGGGTCCGGCGCGGGTTCCTCCGACTACCCGGGTCGGAGGAACCCCCGGGCAGTAGGCCCACGCCTGGACGGCGAGAACGCGGAGCGCCGCGCTATCGCAACAGTGACCCTGATGGCCCAGCGAAGCTTCCGGGCCCAACAGTTGCGGCAACTGGGTCGGGCCGGCCCGGATGCTGCGCCCGACGCCGCTCGGAGAGAGATCCACCTTGCACTGCGAGCAGCTGCCCGGTCGGCTCTCCGCGACATCGACGCCGCGTTGCGCAGGATCCGGCACGGCAACTACGGGCGCTGCCCCACATGCGGCGGCGCGTTGTCCGTGGAGCGGCTCCGTGCCCTGCCGATGACATCCCTGTGTGGACGATGCCAGCGCGCAGCGGCCATGGCAGCGGCCGCCGAGTCGAAGACGCTGAAAGGCGACGGACAGCACATCACGACACCTTCGAGCGGAGGAGGCCCCTCATGACAACGGAGCTGGAGCGTGACCTCTTCGACAGCAAGGTCGCTGTCCCCATCTCGGGAGATGCCGATCCATCCGAGACACAGGAATGGCTTGACTCGGTGGACGCGGTCGTCGATCACGCCGGTCACGCCCGAGCGCGGGAGCTGATGACGAGCGTCCTGCGCCGGGCCCAGCAACGTCACATAGTCCCCCCTGGATACGGCGGCACCGACTACGTCAACACGATCCCCGCCACCGCCGAGCCGGCGTTCCCCGGCGACGAGGACATCGAACGCAGGATCCGGTCCCACGTCCGCTGGAACGCGGCCATGATGGTCCACCGCGCACAACGGCCCGGCCTCGGCGTCGGCGGCCACATCTCGACCTACGCCTCCACCGCCACTCTGTACGAGGTCGGGTTCAACCACTTCTTCCGTGGCCACGACGCCGACCGCGGAGCAGACCAGATCTACTTCCAGGGCCACGCCGCACCGGGCATCTACTCCCGCGCCTTCCTCGAAGGACGCCTGACCGCACACCATCTGGACGGCTTCCGTCAAGAGATCTCGCACGCCGGCCAGGGCGGCGGCCTCCCGTCGTACCCCCACCCCCGGCTCATGCCCAACTTCTGGGAGTTCACCACCGTCTCGATGGGCCTCGGCCCGATCAGCGCCATCTACCAGGCACGGTTCAACCGATACCTGCACAACCGCGGCATCAAGGACACCAGCCGCCAACACGTCTGGGCCTTCATCGGCGACGGCGAGATGGACGAACCCGAGGCACTGGGGGCACTCGGGGTCGCTGCCCGGGAAGGGCTGGACAACCTCACCTTCGTCGTCAACTGCAACCTGCAGCGCCTCGACGGACCGGTGCGTGGCAACGGCAAGATCATCCCGGAGCTCGAGGCCTACTTCCGTGGCGCCGGCTGGAACGTCATCAAGGTCGTCTGGGGACGCGAGTGGGACCCGCTACTCGGCGCCGACCGCGACCGTGCTCTC
>DATDAP010000352.1:0-11201 GCA_036525335.1 Microlunatus sp. | reverse complement strand
CTCGGCGGTCTCCTCCAGCTCGACGGCCCGCCGCCCCAGCACCGAGCGCGCCCGTTCCAGGTCACCCGGGTCCACCACGACCGTCAGCCGGTCCCCCGCCAGCCGGTTCTTCAGGTGCTCGGCGGTGTCGTCGGCGATGATCTCGCCGTGGTCGATGACCACCACCCGCTCCGCCTCCGCGTCCGCCTCCTCCAGGTAGTGGGTGGTCAGCACGATGGTGGTGCCGAGCTCGGCCCGCAGCTGGCGGATGTGCGCCCACAGGTTGGCCCGGTTCTGCGGGTCCATCCCGGTCGAGGGCTCATCCAGGAACAGCAGCTTCGGGGAGTTCATCAGACCGAGGGCCACGTCCAGCCGGCGGCGCTGCCCGCCCGACAGGGAGCCGACGGTCCGCTTCTCCAGTCCGGTCAGGTCCATGCTGGCCACCAGCTCGGCGGCTCGCGCTGTGGCGTCGGCGGTGCTGAGTCCGTAGAACCGGCCCTGGGAGTGCAGCTCGTCCAGCACCCGGAAGCTGTGCCCGCCCCCGTTGCCCTGGCCGATGTAGCCGATTCGGGACCGCACCAGGCCCGGCTGCTTGACGATGTCCGCGCCGGCGACCTCGGCGGTTCCTGAGGTAGGGGGCAGCAGGGTCGTCAGCATCCGCAGCGTGGTGGTCTTGCCGGCGCCGTTGGGCCCGAGAAAGGCCACCAGCTCACCGGGGTCGATGTCGATGTCGACGCCTCTGACGGCGTCGACGGTCTCTTTCTTGCTCCTGAACTGCTTGCGCAGCTGACGAGTGTGAATCACGCCTGGTCCTTCCCTCCGTGGGTTCGGCACTGGTGTCGGATCGGTCGGACTCCCACGTGCGCCGAATCTCCGTACGCCGTACCGAATTTAACACCATACACTGTACGGAGTACCTGTGACAGTCCTTCCTGCTCGTTCCCGAGAGGCTCCGCCGATGGCCGAAGACGGATCTGCACCGAGTGGCTACCTGCCGCCCGACGAGCTGGGGACCGACCAGGGTCGAAGGATCCTCGAGCTGCTCTGGGAGCCCGCGGCCGCCACACCCAGCCGCGGGCCGAAGCCGAAGATCGGTCTGGAGGACGTCATCGCCACTGGGGTGAGCGTCGCCGACGACGACGGTCTGGCGCAGCTGTCGATGCGCAAGGTCGCCACCAGGCTCGGCGTCGGGGCCATGTCCCTCTACACCTACGTACCGGGCCGGGACGAGCTGTCGGAGCTGATGGTGAACCTGGTGCACGCGGAGCTGGTCCTGCCCCCGGCCGACCTGCCGTGGCGGACCAGCGTGGAGCAGCAGGTGGGTGAGCGGTGGCGGATGTACGAGCGGCACCCCTGGCTGCTGGACCTCAACATGGCCCGGATGCCGATCGGCCCGCACGTGCTCGACGCCGACGAAGCGCTCTATGCCGCGGTGTTCCGGGCCGGTCTGCGTGGCACCGACGTCGTCTCCACCACGAACCTGATCATCTGGCAGCTGCTCGGTGCGGCCCGCTCGCAGATCGTCGAGTCCGACGAGGCACGCCGGACCGGCACCTCGGCGGAGGCGTACTGGGACTCGCGCGCCAGCTTCTGGCACACCTACTTCGACTATCAGCGCTATCCCACGATGGCCGCCGTGTGGGAGGCCGGCGGCTTCGACGACGACCAGGCGTACGCCTTCGACCGTCAGCTGTCCCGGCTCCTCGACGGGCTGGAGTCGAGTCTTCGGCTGCCCTGATCCGGCCGGGTCAGGGAGCCCTCATCGCGATCGGCGCGGTGCGCTCGCGCCCGGTGCCCACCAGGCACCGGCTGAGGTTGTCGGGTGAGGGGAACACCTTGTACGGGATCGGTTGGATGTCCCAAGTCACCCCCGCCTGCCCGGAGGCGAGTCGACGGTTCAGCACGGCCTTGGTGCAGAGAGCCTTGATCGCGGGTGCGTTCTCGAGCTCGGACTGGGTGCGCGGCGGACTCGGCAGCTGCACGGCGATGAAGGTCTGGTACGGGTGCGAGTCGGTGCACTCGATGGGCGTCGCCACCACGGGTACGTCGGTCAGACCCAGCAGCCCACCCCAGCATTCCGGCACGACCGGGCACACGGCGTTGTAGCCGAACTGCGCGCAGTTGGCGAAGCCGTCCGGCACCTGCGGGGTGGGCGACACCGACGCAGACGGGCTCGGGCTCGGGCTGCTCGGACTCGGACTCGCTGCGGTCGCCGAGCCGCCCGGACCTCCCGGTGACGGGATGGCCACGGGGTCAGCCTGCCGACTGGTCATGCTGAGGTAGACGATCCCGCTGGTCAGCAGGGCGATGACCAGGATCAGTACGGCCACGAACAGGGCACGATCCCGCTTGCCCCGGTCCGCGGTCGTCTCTCGGCTGAGTTCCTCGCCCACCAGGACGCGACCATCGGACCGGTCGCCCTCGGCCCCGAACGAGGGTTCGAGGGCTTCACCGGGCTCCTGGGCCGGATCGGGGCTCGGGCTGGCGACGACCACGCCGCCGGCCCCCTTGCCACCCCCGGTCAACGCCATCGCCCGTCGGTCCACCGTGGCGTCCGGGCCGACGTCGACCGCGGCCAGCTGGTCACGGAACTGCGCCGCGGTGGGCCGCTCCGACCCCTCCGTGGCCAGACCGGCGGCCAGCACCGCCATCAGGGACGGGGGCACGTGGGCCAGCGATGCCGCCGGGGTCGCGTGCAGCTCGATCAGCTCCGGCAGGGTCGGCGTGTGGCCGTCGGTCGGCCAGCGGGGTGGGTGCCCGGCCAGCAGTGCGTACAGGGTGGCGGCCAGAGAGTAGACGTCGCCGGACTCCGTGGCCGGGTGGGAGTGGAACATCTCGGGCGGCGCGTAAGCCGGCGTCAGGGCCTCCATCGTGACCGACAGCTCGGTCCCCGGTTCCGGCATCGCCGCCAGCCCGAAGTCGGTGAGACCGGCGTGACCGTACGAGTCGATCAGGATATTCGCGGGCTTCACGTCACGATGGATCACCCCGCGAGCGTGCGCCGCGGCGAGCGCGTCGGCGATCCGGACGCCGACGTCGCGGACCCGTTGGATCGGCGGCCGCTTCTCCGGCGTCAGCCACGCGGACAGCGATCCACCTGGGCAGAGCTCGAGCACCAGGTAGGGGCGGTCGTCGGGCAGGATGCCGGCGTCGTGCACCGTGACGATCCCGGGGTGACCGGACAGTCTGCCGGCGGCGCCCGCTTCGCGGAGGAACCGGCGGCGCTGCTTGTCGTCGTCGAGGGGCCGGAAATCGACCTTGACCGCCACCTGTCGCCCCAGCGAGTCCTGCCGGGCCTGCCAGACCGCGGCGAAGCCGCCTCTGGCGAGGGGGCGCCAGTCCGAGAGCCCCGAGATGTCGGGGTGCGCGGTCACCACCGGGTTCACGGTACTAGGAGGCCGTGCATCTGGCAGCAACCTCGGTGTGCCCGATGCCTGCCGTCCGGAGCCCGGTGCGGCGACGCTAGGGTCTCGCCCATGACTCGGAGCGTCTACATCGCCTCGCCCGAGGGCCTCACCGGCAAGTCCGCGATCGCCATCGGACTGATCGACACCCTGACCCGCGAGGTCGGTTCGGTCGCCGTCTTCCGGCCTTTGGTCCACGGACACGTCGACATGCTCGCCGACATGCTGGTGAACCAACCCGGCATCACGCAGAGCTACGACGACGCCATCGGCGTGACCTACGACGAGGCCCGCGAGAACCCGGACGAGGCGATGCACGTCATCGTCGAGCGGTTCGGACGGCTCGCGGAGGCGTTCGACGTGGTGCTGGTGCTGGGCTCGGACTACACCGACATCTCCACCGGCACCGAGCTCACGGTCAATGCCCGGATCGCGGCCAACCTCGGCGCCCCGGTGGTGCTGGTCGTGCACGGTCGCGACCGCTCGCCGGACGAGGTGCGCTCCACGGCCGAGGTCGCCATCGCCGAGCTGCGCCTGCACCACGCCCACACGGTCGCCGTGATCGCCAACCGGACGGCGTCGGACCGCCTGGCCGAGACCCAGGATGCCCTCGCCCAGCTGCCCGACCTGGTCGTCGCCGTCCTGCCGGAGAGCCCGGTGCTGTCCGCTCCGACCGTACGGGCGCAGGCTGCTGCCGTCGACGCCGAGCTCGTGCTGGGCACCGACTCCTGGCTGGACCGGGAGTCGCAGGGACTGATCGTGGCGGCCATGAGCCTGCCCAACGTGCTGACCCGGCTGCGGCCCGACATCACGGTGATCGCGCCCAGCGATCGCGGCGAGCTGCTGCCCGGCCTGCTGATGGCCCACCAGTCGGGCACCTTCCCGTCGCTGGCGGGGATCGTGCTGACCGGCGGCTACCCCATCCCCGAGCCGGTCCAGCGGCTGCTCGAGGGCGTCCCGCACAACCTGCCGATCGTGTCCACCGAGCTGGGCACGTTCACCGCGGCCGCCCAGCTGTCCGGCGTGCGGGGGCCGATGTCGAAGGACTCGACCCGCAAGCTCGAGGTGGCCCGGCGGCTGTTCTCCGAGCGCGTCGACTCCGAGGCGCTGATGAAGGCGATCAACGTGTCGGCGTCGGAGGTCCGTACCCCGCTGATGTTCGAGTACCAGCTGATGGAGCGAGCCCGCGAGGCCAACAAGCACATCGTGCTGCCGGAGAGCACCGACGACCGGATCCTCGAGGCGGCCTCGATCCTGTTGCGCCGCGGGGTGGCCCGGCTGACCCTGCTGGGTGACGAGAAGCTGGTCCGGGCCCGCGCCTCCGAGCTGGCCCTGGACCTGGAGGAAGCGACCGTGGTGTCGCCCAAGGATCCAGCGCTGGTGGAACGCTTCGCCGCCGAGTACGCCCGCGCTCGGGCCCACAAGGGGATGACCATCGAACGGGCCCGCGAGGTCGTCACCGACGTGTCGTACTTCGGCACCATGATGGTGCACCTGGGACTGGCCGACGGGATGGTCTCCGGAGCCGTCAACACCACCGCGCACACCATCCGGCCGGCGTTGGAGTTCGTCAAGACCAAGCCAGGGGTCGCGACCGTCTCCAGCGTGTTCCTGATGTGCCTGGCCGACCGAGTGCTGGTCTACGGCGACTGCGCCGTGGTCCCCGATCCCACCTCGGAGCAGCTGGCCGACATCGCGACCTCCTCGGCCGAGACCGCCGCCCAGTTCGGCATCGAGCCGCGCGTCGCGATGCTGTCCTACTCCACCGGGTCGTCCGGCTCCGGCGTGGACGTGGAGAAGGTCCGGGCGGCGACCGCGCTGGTGGCGGACCGCCGACCGGACCTGCCGCTGGAGGGTCCGATCCAGTACGACGCCGCCGTCGACCTCGATGTCGCCCGGACCAAGCTGCCGGACTCCGCGGTGGCCGGTCGGGCGACCGTGTTCATCTTCCCGGATCTCAACACCGGCAACAACACCTACAAGGCGGTCCAGCGCAGTGCGCACGCGGTCGCCATCGGACCGGTGCTGCAGGGTCTGCGCAAACCCGTCAACGACCTGTCCCGAGGAGCCCTGGTGGAGGACATCGTGAACACCGTGGCGATCACCGCGGTGCAGGCGGCGGGGATCGACGCGTGAGCGCCGGCGGCGGCTCGGCCGGCGGCCCGGTGCTGGTGATCAACTCCGGCTCGTCGTCGCTGAAGTACCAGCTCGTGGTGCCCGAGTCCGCCGAGGTGCTGGCTTCCGGGTTGGTCGAGCAGATCGGTGAACCGACCGGCCGGATCACCCACACGGTGGCCGGACAGAGCCACGTCGTGGAGGTCGCCGTGGCCGACCACGGCGCTGCCCTGACCTCGTTGCGCGAGCAGTTCGCCACGTACGGTCCCGACCTGGACGAGGTCGGCATCGCCGCCGTCGGGCACCGGGTCGTGCACGGCGGCCCCGACTTCTCCGACCCGGTGATCATCGACGACGCGCTGTTGGCCGAGATCGAGGCGCTCAGTCCCCTGGCCCCGTTGCACAATCCCGCGGCGGTGTCCGGTATCCGCGCCGCCCGGGAGCGTTTCCCCGTACCGCACGTGGCCGTGTTCGACACGGCGTTCTTCGCCGGCTTGCCGGAGGCGGCGCGGACGTACGCCATCCGGGCCGATCTGGCCGCCGAGCACAAGATCAACAAGTACGGGTTCCACGGCACCTCGCACGAGTACGTGTCGCGGCAGGCCGCCGCCGAGCTCGGGGTTCCGGTCGAGGAGCTGAACATGGTGATCTTCCACCTGGGCAACGGGGCGTCGGTGTCGGCGGTCCGCGGCGGCCGGGCGATCGAGACCTCGATGGGTCTGACCCCGCTGCAGGGACTGGTGATGGGCACCCGATCGGGGGACATCGACCCGAGCATCTACATGTTCCTCCACAACGTCGCGGGGATGTCGATCAGCGAGATCGACACCGAGCTCAACAAGCGGTCCGGTCTGAAGGGATTGTGCGGGGACAACGACTTCCGGGTCATCGAGGACCGCATCAACCAGGGTGACGCGGCGGCCAAGCGGGCACTGGACGTGTACGCCCATCGCCTGCGGCACTACCTGGGCGGGTACGCGTTCGCGCTCGGCCGGCTCGACCTGGTGGTGTTCACCGCGGGGGTCGGCGAGAACAGCGGCCTGGTCCGGGCCGCTGCCCTGTCCGGACTGGAGCACTTCGGGCTGCAGCTGGACGAGGGACGCAACGCCGTCCGCACCAAGGAGGCCCGCCCGATCTCGGCGGACCAGTCGCCCGTCACGATCATGGTCGTGCCGACCAACGAGGAGCTGGCGATCGCGCGCAAGGCGCAGCAGCTGGTCGGATGAGCGCAGGTTCTCCCGCGCCGTCGACGGCCGGCCCCGAACCCGTGCTGCGGCGCTGGCGCAACGCCGTCTTCGTGATCTTCTGGTTGACCGGTTTCCTGTTCGCCAGCTGGGCGACCCGGGTGCCGAACGTCCGCGACATCCTGGACGCCTCGACCAGCCAGATGGGCTTGTTGATCCTGGGTCTGGCCGCCGGCTCGGTGCTGGGGTTGTTCGCCTCCAGCCACGTGATCGCCCGGCTGGGGGCCACCGCGACCATCCTGCTCTGCCTCTCCCTGGCCTCGGCCGGGTTGGTGGTGGTCGGGGTCGTCGCCACCTTCGCACCCGGGCTGGTGCTCTTGTTCGTGGCCCTGATGACGCTGGGGGTGGGTTACTCGATCACCGACGTCGCCATGAACCTCAGCGGGGCGGCGAACGAGCGACGGATCGGTCGCACCCTGATGCCGATGTTCCACGCCTCCTTCAGTCTCGGCACCATGCTGGGCGCGGGCTTCGGAGCGCTGACCGAGCACTTCGCCGTCCCGATAGGGGTGCACCTGGTCGGGGTCGGTCTGGCCGCCATGGTGACCACCCGCATCGCCGTACGGTTCCTGCAGCCGGCCGAGCACGAGGTCGCCGACGAGCCGGATGCGTCGACCTCCGGACCGGCGGCGTTCGACCCGATGGCCGATCCGCTCGTCGACGCTCCGTCCCAGGACGGCTGGCGCTCCCGACTGACCGTGTGGCGGGATCCGCGGATCCTGTTGATCGGGCTGATCGTGCTGGGCATGGCCTTCGCCGAGGGCAGTGCGAATGACTGGCTGAGTCTGTCCATGGTGGATGGCTACGGCACCACGAACGCCGGCGGCGCGGTGGTCTTCGGGGTGTTCGTCACCGCCATGACGGTCGGCCGGGTGCTCGGCGGCCGCGTGCTGGACCGGTTCGGTCGAGTCCTGGTCCTGCGCGGCACCGCGGTGCTCGCCGTCGCCGGCCTGCTGCTGGTGATCCTGGGACCAAACCTGGAAGTGGCCGTCGTCGGCGTGGTGCTCTGGGGTCTGGGCGCCTCTCTGGGCTTCCCGGTCGGCATGTCGGCCGCGGCCGACGACCCCAGCACAGCGACCGCCAGTGTGGCCGCCGTGGCCACCATCGGCTATTTCGCCTTCCTGATCGGCCCGCCCCTGATCGGCCTGATCGGCGAGCGGGTCGGCCTGCTGAACGCCTTCTGGGTGGTGGTGCTGCTGACCGTGGTCGCCGGTCTGTGCGCCACCGCGGCTCGTGAACCCGAACCTGTGGACCCCGTCCGGCGTTGAGCCGGTCCGCCAGTCGTCCCCGGTCCCCCGGCGCCTGGCAATTTCCATCCACGGACGAGATTGCTGCACTCGTGGCGGCCCTCGAGCCGGCAACTTCCATCCACGGACGCAAATTGCACCCACCCAGCCAGCGCCCGGCCGGAAATATCCATCCACGGACGAGAATTGCGCACACCCAGCGGCCCCCAACCGCCCACGAGACGTGGCCTACAGCTGGTAGACCTCGTCGGCAATGACCCGCCCGATCTCCAGCGACGCGGTGGCGGCCGGCGAGGGAGCGTTGAGCACGTGGATCTGGCGCGGCGCGCGCACGTACGCGAAGTCGTCCACCATGGTCCCGTCGCGCCGCAGCGCCTGCGCCCGTACGCCCGCCGGGGCCGGCTCGAGGCTGTCGTCGGGCAGGGCGGGCACGAGCTCGCGCAGGCTGGCCAGGAATCGCTTGTGGGACAGCGACCGCCGGATCTCGCCGAGGCCTGTCTTCCAGAAGCGCCGACCGAGCCGCCACAGACCCGGCCAGCGCAGGTAGTCGGCGACGTCCTTCGGACGGATCGTTCCCCACGAGTAGCCCTCGCGAGCCAGCGCCAACACGGCGTTCGGTCCGGCGTGCACGCCCCCGTTGATCATCTTCGTGAGATGCACCCCCAGGAACGGTAGGGTCGGATCCGGGACTGGGTAGATCAGTCCGGTGACCAGGTGCTCGTACGCCGGCTTGAGCTCGAAGTACTCCCCGCGGAACGGCACGATCCGCAGATCCGGTTCGAGGCCGGCCAGTCGCGCCAGCCGATCGGACTGCAGACCGGCGCAGTTGACGAAGCGATCGGCCCGGTGCTCACCGAGGTTCGAGGAGACGATGATGGCATCGGAGCGGGTGTCGATGCCGACGATCTCCGTGTCGGTGAGCAGCCGCCCGCCGCCCTCGGCGATCAACGTGACGAGAGTTCGGCAGACACCGACGTAGTCGACGATGCCGGTCGTCTCCACCCGCAGCGCGGCGACGCAGGAGACGTACGGCTCGAACTCCCGCGCTTCGTCCTGGTCGACCCGACGCACCGGTACGCCATTGGCCTGACCCCGCTCGTACAGCCGCTCGAGCGAGGCGACCTGCTCGGGTCGGGTGGCGACCACGAGCTTGCCGCAGATGTCCATCGGGATCCCGTGCTCGCGGGCGAAGTCGCGCATCGACGCCGCCCCGGCCGTGCCGAGCTTCGCCTTGAGACTGCCCGGGGTGTAGTAGAGCCCGGAGTGGATGACCCCGGAGTTGCGTCCGGTCTGGTGCCGGGCGATCTCCGGCTCCTTCTCCAGCACGGTGACGGCGTGCCCGCGCCGGGTCAGCTCGTACGCGGCCGCCAACCCCACGATGCCCGCTCCAGCGACGACGATCTCGGCCACAGCTGTCCCCCCGATGTTCACGCGTGCTCGATCCAGAGAGCACGGTAGTCGTGGGAATCGGCATCCGGACACTCCGCGCCCTAAGGTGTCGGTCCATGACGACTGCGTTGGTGACCGGCGGGACCTCCGGGATCGGGGCCGCGTTCGCTCGCGCACTGGCGGCCCGGGGCGACGACCTGGTGCTGGTCGCCCGGGACGCCGATCGACTGGCCGAGATGGCGACCCGGCTCACCGACGCCCACGGCATCGAGGTCGAGGTCATCTCGGCCGATCTCGGCGTCCGCGACGACGTGCTGCGGGTGGCGGCTCGACTGGAGTCCACCGAGCAACCGATCGACCTCCTGGTCAGCAACGCCGGCTTCGGTGTCCGAGCCAGACTCCTCAGCGAGGACATCGCGACTCACGAGCACGCCATCGACGTGATGATCCGCGCCGTGCTGATCCTCGGCGCTGCCGCGGGCCGGACCATGAAGGCGCGCGGTCGCGGCACGATCGTCAACGTGGCCAGCACCGCCGGCTTCGTGACGATGGGTGGCTACTCCGCCATCAAGGCCTGGGTGACCACCTACTCCGAGGGTCTGGCCAACGAACTCTTCGGTTCCGGTGTCCAGGTCACGGCCCTGTGTCCGGGATGGGTGCGGACGGAGTTCCACGAGCGCGCCGAGATCCGTACCTCGAAGATCCCCGACCCGCTCTGGCTGGACGCCGACCGCGTCGTGGCCGACTGCCTGACCGACGTGGCGCACCACAGGGTCATCTCGATCCCGTCCAAGCGCTACAAGGCGCTGATCCTCGCGGCCCGACTCGCGCCTCGTTCGGTGGTCCGTGCGGCGTCGCGGAAGCTGTCGTCGGGACGGCACTGAGGTGTCCACCAGGACCGGCGCGTCGCTGACGTGACGGACCACAGGTCACGACGCGATACGGTGGATGGCGTGCCGAGCCGTCGCCGCTACACCTCGCCGATCCACGCGAGTGCCCGGTTCGTGGCCCAACGAGGACTGCTCAAACCACTGATCTGGCGGTTGGCCACGGTGACCGTGCTCGGCCGCGAGCAGCTCGAGGACCTGAACGGGCCCTTCGTGATGGTGTCCAACCACAGCTCGCACCTGGACGCTCCGCTGCTGATCGGGGCGCTGCCCCGCCGGCTGGCGCGCTACGTCGCCGCCGGGGCCGCCGCCGACTACTTCTTCGACGTGTGGTGGCGCAAAGGCTTGACCGCGTTGTTCTTCAACGCCTTCCCGGTGGACCGGACGGGGCTGCGCGGCAAGCGGGGGATGGCCACGAGTCTGCTCGACGACGGCGTACCGCTGCTGTTGTTCCCCGAGGGCACCCGCTCGCGGACCGGGGAGATGGGCAACTTCAAGCCCGGCGCCGCCGCGCTCTGCATCAGCCGCGACGTGCCCTGCGTGCCGGTCGCCCTGGTCGGTGCCTCGGACGCGATGCCCCGCGGGGCGGGCTGGCCCGTCAAGGGTCGACCCCCGGTCTACGTGGTCTTCGGCGAGCCGATGCGCCCCGAGGACGGGGAGAAGGCCGCCGTCTTCTCGGACCGGATCGCCAAGGAGATCCGCGGTCTTGTCGACTACGGCATGAACTACCGGGAGCAGCAGCAGCGACTGGCCGACGGGTCGCGCTCGCTGCCGCCGACGGATCGTACGGATGATTTCGGAGGCAGTGACCGATGACCGGCGTGAAGCACATGAAGTGGTGGGGCTGGGGTCTCGAGGGCGTCGCCTTCCACCACGAGGACAAGCCGGCGTTCGGCCCGTTCGTGAGTGACAAGGTCGGACTGGACATCACCGGCG
>DATDAP010000351.1:0-3361 GCA_036525335.1 Microlunatus sp. | reverse complement strand
AATACCCCGCCGGCATCAAAATCACCGACCAACAGATGCGCGACCTCGAAACCAGCGGCACCCTGAACCGCCACGACTGGCACGGCGAATGGAACTATACGTTGTACCCGACACGCTCAAGTAGTTAACTCACGTACCCTTGCCGAAGCGAAAGAGGCGAGACAGGCCGTCCGCGCGTTCAGCGCGGCGAAGAAGCTGCGCGAGACCGCAAGAACCGGTGTTCACCCCTTTGTCGAGGTATCGACGAAGGCGGCTATGGACCGGCTGCGCAACGAACTCGATGTCAAAACGTTCAACGAGGAGTGGGCGGCCGGCGAGCGGCACACCTTGACGGAGGCCCTTCGATCCACCGAGATCGCTCTGACCAGCGTTCTTGAGGCTGCCTATACAACAAGATGGGAGAATGCCGCAGAGGTTTTTACCATTACCCGTCGATCGGCCCACTGAATTGTGACTCTCGCTGTACATGGACACCACTGGCCAACACATCCGGTGTACCGAGTGAGGTGGCACGTCACCGCGACGCTGGGTCGAGGTCCGCGCCCATCGTTGGGGCAGCCCAGCGTTGGCCGCGCGAGGAGCGACTCCTCGATCGTCATTAGCGACCCTCTTGCGGGCAGACCAGAGGGGCCTCCTAGTGAGCGCGGCTGTCTCACATGCTCCACTCAACCACCCTCGTGGGGCCTTGTTGCTGAGGTTGCAACGGACGTCTACCACCCTGCTCCTGCTCCTCCAGCATCCCCGGTACCAGTGGGTCCGTATGACCCGCTGCCGTGGCTCGACGCGATCCGTTCTCCAGCGTCTGTCTTCCCGCAGCGTGAGCACACCAACACGGGACGGGCTGCTTCGACGTCGTCGAGGCGGCGCATTTCTGTTTCCCAGCTGTGCCGGCCGACCCGGCACGCAAGCGACTTGCTCATGCCCGAGACATTAGCGATGAGCTCGCCGCTGGAGCCACGGACAACTCATGGACATTCCCGCAAGGCGTCCCTCATGCGAGGCAACTCGTCGCCGTAGGGCGACCGTCTTGCGGGCATCTGATCTGAAGAGCGCTCCCAGCCAGCACGGCTGTCACCCAAGGAGCTGATCGCCTCTCGTACGAGAAGGCGAGCAGACTAGATGCGTGGATCGCGATTTGAGGATCGAGTTGCTGCTGTCACTTCAGCGAGCGATGTGGGAATGCGTGACGCCGGACCTCCGCGGAGTGGCCGTAGCGTTGACATCGAGCGAACTGCGATCCCACTTCAGCGTCCGATTCCTCTACGCCGGAGACGTCGGCGAGTTTCAAACCGAACTTGTGTCACTCACAGAGGCGTACCTGATCTCTGACTTCAACCAGATACCCAGCGAACTGACCGTCAGTTTCGAAGCAGTACCGCAGTCGCCTCGTGAGTTGTCGGACGGCGAGGAGTGGTTCTACCTTCGATGGGAGCCGCTTCCAGACGAGTGAACGACAGTGCGTCGAGCCCACACGGTCATCAACGCGAAGCGAGACACGCTCCACTGTCGCGCCGCTCACGCCACCTTCGAGCGTCGCTCGTTCGACGATCGCCACCTTCTTCGTGGCGTAGTGATCGCGTGCCCACCGCAAGGTCGCCTCGATGGCGGACGACGGGGGCGCCGCCGCGGTCACGATTGAGCCGTCACCTTTGGTAGTGCCGCGATTGCCTCCACCTCCACGAGCTGGTCGGGGTATCCGAGAACCGTGACCCCGACCAATGTGCTGGGCACGTCGTGGTTGCCGAACCGGTTCGCGACGACCGTCCACACCGTGCCCAGGTCGGCACGGTCGGCCGTCGCGACCAGCACTCGCGTACCCACGATGTCGGTCAGAGATGCGCCAACGTCAGACAAGGTGGCTTCGAGGTTGTCGAGCACCGCGACGGTCTGGGCGGCGTAGTCGCCCGCGGCGCACGTTGATCCGTCGGAGTTGAGCGGACAGGCACCCGCCAAGACCACGAGCTGTCTTCCCCGGGGTGCAACCGCCGCGTACGCGTATGGTGCGGACGCTAGGGTCGGCGACCTGATCAGCCTCACATCGTCGGACACCACTCAAGGATCGCAGCAACTACACAACGTGCCTGTCCGGCGGTGCTCACTCCAACCCCACCGACGTCTTCCCCGCGCCACCCTCGCCGCCGAGGAACACCAGACGACCATCTCCGGCCAGCGCCTCGACCCCGTACGAGCCGAGCGCAGCCAGCTCGGCCTCCCGCTCCGCCAACACGACCCGTTTCAACCCACGACTGGCTCCACTCGACCACCGACCTCCGGCGGTGGATTGGACGCTCATCTGCCCAACCGGTTTCCGGACACAGACCGGTCGACCAGCCCTGGGCGGCCGTCGATGCCGCGGCCGCCGAACAGTTCCCAGCGCACACGGACTCCGGCCACAGCGGAGGCACCCTTCCCGCCGTCAATCACGGCGCCGGTGCCTCGACCGGCCAGACCGTCGTGAGGAGCTGGAGGCCCGCTGATCCCCGGTGACGCCGCACATCCGGCGCCAGGCGGTACGGTCAGACCCGCCCGCCGACGCGTCGAGCAAACATGAATCTCGATTGCCTGTCCCCCTGAACCCAAGAGTTTGCCTTCTCCATCCCACGCGCAAACTGGCAGCCCCGCATCGGTGGCGGCTACGGAGTTGCTTGCGCTCGGTGCCTACATCTGTCGACGATCGATGTTGTCGCCGGGTTTCCGCTTGTGGATGCGCCCGAGCGGAACAGCGCTCCCATCACCCCGCCACACGCGAAGGCGCGAGTTCCAAGGCAAGACCATGCCGGCCGCCTCGGCCACCGTGGTCAACGCGGCCCTGGCCGACCTCCCCGGACAAGCGACGAACCATGATAGTCCCATTAGGACTCTTCAGATTACTCCCTAAGGGAGTATTTGTCACGGCAAAGCCGTCGGGCCCGGGCGTCGTTGGAGGGCATGTCCGACCCGGGGATCGCCGCTGCACACAACCTGTCCGAACGCAGGGTCGGGCACCAGATCTCCGCCGTCGTGCGCACGCTCGCCGTGCCCACCCCCGGCCGCTCAGGTTCTGAGCACAGCGTCGCCAACCTAGGCAGAACTCCCGATGTCGCGGTTCCGGCTGGCTGCTTTCCTGACATGACAAGCACGTACACGAGAACCGGAGGCGACGATGAACAACGGACGGAAACTGGCGGGCATGCTGCTGGGGAGCATGCTCTTGGCGGGCATGCTGCTGGCGAGCACGGCGACGATGGGAGTCGCTGGTGGCTCTGCGCACGCGGACGCGCGCCCCACAGCGCCGAGCGGGCCACCCGTGCCGGGTCCCAAGGCGAACTTCTTCGAGGACTCCGATGGGAGTATCTACTACGAGATCCGGAACCTGCGGACG
>DATDAP010000350.1:0-3322 GCA_036525335.1 Microlunatus sp. | reverse complement strand
CCGACCAGCGTCGGTACGGTGATGCGGCGCGGCGCCTCCGGGATGCCGACCACGTGGGGGATGCCGACCACCACGGCCCCCGCCGCGTTGCCGGACCGGGCCCCGGTGGCCGAGTCCTCCAGCACCACGCAGGCACGGGCGTCCACGCCGAGCAGCGCACACGCCTTCTCGTACGGCTCCGGGTGCGGCTTGCCCAGGGTGACCTCGTCGCCCCCGACCGAGACGGCGAAGGAACCCTCGGGCAGCCGCTCGAGGACGGCGTCCAACAGCACCCGGTAGGACGCCGAGACCAGCGCGCACGGCATCCCGGTCGCCCGCAGGGCTGCGAGCAGCTCCAGAGCACCGGGTCGCCAGGGCAGCTCGTCGGCCGTCCGCAGCTGCGCGACCACTCGGCCGAGCAGCTGCTGCACCATCCAGATCGGCGGCAGATCACTGCGGCCGATCGTGCTGAGGATGTAGGACGCCGAGTCGATCAGGTCGCTGCCGACCAGCTTCTCGGCGTGCTCCATCGACCACGGCTTGCCGAGCTCGCCCTCGATCACCTCGAACTCGGCCGCGATCCAGAGCGGCTCGGTGTCGGCCAACGTCCCGTCGAAGTCCCACAGGACGGCCTGCGGTGAGGCGGTGCGAGAGAGAGGCAGGGTGGGGGCGGCATCGTTCATGGCCCGGTCATTCTCGCAGCCCCTGGCAACCAGGATCGACGAACAACCCGGTGAGAGGGTGTGACCATGATCGCCCCGGGCTCGCCGGCCGCTCAGCCCGCGCCCACGGACCTGCCCACCGCGGTGGACGCCGTCGTGGTGGGCGCCGGCCCGAACGGGCTCGTCGCGGCCAACCGGCTGGCCGACGCCGGCTGGGAGGTGCTGCTGGTCGAGGCCCAACCCGACGTCGGCGGCGCGGTTCGCAGCGACCGCGACGTGCACCCCGATTTCGTCCACGACACCTTCAGCGCGTTCTACCCGATGGCGGCGGCGTCGCCGGCGATCACCGCGCTGGGCCTGGAGGCGCACGGGTTGCGCTGGCGGCACACGCCCGCGGTGCTGGGCCACCCCTGGCCCGATGGATCCTGGTCGGTGCTGCACCGCGATCCGGCGGTCACGGCCGCCTTGCTGGACCGTGAGCAGCCGGGTGACGGGACCGCCTGGCTGGCGCTGGTCGACCAGTGGCGGCGGATCGGGCCGTCGCTGGTGGCCTCGCTGCTGTCTCCGATGCCACCCGTCCGCGGCTGGTTGCGGACGGCGTTGACCCTGCCGCACGTCGGCGGGCTGGACTTCGTGCACCGGCTGCTGGCCCCCGCCCGCCACGTCCTCGATGCTCCGGTGGGCGGGCACGGCTTCGTCGGTCGCGGGGCGCGGATGCTGGTGGCGGGCAACGCGGCGCACGCCGACATCCCCTCCACAGCGGCGGGGTCGGGGCTGATCGGACTGCTGCTGGCCATGCTCGGGCAGACCGTCGGCTTCCCGGTTCCCGAGGGCGGCGCGGGTCGGTTGAGTGAAACCATGGCGATCCGGTTGCGGGCGGTGGGCGGCCGGGTGATCACGGGCGTACCGGTGGACCGGGTGATCGTCGACCGGGGTCGCGCCACCGGCGTGGTGATCGGCGGCACCGTCGTCCGGGCCAGGCGCGCGGTCCTGGCGGCGGTCGGGGTGCATCAGCTGGCCGGGAAGCTGCTGGCCCCCGACGACGTCCCGCAGCACTATCTCGAGCGGGTACGGACGTTCCGGATGGACCCGGCCACGGTGAAGGTCGACTTCGCCCTGTCCGATCCGGTGCCCTGGACCGGCGATCCCGGCCACGCCGCCGGCACCGTGCACCTGTGCGACAGCCTCGACGAGCTGAGCGCGTACGAGGGGCAGCTGGCCGCCGGGCTGATCCCCGATCGGCCCTTTCTGCTGATCGGTCAGATGACCACCGCTGATCCGTCCCGCTCACCCGCCGGTACCGAGTCGCTGTGGGCCTACACCCACGTCCCACAACGGGTCCGGGGTGATGCCGGGGGCTCGCTGACGGGCGCCTGGGACGAGGGCGACGGTGAGCGGTTCGCCGATCGGATGCAGGCGCGGATCGAGGCGTACGCCCCGGGCTTCGGCTCCCGGGTGCTGGCCCGTCGGGTGCTGTCTCCGCCGGAGCTGGAACGCCGCAACGCGAACCTGGTCGGCGGGGCGGTGGGCGGTGGCTCCTCGGCCCTGGACCAGCAGCTGATCTTCCGACCGGTGTCCGGGCTGGGCCGGGCGGGTACGCCGATCCGGGGGCTCTACCTGGCCTCGGCGTCCGCGCACCCGGGCGGCTCGGTGCACGGGGCGTGCGGGGCCAACGCCGCTCGCGCGGCCCTGTGGTCGGAACGGCTCTCGTGGCGCAGACCTGCGAGGAACGAGACGACGTGACGGCGCCTCGACCCGATGGGTTCGGGCCGAGACGCCGTCACGGCACGCCTACCTCAGCTGGCCGGCCTCACCTCCACGGCGGCGAAGGTCCAGCGATCCTTCTTTGCCAGCGTCTGGGTCTTGAGTGTCGCTGACGTGCCGGCCTTGACGACCGGGGTGTTGAACTTCTGGACCCAGTAGGTGTCGTGGACACCCGTGTCGACGAACTGGTGCACCAGGCTCTGGCCTGCCACCGGCGCCGCCGGGACAGGACGCGACCAGTTGTGACCGGCAGCCCAGACCTGCGCGTGGCAGCTCTTGGTCTTGAGGGTCACCGACGGCTTGCCGTCCGCGCCCGCTGCCGCCGCGGTGGCTCCCACGGTGGATGCCGCACCCTTCCAGCTGACAACGGTCATCGACCCGTTGTAGGCCGAGGCCAGCGTGGCCTTGACCTTGATCCCGGTGACCTTCTGCGGAGCCCAAGCCTGCCAGACCTCGGTAGTGCCCCACGTGCTGTTCGAGCGGACAGCGAGCTTCCAGGTGAGACCTCCGCCGGTCACCGAAGTGACCTTCTGCGTCGGTGCCTTCGGGCCGTCAGCCTCGACGAATGCCAGCACGAGCTGACCAGCGGTGCTGGTCGAGACGCTGCCCGACGTGAAGACCGACGACGGCTTCTTCTGGTTGGTTGACACCAGTGCGTCCTGGACCGGCGCTGCGGCGCAGCTCGCGGGCTTGGCTGTCACGGTGATCGAGACAGTGGCCGGAGCCGACGACGCCGCACCATCGTTGGCGGTGTAGGTGAACGAGTCCGTTCCCGTGTAGCCGTTGGCCGGCGTGTAAGTCAGGTTCGCCCCCGTCCCGGTCAACGTGCCATGACCGGGCTGGGTCGCCACATCGAAGGTGAGATCGTCACCATCAGGATCGCTACCCGACAGCGTCACCCCCACCGCCGTGCCCTC
>DATDAP010000349.1:0-5544 GCA_036525335.1 Microlunatus sp. | reverse complement strand
GACCGGTCTGCTGGGCCGGTTCACCGGTGTCATCGCCAACACCTGGGCGATCGTGTTCCGGAGTCTGAAGTTCCAGGGCTTCAACCTGGTGGTGAACCAGATCGCGGTCGTGTTCCCGATCATCATCCAGGTGCGCCGCTACTTCAGCGGGCAGGTCACCCTGGGCGACGTCACCCAGACCGCCACTGCGTTCGGTCAGGTGCTGAGCGCCCTGTCGTTCTTCAGGTTGGCCTACGACGACTTCGCCGGCTACCGGGCCGTGCTGGATCGGCTCACCGGGCTGCTGGACGTCAACGACGAGGCCCGCGCCCTGCCCACCCCGACCACCGAGGACCGCCCGGGCGGGCTCACCGTACGGGATCTCCAGGTGCGGCTGCCCGACGGGCGACCGCTGCTCAGCGACCTGGGGTTCGAGGTCGACGAGGGCAGCACCCTGCTGATCACGGGGCCGTCCGGGACCGGTAAGACCACCCTGCTGCGCAGCATGGCCGGCCTCTGGCCCCACGCCGAGGGCCTGGTCGAGCGTCCGGAGGATGCGGAGACCCTGTTCTGCTCCCAGCAGCCGTACCTGCCGCTGGGTTCCCTGCGCGGCGCCCTGTCGTACCCGGCCCCGGCCGCCGGGTTGTCCGACGACGAGGCCCGCGCGGTGCTCGCGACGGTCCAGCTGGCCCACCTGGGCGACGACCTCGACTCCGAGCGCGATTGGTCGCGCCGGCTGTCACCCGGTGAGCAGCAGCGGCTTTCGTTCGGTCGGATCCTGCTCCGGAAACCGGACCTGATCTTCCTGGACGAGTCCACCTCGGCCATGGACGAGGGCATGGAGCACGCCATGTACGAGCACGTCCACGAGGTGCTGCCCCGGTGCACCATCGTCAGCGTCGGCCACCGCAGCAGCCTGGAGCGGCTGCACGCCGACGAGCTGACTCTGCTGGGCGATGGTCGGTGGGAGTCCAGGAGCCTGGACGACAGGGGGGCGGCACCGGCCTGAACCCGCTCCACTGAGCGGGCCACGACTGTTCCAGCGAGGATCGATGTCAGTGACTCGATCTAGAATCGTTGACATGTTCGATCGACGGCCGAGTATGGCGGGTTCCGGTGGCAGCCCGGGTCGCTCGGGTCTCGCCCGGTCGCCTCGGGAGGCCCGGGCCGGCAGGGTGGCCGACATCCGTCGCTCGGAACTGCGGATCGAAGCCATGGTGCTGCGCGACGCGGCCGGCTGGGCGATCGAACATGGCGTCGACAACGACGACCCCTTCGCCACCGGCCCCGCCGGAGGTGTCGGGAAGTACGTGGCCTCCCCCGGCACACCGTGGATAGATGAGCATGTGGCCAAGGAGTACGCGGGGTTACGGGGCACGTCGACGTTCGAAGCGACCGACCTGATCATCGACGCCCTCGATCTGCGACACCGCTTCCCCAGCCTGCGGCGGGCTGTCCGCGACCTGCGGGTCCGGGTCAGGTTCGCCCGCAGGATCAGCAAAGCCTGCCGGGACCTGTCCCAGACCGCGGCCGCCGCCGTCGACGCCGAACTCGCACGCAAAGCGGCCTGGGGCCTGCCGTGGGCCCGATTGGAGAAGATCCTGGCCGCCGCCATCATGAACGCCGACCCCGACCTGCACCGAGCCAATCTGGAAGCGGCGAAGTTCGACCGCCAGGTGTGGCTGTCCCAGACCGAGGACGGGCTCCGGACCATGGTGATCAAAGCCGACGCCGGCGACCAGATCCTGCTGTACGCCTTGATCGACCGCATCGCCGAGATCATGCTCCTCGACGGCGACACCGATCCCGTCGCGGTACGACGGTCCAAAGCGTCCGGCTGGCTCGCCCGCCCCGAAGATCTGGTCGTGCTGCTCTACCGGCACGCGCAGACCGGCAGTCCAGCCCCGGCACCGGCACCGGCACCGGCGGATGAGTCCCCATCCGCCCATGACCACACCAGCCACGACCAGGACCCCGAGCCCGAACCCCATCCACCCGCCTGGTGTTACCAGCCACCCGAACCCCCACCACCCGAACCGCCGGATCCGCTGGAACCGCCGGGCACCCGGCTCGGCTGCGATCTGCCCCGCCTGGTCGACGACCTGACCACCAAGGGATTGAAGCCAGTCCCGCCGCGGGTGGTCCTGCACGTCCACCTCACCGACCAGACCCTGCTCGCCGGCGACGGAGTGGTCCGTTCCGACGACGCCGGCCCATGCTGCTGTCCCAGCTGGTCGCCATGCTCGGTCGCCACCAGTGCACCATCAGCCTGCGACCGGTCCTCGACCCCGCCAACCTCGCAGCGGTGGACAGCTACGAGATCCCGCAGACGCTGCGCGACGCCGTCCGGACCCGACACCCGGCCTCGGTGTTCCCCAGCCGGACCGGAAAGCATCTCGAGCTCGACCACACGATCCGACACACCCACAACACCGAACCCACCGGGCAGACCAGGATCGGGAACCTCGGACCACTCGCCCATCCAGAGCATCAGGCCAAGACCGACGGCATCTGGCACGTCGAACATCCCCACCCCGGCGTCTTCCTGTGGCGCTCACCCCACGGCTACTACTTCCTGGTCACCGACCACGGCACCCAAGCCCTCGGGCCCAAGCCCGCCCCACGCCCGCCGCCGCCGACCCCACTCCGGCCGATCCGACTCGACGATCGGCACCTGCACTGTTGAGCACCCGCACCATCTGCTGAGCTGACCTCACAGCCAGCCTCAGGCCCCCAATGACGCCAGCATCCGCCGGTAGAACGCATCGGTGTCGAACCGGTCCACGATCCTGATCACCCCCGGAGCGGTCGGGTCGGTGGGTACCGGCCGGAAGGCCCGCAGATCACCGACCAGGGCGCCGCGGGTGCGACCCTGCCCGGTTTCCACGAAGGCCTCCACGCAGCGGTAGGTCGCCAGGTCGGGGTCGATGGCCAGCGCGACGGCGATCGCGTCGTGCGGGACGCAGGACCGGCGGCCCAGCGACGCCGCGTAGAACGCGAGATATCCCTGGATGATCGCCCACACGAATCGCGCCCGCGCGTCCGTCGCGGCCTCGATCCGCTGCAGCACCCGGTCCGGCATCGGGCAGCGCATCGTCGTTTCCAGCCCGACGAGCACCACGTCCCAGGTGGCGTCGAGGACCAGCTGGGCAGCCTCCGGGTCGTGCCAGATGTTCGCCTCGGCGAGCTGGCTGCTGTTCCCCGCTACGCCGACGGCACCGCCCATCACCACGATCCGGCGCACCAGCTGCGGCAGCCGCGGCTCCAGCAGCAGGGCCAGCCCGATGTTGGTGAGCGGTCCGACCGCCACCAGGGTCAGCTCGCCCGGCGACTCCCGCGCCAGCCGGACGATCTCCGCCGCCGCCAGGTCGCCGGCCGGAGCGCGGGTCGAGGAGACGATGCCGGCGTCGCCGAGACCGTCCCGGCCGTGGACCAGCTCTGAGGTCTCCAACGGCTGCGCCATCGGCCGGGCTGCCCCCGCGTACACCGGGATCTCGATCAGGCCGAGCAGGTCGAGCACGGTCAGAGTGTTGCGGGTGCCGACGTCCACCGGGACGTTGCCGTGCGTGACCGTACACGCTCTGAGCTCCGCACCCACACCGGCGGCGTAGATGATCGCGAGGGCATCGTCGACGCCGGTGTCGCAGTCGAGCACCAGGTTGATGGTCACCTGGCGAGGGTGACAGAGAAGATGCTCGCCGGAAAGGACCTGCTCAGGCCGCGTCTGCCTGCGTGACCGTACGTGCGGCGAGGGCACGACCGGCCGCGACCGCGGCGGACTCGGCCGCTTCCTTGGCGGCGGCCCCCAGGTCGGCGAACTGATCCAGCGCCGGGTTGACTCCCACCAGGGTCAGCTCGCGCTCGACGACGGTGAGGTCCGCGCCCCAGACGTCGGCCAGCACGCGACGCAGGTAGTCGATGCTGTGATCCCAGCCCTCCTTGGGGGTGCCGGGCCCGTACGCGCCCCCGCGGGTGGTCAGCAGGACCACCGGAGTGCCGTCGAGCAACCGGGTACCCGGTGCCGCACCGGCGATGGCCAGGTCGATCCAGGTCTTCGCGTGCTGCGAGACGCCCCAGTTGTAGAGCGGCAGGGCCACGATCACGGCGTCGGCGGACGTGAGCTCGGCGGCGAGCTCCTGGGCGAGAGCGACCGCCGCAGTCTGCTCCGGCGTGTGCTGAGCCGGATCGCTGAACGATCCGGAGACGGCGGCGGCCCAGGCGTCCGACGGCAGTGGGCTCGCGCCGAGGTGACGGCACAGCACCGGCCCGTCGCGGTGTTCCACGGTGTACTCGGTCTGCACCAGATCGGCCAGGGCGCTGCTGGCCGAACGCGGTCCCTGGATGCTGGCATCGATACGGACGAGGGTCATGAAGGTCTCCGGTGGTTGATTTGAATGTTCAAGCGGTCTCACCGTAACCGGTCGAATTTGAATGTTCAAGTCGCTACCCTGATCGCATGACGGAGCCAGAGAGCGGTGACCCCCGTTGGCTCACCGAGGACCAGCTCCGCAGCTGGCAGGCGGTGGTCGCACTGACCATGACGCTGCCCGCCGCCCTGGACGCTCAGCTGAAGCGGGACACCGGTCTCAACAGCTTCGACTACCACGTGCTGGCCGGACTGGCGGACCGGCCCGACGGTTCGATGGGTATGGGTGAGCTCGCCCTCCTCTCCCAGGGCTCCCCGTCTCGGCTGTCCCACGCCGTGGCGCGGATGGAGCGGGCCGGCTGGATCGAGCGGCGCAGCGGGGAGGCACGATGCGTCAACGCGCACCTGACCGCCGCGGGTCGACAGAAGCTCGTCGGGAGCGCACCCGGTCACGTCCGCGAGGTGCGTCGGTTGGTGATCGACGTCTTGACCCCCGAGCAGCTGGAGGTCTTCGGTGAGGCCGCGCGACTCGTGGCGGCCCAGTCCGATCCGGCGATGGCGGCGACGTTGGCGCATCGGTGCGACGGTTCGAGCGACTCGACCTGGTCCGATGACTCGAGCTGCTTCGATGACTCGACCAGCTCGGGGGACGCCGAGGACTCCAGCTGTCTGGAGGCGGGCTGAACCCTCGGGCTGCTCGCCGGTGCCGTCCTCTACTTGCCCACCCTCGACGCGGTCCCGTTGGTCGAGCTGACATTCCATCCCGACGGCGACGGCACGCTGATGGTGTCGGAGTTCACGCTGTCGGACCGGCTCGACCTCGACACCGTACGGAGTCGGTTCGATCTGGGTGTACGCACGGCTGGGGCGTCACGATCGACCGACTCGAACCGCATCTGACGACCACGAGGGAGGACTCACCGCAGGGTTGACGGCAACACCCGACCCACGGATGAGCCGCGGTTACCACGGCCTTGTCGAGTTGTGCCAGACTGGGACCTGCTGTTGCAAGTCTTGTGCCGTGGTTCGTGCTACGCCCTGGAGTTTGCGAGGGCGGCTGGCACAGTGTCATCCGTCCGACAGTGCGGGAGTCTCGCACAGGGCGAGCCCCACAGGCGTAAGGAGACAGATATGGCTCAGGGAACCGTGAAGTGGTTCAACAGCGAGAAGGGCTTCGGCTTCATCGAGGTCGACGGCGG
>DATDAP010000348.1:0-7165 GCA_036525335.1 Microlunatus sp. | reverse complement strand
TTGGTGGTCAGCCCGACGAGATCTGGCTCGACCTCGAACCACTCCAGGGTGTGACCGTCGGCGATCAGCGCCTCGACGGTGGTCCAGCGTTGCCCACCCTTCGGCAGGTACTGGCGTTCGTCGCCGCAGATCGGGCAGATCTGGTCGGGGGCGTGGGCACCTTCGGTCTCGACCGCGCAGGTCGCACACAGGTGAATCGTCATCGGTCACACCTCCTCGGGGCCATGTTGCCACCGACTCACGGCAACTGTCCCGTCCGGAGGCGGGGTGGCGGAGGTGCCCGCGACGACCAGATCGGCGCGCTCCCACGGTCGGTCGCGCTCGAAGAACGGGAGCTCCTCGGCCATCCAGGTGTGCCAGAAGGTGATCGTCGCCTCGGCGTCACCGTTGACGCCGGACGCGACGTCGCGGGCGATGCCGCGCCGCTCGGCCTCGGCGAAGTCCGACTGGACCCACCAGGAGACGTCCAGCCAGTCGGCGAGCTCGGTCCGGGAGGCGCCGACGCCCTCGATGATCAGCAACCGCACGGTGTCGGCTACTTCCACTGCACCCTCGCGCCCGTGACGCACCCAACCCGGTGGCCGGTACGCCACCGCCGAGCCGGCGCGGTAGGGGCGGAGCACGCCGTCGATCAGCGGCTCGGCCCAGTCGAAGATCGAGTGGTTCCAGGCGATGTCGTCCGTGCCCACCACCGCGGAGTCCGGCACGCACCTCGCCAGTCGGCTCGCCAGGGTCGTCTTGCCGCCTCCACCGCGGCCATCGACGGCGACCACCCGTCGGCCAGGCTCGAGGCTGTCGAGCAGCTCGGCGGTCACCGTCTCGATCGGTCGCACTCGCCAGGACTCGACCGGAGGCTCGCCCACGCCAGGGGTGATCTGCACAGTCGTCATCATGCCCCTCGCCGAGGACTCGCCGGTCGTCGCTATCGTCGGCGAGGTGACGAACTCACTGCTTGTCGTGCACGTCGACATCGCTGTCGTGCCGGAACACCGGGAGGCGTTCCTCGCCGCGACCGAGGCCAACGCCGCTGCCAGTCGGGAGGAGCCGGGAATCCTCCGCTTCGACGTACTGACCGACCGTGCCGACGCCGGTCACGTCGTGCTGGTCGAGATCTACCGGGGCGAGGCTGCGGCCGCGGCGCACAAGGAGACGGCCCACTACGCCACCTGGCGGGACACCGTCGCGCCGATGATGGTCCGGCCGCGGGTCGGCACCAGGTTCGTCAACTCCTCGCCCGACGACGCCGCCTGGTGAGTGCCGCGTCGTTCGACCTGACCCTGCCGACCGACATCCGGGTCGGTGCGGGTCGTGCCGCGGAGGTGCCGGACGTGGTGGCCGGCTGGGGAGCGCGACGTGTGCTGCTGGTCACCGGACGATCCACCGAGCGATCCGCGCCCCTGGTGGCGGCCCTGACTGGGAGGGGCATCGAGACGACGACGTACGCCGTGGCCGGCGAGCCCACCATCCAGGTCGTCCGCGATGGCATCGCCGGAGCGGCCGGCTGCGACGCGGTGATCGGCCTCGGGGGCGGCAGTGCTCTGGACGTGGCCAAGTCCGTGGCCGTGCTGGCCGTCGGTGGCGCGGATCCGCTGGCACACCTCGAGGTGATCGGGGAGGGTCGACCGATCACTCGTCCCGGCCTGCCCTGCGTGGCCATCCCCACCACCGCCGGTACGGGTTCGGAGGTCACCCGGAACTCGGTCCTGTCCGGGGACGGGGTGAAGGCGAGTCTGCGCAGCCCGCTGCTGCTGCCCCGGGTGGCCATCGTCGACCCCAACCTGCTGATCGGGCTGCCGGCCGCCACGATTGCGGCCAGCGGGATGGACGCCCTGGCTCAGGTGGTCGAGCCCTTCCTGTCCCGCAAGGCGAACCCGTTCACCGATGCCCTGGCCCGCGACGGCATCGTCCGTTCGGCCCGCTCGCTGCGAAGAGCCGTCGTCGACGGGATGGTCGACGCCGGTGTCCGCTCCGACCTCGCGATCACCAGCCTGTTCGGCGGCTTGTGCCTGGCCAACGCTGGCCTAGGTGCCGTGCACGGATTCGCCGCCGCCCTGGGGGCCCGGCTGGGTGCACCGCACGGCGCTGTCTGCGCGGCGGTGCTGGCGCCGGCCATGGCAGTGAACCTGCGCGCCGTACGGGATCGTGGCGCCGCCGACACGCTCCTGCGGATGACCGAGTTGGCGGTGCTGCTGACCGGCTCGGTCGATGCAGAGCCCGAGGACGTGGCGATCTGGCTGAGCGACCTCGCCGCCGCCCTGGAGATTCCGGGTCTCGCCGACCACGGACTGAGCGACGCCGACGCCACCGACGTCGTCGCCGCCACCCAACGGGCCAGCAGCATGCGCGGCAACCCGATCGAGCTGACCGACAACGAGGTCGGCGAGATCCTCACCCGTGCCTTGTGACTCGGACTCACCAGGCGGTCGACGCCCACAGCTGGAACACCGCGTACGAGCGCTCCGGACGCCACCGCTCCATCGCCGCCGGCACCTCGCGGTCCTTGGCCACGCCGAGGGCCCGGCGCAGCACCAGATCGCCGACCGGCACCGCGTCGGGGTCACCGAGCAGGCGCATCCGCAGGTAGGCGACGGTCCACGGTCCGATCCCCGGCAAGGCGAGCAGCGTCGCGGCGCGCTCGTCCCACTGGTCTCGCGGCAGCGGCACCGGCCAGTCACCGGCGGCGGCGAAGTGCGTGGCGACGGCCAGCACCGTACGGGCGCGCGAGCCGGTGATCCCGACGGCCGCCCGAAGCTTCTCGAGATCGGCCCCAGCCACGCGCTCCGGTGCGGGAAAGGCGGTCAGACCCCCCGGAGCGGGCACCCCGTACGCCGCCACCAACCGTCCGGCGAAGGTGCGCGCCGCGGCCAGCGACACCTGCTGGCCGAGCACCGTGGAGATCGCCGCCTCGAACGACTCCGGATAGCGGATGCGGCGCAAGCCCGGTCGCTCCCGGACCAGCGGGCCCAGGGTCGAGTCGTCGCCGAACCGGGTCACCAGGGACGCCGGATTGAGATCGAGATCGAGCCAGTGCCGCACCCGTCGGGTGACGTCGCCGACATCGGCCTCAGTGACCACGTCATCGCTGCCATCGAGCCGCACGACGATCTGGCCGTCGCCCGGACTCACCGTGACGATCACCGGACCGGCAGAACTCGGCAGCAGCCGACGATGGGTCCCCGCCGAGAGATCAGTGACCTCGCCGCCCGGCACGGCGTGCGCGCCGATCATCCGCAGCGCGAGCGGCCAGTCGTACGCGCCGACGAACGGCAACCTCAGGAGCACGCCCCGTTCCTACCAGCGCGTCCCTACCGAGACTGCCTACCAGGCATACGCGATCACCTCGCCGAACAGCGTCTCGGCGTCCACCTCCCAGCCACGGGCGGTGAACCAGGTGGCGACGTTGCGGCAGTCGCGAGCCAGGAACTCCGGGCCTTGGGGGTTGCCGACGATATTCACCGCCTGCGGCACGTCGATGATCACCAGGCGCTCCTCGGTGGCCAGGATGTTGAACGCCGACAGGTCCCCGTGGGTCAGCCCCATCCCGGCCATCGTGCACATCGCCGTCCGGAGCTGATCGAAGTAGACCTCCAGGAGCTCGCGGGACGGCCGGGTCTGGGCCAGGCGCGGTGCCCCGGAACCGTCGTCCACGGTGATGAGCTCCATCAGCAGCTCGGTGCCGTCGAGCTGGACCGGATAGGGGACCGGCAGCCCGGCACTCCACAGGGTGGACAGGCAGCCGAACTCGGCCATCGCCCATTCGCCGGCCTGGATCTGTCGACCCCACCGAGTGCCTTTGGCCACGGCCCGGCGATCTCGGCTCCGTCGGATCTTGCGTCCCTCGGTGTAGCCGCTGTCCCGGTGGAACATCCGGTGGTCGTTGCCGCGGTAACGCTTGGCGGCCATGATCACCGACATCTCGTCGGTGGCGCGTTCCAGCAAGATGACGTCGGCTTCCTTGCCGGTCTTGAGGATGCCGAGATCGGTGTCGATGGCGGCGTCCGCGGTGATCAGCCAGTCGGGCCAGGGCTCGGGCCCGGCGAGGATCCCGATGTCGTCCCAGGTGGACCAGCGCTGACCGGGTGGCAGCCGGTCGTCGACGGGTGTGTAGTCGAAGTCAGTGGTGAAGACGGGCTCGGTGTCGTCCGGCGCCGCGGAGGGTGAAACAGACATGGTGGGTGATGACTCCAGAAGAGAGAACGGATGAGGGCGTGTTGAACGCCCGGACCTTGATGGACATCTCGACGCCTCCTCTGCTCTTCGTCGGGTCGGCCTCTGCGACCCGGTCGTCATGACCGCAATACGTGACAACTGTGAACACGACAACTAGGACATGCAAGTTGTTTTCCATAGACGACAACGAGGGCGGTACGTTGACTTCACCTTCGTTCCAGCACGACCCGACACGCGGCGATCCCGCACCCGGGGCCGGCGGTGCACCCGTCGGGAAACAGTCGGACGCAACCCGTGCGTCCCACGACGAGAGGAAGCATGAGTGAGCAATGGCGACCCCGAACTCGTTCAGCTCCTGACTCCTGAAGGCATTCGGGTCGACCACCCGGACTACGCTTTCGGCGGGAACGACGAGCAGGTCAAGGGCTTCTACCGCGACATGGTGATGACCCGTCGCCTGGACTCCGAGGCGACCTCTCTGCAGCGTCAGGGCGAGCTCGGCCTCTGGGCCTCCTGCCTGGGTCAGGAGGGTGCGCAGATCGGTTCCGGTCGCGCCATGAGCGACCAGGATGTCGTCTTCCCGACCTACCGCGAGCACGGCGTCGCCTGGACCCTCGGAGTGGATCCGCTGCAGCTTCTCGGTCTGTTCCGCGGTGTCGACCTGGGCGGTTGGGACGCGGCGAAAACCCGGTTCCACCTCTACACGATCGTCATCGGTGCGCAGGCTCTGCACGCCACCGGCTACGCCATGGGCATCGAGCGTGACGGACTGGTCGGCACCGGCGACCCGGCCCGCGACGCCGCCGTGATCGGCTACTTCGGTGACGGGGCGACGAGCCAGGGCGACGTGAACGAGGCCTTCATCTTCGCGAGCTCCTACAACGCCCCCATCGTCTTCTTCTGCCAGAACAACCAGTGGGCGATCTCCGAACCCATCGAGCGGCAGTCCCGCATCCCGCTCTACCGTCGCGCGTCCGGGTTCGGCTTCCCCGGCGTCCGGGTCGATGGCAACGACGTGCTGGCTGTGCACGCCGTCACCTCGCACGCACTGGAGCGCGCCCGGTCCGGCAACGGCCCGACGTTGATCGAGGCGTACACGTACCGGATGGGCGCGCACACGACGTCGGACGACCCGACCAAGTACCGCCTGGCCGACGAGCTGGAGCACTGGCGACTGAAGGACCCGATCGAGCGGGTACGGGCCTATCTGACCCGCGGGGGTCTGGCCGACGACGCGTTCTTCGTCGGCGTGGATGCGGACGCCGACGAGCTCGCCGCCAGGATCCGGTCGGGTCTGCTGTCCCTGCCCGACCCGGACCTGGTGCAGCTGTTCGACAACGTGTACGAGGAGCAGACCCCGCACCTGGTCGACCAACAACGCTGGTACGCCGACTACTCGGCCAGCTTCGAGTCCGGCGACGACGCCGTCGCAGGGAGGCAGTGATGGCAGTCGATTCGAGCAAGCCGGGTGATCCCAGCAGGACCAGCAAGATCACCCTGGCCAAGGCCCTCAACGCAGGACTGCGACGGGCGCTCGAGGCCGATCCCAAGGTGCTGCTGGCCGGTGAGGACATCGGCAAGCTGGGTGGGGTCTTCCGGGTCACCGAAGGACTGCAGAAGGACTTCGGTGAGCATCGGGTGATCGACTCGCCCCTGGCCGAGTCCGGCATCGTGGGGACGGCGGTGGGCTTGGCTCTGCGCGGCTACCGGCCGGTCTGCGAGATCCAGTTCGACGGCTTCGTCTACCCCGCCTTCGACCAGATCGTCAGCCAGGTCGCGAAGTTCCACAACCGGTCCGCCGGTCGACAGAAGATGCCGATCGTGATCAGGATCCCCTCCGGCGGCGGAATCGGGGCGGTCGAGCACCACAGCGAATCCCCGGAGACCTACTTCGCCCACACCCCGGGCCTCAAGGTGGTCACCTGCTCCAACCCGGTCGACGCCTACTGGATGATCCAGCAGGCCGTCGCCTCCGACGATCCGGTGATCTTCTTCGAACCCAAGCGGCGCTACCACGAGAAGGCCGAGCTGGACACCTCGATACCGCCGATCCCCTTGCACAGCGCGAGAGTCGTTCGCCCGGGCACCGACGTGACGGTGCTCTGCTACGGCCCGATGGTGAAGACCTGCCTGGACGCCGCCGGCGCGGCCGCCGAGGAGGGCCGGTCACTGGAGGTGATCGACCTGAGGACCCTCTCGCCGATCGACATGGCCACCGTCGTCACCTCGGTCCGCAAGACCGGGCACGCCGTCGTGGTGCACGAGGCGGTGATCAACCTGGGGCTGGGCGCCGAGCTCTCCGCCCGGATCACCGAGCAGTGCTTCTACTCGTTGGAGGCGCCGGTGCTTCGGGTCGGTGGGTTCGACATCCCCTACCCGCCGAGCCGGGTCGAGGACGAGTACCTCCCGGATCTGGACCGGGTGCTCGACGCGGTCGACCGGTCCCTGGCGTACTGAGCCACGGGCTACTGCTCGAAGAGGAGAGGAACGCGCGTGGCGATCAACGAGTTCCGGCTGCCCGACCCCGGTGAGGGTCTCGTCGAGGCCGACATCGTCACCTGGCGGGTGGCCGTCGGGGACGAGATCAAGATCAACGACATCCTGGTGGAGATCGAGACCAGCAAGTCCCTGGTCGAGCTGCCGAGCCCCTTTCACGGCACGGTGACCGGTCTGCTGGTCTCCGAGGGTGACACCGTCGACGTCGGCGTACCGATCATCGCCATCGACGACGGCACCGATGCGCCGGTGGCCCCGACGCCCGCGGCGCCCGCAGGCGGGGCCGAGGAGAACGGCGAGCGGGTCGCGAACCTGGTCGGCTACGGCGCGAAGCCGGGCGACACCCGCCGGCGTCCCCGCAAGAACGCGGCCGGCGAGGCCGCGCTGGTCGAGGCGCACGAGCAGGTGAACAGCACCTTCGCCACCGACGGCCCGGTGTCGCGGCGCGCGGATCACCGCGAGCCCCTGCAGCCGGCGCCGGCGCAACCGCAGGGTGGTC
>DATDAP010000347.1:0-15601 GCA_036525335.1 Microlunatus sp. | reverse complement strand
CCGCGATGACGGTCTTGTCGCGCTCCTTGGCCCAGTCGGCGCCGAGGGCGTAGACCCCGGTCGGGTCGTAGCGTTCCCAGACGTACTCGTCGTGGTCGCCGTTGCCGTGGTGCAGCTCGTCGATGGTGGCGCCGTAGACCTCGGGTCGCTCGAAGTAGAGCTCGACCTTGTCCAGGTCGACGGCACGGGACCCGGCGGACGGCTCGTTGAGGTCGTACTCGGTGTGCCACATCTGGGCGCTGACGGTCTGCCGCTTGGTCTCAATGAAGCGCCGGCTCATCCAGCCGTTCGGCTCGAGCAGCTCGCGCCAGCACCACGAGTAGATCGGCAGCCCCTTGTCCCGGGCGTCCTCCATGACGTCGGTGAAGGTGCCCTCCGGGTTCTGCCAGGTGGAGCTCGCGACGATGTACTCCTCGATCTTCTCGCCATGGATGTTCTCCTGCTCCATCGCCTGGCCGAGTGCGGCGTCGTAGATGGCCTTCTCCATCTCGTCGACCTCGTCCAGCAGGGTCATCGGCGGGTGCGGGCCGCGGACCGTGGTCTGGGACGCCGGCAGCGGCTTGATCTCCTTGCCGGTGGACATCTGGATCAGGGTGGCCTGGTCCTTCTCGACGGCGTAGAGCGGGGCGTTGCGGTGCCGCATCAGCTTGCGCATGTGCTCGCGGACGTTGAGGCTCTGGGTCATCGACCCGCCGAGGATGGTGACGTCGATGTCCCGGACAAAGGCCTTGGTCAGCCCGAGCACGGCCAGCGCGAGCGACTTGCCAGAGCCTCGGGAGGCGTACCAGACGGCGAAGTTGTTGTCCTTGGCGAAGTAGGCGTTCGCGACCGCGTCGAACGGGCTGACGTGCTCGGAGCAGACCGCCACCCGGGGCAGCTCGACGCCCCAGAGCGCCTTGATCACCCACCAGAGCTCGTCTTCGTCCTGCGGTGGCCGCTCGAGCATAAAGGTCATGAGCCAGCCTGCAGGATTCCCCAGAAGCCCATCTTCCCCACGGTGAGATCCTCCGAGATGTAGAGCTGGCTGACCCGGACCGCCGCGTTGCCGCCCGGAGTGAACGAGATCTGGTGCGAGACCGAGGCGGGGACCTCGGCGTATGCCGTCCCGAAGCCAGTGGAGCCCCTGCTGCGCACCGGGTCGTAGGTCCATCGGCCGACCGGGGAGGGCGCGCTCCAGGTACCGCCGGCGGCTCCGGCTGAGGCGAAGGCGATGACGCCGGCACCAGCCGGCGGGGTCTGCGCGGGGCAGGCCAGCGGCGTACCGAACGAGGTGGCCGTGGCGGTGACCACGGTCAGCATCGGGTTGGTGAAGCCACGGACCAGGAAGGCCTCGGCGATGGCCCAGTTCGAGTCGTAGGTGTTGAGCGAGATGTCCCCGGCCGAGGTGGGGTTCTTCCCGAGCAGCACGACGTAGTGCCCGTTGCCGGACCCGAGCCCCGTGTCAGCCACGATGCTCCAGGCAGCGCCCAGCCCGCTGACCCCGAGGAAGGTGTTGCTGGACAGGTCGACGGCCTCGAGGATGACCACGACGTGATCCCCCGGCAGCGGGGTCGTGGCGATCGGCACCTTCCAGGTGTAGTTCGTGTAGGCCCCGGTGGGAGCAGGCAGCGGGAACGGGGCCGACCGCTCGATGAACATCGACGAGGGTGACTTGGCATAGCTGTACAGCTCCGAGACGGCAGGCCAGGTGGCTCCGCCGGTCTGGGTGGCCGTGCACACCCAGCGGTACTGCTCGTAGCGGACCACGCCGGCCACCGAGAAGGACTTGCTCTCCGCGGCTGCCCACGAGAGCCCGCTCTGGGAGTCGATCACCGCCCAGGAGTTCCCGTCGTTGCTGCCCTCGAGGGTCCACGCGTTCGGTGTCGAACCCGGCGCGTCGCTCCTCGCGACGAGAGCGTAGGACCCGAGGTAGGACGGTCGGCTCGTGCCGGCAGAGATCGTCCACGGTGGGGGAGCGCCCGCGCCGGCCGAGACGTTGTTGGCCCCGACCTGGCCGTCGGTGAGGAACATGGCTTTCCACTCCGCGCTGTACACGCTCGCAGACAGCCGGGCCAGTGGCTGCTCGACCGGGACGTCGGCCGAAGCGACGTTGAGCCACGCCTCGGTGAAGGAGGTGTAGGTCGCGCCCTGGTTGGCCGTGATGTTGATCCGGTAGTAGCGGTAAGGCGTCGTGTTGGCGAAGGTGAAGGTCTTGACGTCGAGTCCCGCGGTCGGCCAGGTCACCCCGGTCCTGGTCTCCAAGGTCGTCCACGATGAGCCGTTGTTGCTGCCCTCGAAGGTCCAGTCCTTGATGTTGCGCAGCTCCCATGGCTCGGGCCTGCGCATCACCGAGTAGGACGCCACGACGATCGCTGCCGGCAGAGCGAACTGGTAGCTCGCTGCGACCACGTTGTTCGTCGTCCAGAAGGTGCCGGTGTTGTTGTCCGCCCCCATCGCCGCCGTCTCCGAGACGAACTGCGACGAGGCGCTGACCGACCCTGTCATCGGGATGGTCGCCGTGGAGGAGATGCCGTAGGTGCTGGCCAGGGCGAGATCACGAGCCTTGACCACGTCGTCGTCGATCTCGCCCTTGATGATCCGCAGGTAGGCGAGGTCGGCATTGAGGCGAGAGCCACCGTCTGCACCTCGCGACATCGACCACGGGACTGCCTCGCTGAACTGAACGTGTTGGTCGGTGTCTCGAACACCCCAGCCGTTGTTCCGTCCGTTCTGGAAGACAATGAAGTGCCCGGTCCGCACCGGCGTCGAACCGAGCTGCACGTCGCAGATGTGCAGCGTCGCCGGCGTCGTGATGTTGATCCGGTAGTAGGCGTAGGGCGTGGTGTTGGTGAAGGAGAAGGTCTGCGCCGCCGCTGTCGGCCAGGTGATCCCACTGCGGGTGTCGAGCGTGGTCCAGAGATAACCACCCATCGACCCCTGCAGCGTCCACGCCGTCGGGGCATTGCCGAGGAAGCCCGCCCGTGGCGTGATCGTGTAGGCGATGTGCGCCGTGGCGACCAATGGCTTCATCCGCAGGTTCGCTGGGGCGCTCGTCTGCCAGAAGGTGGACGTGTCGCCGTTGGTGGCATAGACCCCAGCGCTCGACACCGTGTTGACCAGTGCAGAGCTCGGTACGGCTTCGCGATAGCGCGAGGCTGGTACCCACTTCAGGCTGATGACAGCGAACTCCGTCGTCTTCAACGTCAGGGTCTGCCGAGCCGGAGACATGACGTTGAGGGTGTTCTGCTGGTTGACGACCTGCTTGAGGGAGTCGATCCTCCACTCGAAGCCGGCGTTGGATGTGGAGTTCCCGATGATGTTCTGGTTGTTGGCCGTGGTCGCCATCTTGATGACCGCTGTGACCGTGATGGGCCCTGACCAGATGGCCATGTCGGTCAGCAGGGACTGGAAGCCGTTGAAGCGAGCCACTGGCAGGCCGTTGACGACGTTCGTCTGATAGGTCGGGCCGGTCGCGTCAGCAGCGACGTGCCCGGAGACCGGGTCGACCCACGAGGTGATGACCGCCCCGTTGCTCAGCCCAGTGATATCGCGGGCATCCCAGGTGGCTTCGTCCGGGGCCAGCTCGAGCACCGGGGCGACCGAGAGCACCTCGGCGTAGGCACCGTCGACCGCCAGCGCCGGCGTATCGCCCAGAGTCGCCACTTCGGTGTAGCCGGCGTCGACCGCCATCGCGGACGGGTCGCCGAGGGTCGCCACCTCGGTGTAGCCACCAGCTTCGCGGACTCCGTTCGGACCGCCGATCCAGTAGACGACGATCGGAACCTGGCCGGTACCGTTGCTAGTCACCCCGAGGGTGACGCTATGGTCGACCGCGGAGTAGGCCTGCGCAGCTACTCCGAGCCAGAGCCCGCTGCTGAAACTGACGTCCTCTGCAGTGAACCCAGCATCGCTCGCAGCGCTGGGGAAGGTGTTCGTCGTATTCGGCAGCGTGATCCCCAGCACGAGCGTGTCGGGTCCTGCGGGCGCGGTGTAGTTGATCGAGTTGCCTGACCCAACGGCGTCACCCGTGCTCCAGGTCGAGAACTGCTCGTGGTAGAAGGTGGCGCTCGGCAGGCCGCGAACCAGCATTGCGAAGGCTCGGCAGTCCCGAGTGAGCGCGGCGTTCATCGACGGGCGGACATTTCCCGCGGCGTTGGCGCCGGTCCCAACAAAGAGCCAGAACTTCTGGTTGGCGACGAAGACGATCTGCTTGGGAATGGTGTAAGTGGCCCCCAGCCCCGTGACGGACGGGGTGGCGCCGCCTCCGGTCGCAGTGATGGCGAACACGACGAAGACGAGGTCGCCGGGCTCCGGGGTTGTGGTGAAGGCGATGTCGACACCGGTCGGTGTTCCGCCAGGGGCAGTGAACGACTGGGCGTGGTACTCGAGGATGCTCGCCATCAGGCGACCTCGACACCGGTCTCGATCGCGTTGACCTCCGAGACCGTCCAGGCTGCCGAGGTGGCCGGGTTGACCTGGTGCACGGTCAGTGTCGGAGTGGCCGATACGGCTAGCACCTTGGCCGCAGAGGCATAGACCGTGCTGCCGACCTTGACCAGGTTCTTGACCGAGCGCGTCGCGGAGTCGGTCTTGTGGGCGACGCTGACCAGCTGCACCCCGAGGACGCCGTTCGTCGCGGCGGCGATGTCTCCCATGGCGTAGAGGTCACGAGCCCCGACCGTGGCCGAGTAGTTGTAGTCCGTAATCGACGGCGGGCTCTCGTTGACGGTGTCCCAGTTGTTCGCCGATCCCACTGGGGTCAGGTCGGTCTGGCTGCCAGCTGCGGTGGGGCGGATCGTCTGCACGCGCATGTCGCCGAGGAAGTCGTTCCACGGCGCGGCGCCGAGGCCGTCGCAAAGGTAGAGGTCATCGAAGTACATCAACCCTGCCGAGTTGAGGAAGTCGACCCGGTCGAGCGTGGTGGCGGTGCCGGCGTTCTTCGTGTCGCCGGTGAAGGTGACGACCTGGGTCCCGTCGACCTTGGCCGTGACGACTCCGACCGTGTCACTGACGGTGGCGGACATCTCGATGTAGTGCCAGGCGTTCGCCTGGCAGACCCCGGCCGCCGAGATGGCGATCTGGGTGGAGCTTCGGTAGAGCGCCACCGCGCCACTGGCCATGATCCTGAGCCCGGTGTGGGGAGTGGCCCCGGCGTCGCCGTAGAACGCCAGCAGAGGCTGGGAGTCGTTGAAGCCACTGGCCCGGTAGGCGAACCCGAGAACCACCTTCGCCGACGCTGCGAAGTCCTTGCGGAGCAACGTCGAGCCTCCGGCAGCTCCGGAGTAGTAGAACGAGAGCCCAGTGCTGAACCTGGTCGTCGCGGTCGTCCCAGCGCCAGAACCGATGGTCGTGTACTTGGTGGCGAAGTCGCCGGCGTCGAAGCCGTCGATGAAGAGCAGTGACATGGAGCCCTCCTAGGCAGCGATCATGACGGTCAGGTTGGACCCTGCCACGGTGGAGCCGATCGCGGTGACGTCGACCGTCAGGTAGTCCCCGTCGGCGAAGCTCGTGGTGTCCGGCACCGCAGAGCCGGAGAAGGCGCCCGCGGCGATCTGCGGCTTCGCGCTGGTCGGGAAGATCGAGGTGCCGTTCTTCTTGACGTCCACGATCAGGGCCGAGCCGGTCGGCGCCGTGCCGATGGCGAGCATCACCTTGGACAGATCGAGGGTGACCCCGGCCGGGTTCGGCAGTCGCATTACCCCGGTCTGCACGGTGACCGGCCCGAGGATCGACAACGGCGGCAACAGGGTCTTGCCCATCGCCCCCTGGGCGCCGGCCGAGATGGTGGTCTGGACCTGGGAGGCGTGGGTGCTGCCCTCGAAGTACGTCGTGATGACGACGGATGACCCGGTGGTCTTCTGGGCGTAGAGCTTGAGGACGAGCCGGTCGGTGGCATCCAGCACGCCGGGCACCGCCGAGGTGTTGCTCCACTCGATCGGGGCGACGATCTGGTTGGTGAAGGGGTTGCTGTACTCGTCCCGCAGCAGAGTCTCTACCCCGGCCGCGGTGCGCTTGTAGACCTGGCCGTGGAACCGGGCCGTCCCGGCGTTGAGGCTGGCGTAGACCATCCTGGAGGCGGTGCCGGCCGGGTAGTCCACCGCACCCGGGACGCCTGGGTCAGTGGCGAAGACGCCGATGAGCACGTCGACCCCGTTGGTCGGCAGCGAGGTGGCGATGGTCTGCTCCGCGCCGGTACTCGGGGCAGCCAGCAGGGTCTTGTAGGTGGCGATGTCGGAGGCGTCGGAACTGGCGAGGTAGAAGATCTTGCCGGCGCTCTGCCCGCCCGGGCCCTCGGGACCAGTCGCTCCGGTGGCCCCGGTCGGACCAGCAGGGCCCTCGATGCCGTCGCCATCCGCGCCAGCTGGACCTTGCGGTCCCTGCGCACCGGTGGCCCCAGTCGGACCAGCAGGACCGGTGGGTCCGGCGGGACCAGTCGGACCAGTGGGACCGGCAGGCCCGGGGTCACCCTTCGCAGCCGCGGTGCCGGGGATGCCCTGCGGACCTTGCGGGCCGGTCGCGCCGGTAGGGCCAGCTGGACCCTGCGCTCCGGTGTCACCCTTGGCCCCGGTCGCGCCGGTGGCGCCGGCAGCACCTGCAGGCCCCGCCGGACCGGCTGGCCCGGTGGCTCCAGTGGCACCAGTGGGACCGGTGGCCCCGGTGGTCCCGGTGCCCTCCTGGAACGGGTGCCGGACGATGACACTGCGGTTGAGGTTGTGGCTGGTCGCGGTGGTACCGAACTGGGCTCGAGCGATGGTCAGCGTCTTGTTGCCGCCGGTGCCCGGCCCGATGTTGTTGATGTAGAGCAGCTCGTTGTCGATCAGGGCGAGGATGTGCACGGCCCCGGTCGGCCACTCCGGTCCGATCAGGGCGGTGGCTACGGTCGCGCTCGAGCCGAGGGCCGCCTTGAGGGTGCCGGTGATGGAGTCCCCACCGGATGGGCCTGCCGGACCGGTGGCGCCGGCCGGTCCCGTCGCGCCGGTTGCTCCGGTGGCACCCTGCGGCCCAGTGGGGCCGGTCGGACCGGTTGGCCCAACCGCGCCAGCCGGACCCGTTGCCCCGGTAGCACCCGTGGCACCCGTGGCGCCAGCCGGGCCGGTTGCTCCGGTAGCCCCAGCTGAGCCGGTCGCCCCTTGGGGACCTGCCGGGCCGGTGGCCCCGGTGGCACCTGCGGGACCGGTCGGACCGGTCGGCCCTTGCGGGCCCTCGGCTCCCTCGAGGACGATCAGCGCCCAGCTGGAGTTGACTGCGGGGTTCGCCCCTCCAGCGGCAATCGTGGCAGCGATCGCCACGTAGCCGCTGCCCTCGAAGTAGACCAGGTCGTCGGAGGTGTAGGCGGTACTGCTGCTCCACGGCCCCTGGAACTCGAGGCCGGACGTGCCGGCAGGTCCCATCGGACCGGTGGCGCCCTGTGGTCCGGTTGGCCCGGCAACGCCGTCCGCGCCGTCCGCCCCGTCCGCCCCGTCACTGCCCGCGGGTCCGGTGGGGCCGGTTGCTCCGGTGGCACCTGCCGGGCCAGTCGCGCCAGTGGCACCAGTGGCTCCGATGGTTCCTGCTGGCCCTTGGATACCTGCTGGTCCAGTCGCACCGGTAGGCCCAGTAGGTCCGGTCGCGCCGGTTGCCCCGGTGGGGCCGGTCAGCCCCTGGGCACCGGTCGTGCCAGGCGGACCGGCAGGGCCGGCGGGGCCGATCGGGCCGACGTCGCCCATTGGTCCTTGAGGTCCGGTCGGGCCGGTGAGCCCAGCTGGCCCAGTAGCCCCGGTCGCTCCGGTGGCTCCAGGTGCGCCGTTGAGCCCCGGCACTCCGGGGATGCCGCGCACCCCGGTCGCGGCGACCTCGACGGTGATCGGCTCGTTGGTGATCTCGACCGTGACGTTGCCGGTCAGCTCGTCGACGATGACCTCAGTCATGGCTGGGCTCCGTGACGGAGTGCTTGATGGTCACCTTGCCCTCCATCACCTTCGGGACGTCTTCCCCGTTGGGGTACTCCACGAAGAGGTCCCAGTAGGCGCGCTTGGCGTCCTTCATCCGGCCGGTGGCCAGCGGGGAGAAGTAGATGTGCAGCTGGTTGGTCTCCTCGCTGGGGATCACGATGTAGCCATCGGGCGAGGGCGTCTCACTGACCGAGGCGAAGAGGGTCGCGCCCTCCTTGGCGTCCCGGATCTCGGACCGGGCCTCGCAGCCGGTGAAGTCGATGGGCGGGTCCGCGTTGAACGTGAACGTCCGGCGCCACGACCCTCGAGGCGAGATCACCGGGTTGTAGGTGCCAGCGTCCATGGCCCCCTCCTCACTTGATGATCTTGCCCCGCAACAGCCGTCTCTTCAGAGCCCCGGTGACCGCTGGTGCCGCTGCTCCAGCAGCGTAAGCCGTCCCGTTGATGCTCACCGGGCGGCGCACCGTCAGGCCGCCGGTGGGGTTGAGCCGGCCGCGGCGGGTCAACGAGCGCGTCACCGAGGCGCTCATCGCGGGAGCGGTCGCCCCGGCGGCATAACTGGTGCCGAAGAGCTTGATCCCGTCGCTGAAGGTGGCCATGGCTCATGGTGGCACGGGGGCATGGACCGCCCCGGGAGCCACGCGCCTCTCGGGGGAGTCTGGCGCTGGGGGGTCGGCTACCCGGGGCGTCCATCGGGTGCAGGGGAGACCCGACACCTTCAGTGTGACTGCAGCAGGGGGATCCAGTCAGGAACCTCGAGGATGTGCCGGCGAAGCTCCATCGGCAGGAAGACGTTGTCCTGCATCTCCATCTGCCCGGTCATCGGCTGGTAGACCGGCCCACGCCACCTGCGCAGTGGCGGCAGCAGCAGCTCGCCCTTCTCGTCGGTGACCTTCCACCAGATGACCTCACCGTCGGGCACCAGGTAGAGCACGGCGACGTAGGGCACCTTGAACTCCTTGGCCAGGGCGATGCCACCCTTGATCTTCTTCTCGGCGAACAGGGCGTCTTTGCGCCGCTGCAGCTCGGCCATCGTCATGTCGGTCCGGCTCTTGATCTCTGCGATGGCGTACCGAACTCCCTCGCGGTAGCACTGCGCGTCGATCAGGTCCTTGCCGTAGCGCGGAGATTCTTTGACGGTGCTGGCCCATAGCGTGGCCATCAGCCCGGCGACGCTGTGCTGCCGGTCCAGGAAGGTCTTCATCTCCGGGCTGTGCAGGTTCCGCCGGTCGCTCATCTCGGGTCCTTCGTCGTGTACTCGGTCAGCCGGACCGGGGCGGACAGGCTGTAGATGATCGGCTCGAAGGCGGACTCGTCGTAGTGCAGCAGGCCCTCGTCGTCGAGCCACCACCAGGCGCGGGCGTGCTCCCAGCGCATCTTGATGCTCTCGGCGTCCGGGTCCTCGTAGTCCCAGAGCCAGAGGCCGAGGGAGTGCGCCTTCTCCGGGTGGGCCTCGATCCAGCCGTGGCAGCCGGTCGTGCCGGAGCCGCAGACATGGATCACGTTGGAGGGTTTCCAGACCCGACCGTGCTTGCGGCGGTGGTGCATCGACTCGGCGATGCCGGTGCAGACGTAGTCGATGACCGCTTCGCAGCGACCGCCGGACCGTTGGGCCACGATGTCGCGGCAGTGGTTCTCGGTCATCTCCATGGGGCTGATGGTAGAAGCCCGTGGGGACAGCCGGATACCCCGTTGACACCCCGCTTATTTGCAACTACAGTTACCGCCCATAGCCCTTGGAAGGGGTATGCCCGCGGCCAGACCCACGGGTGTCCTCTCCAGGGGCTATTTTTATGTTCAGATAAGCCACAACTGAAGGAGAGTCATGACCGAGACATCCACCCCGGCCCAGTCGGTCGTCGGCAAGATCCCGACGATCTACCTGCGCGACTTCGACACCCACCTGCTCACCGACCAGGTCAGTCCCGGCTGCGACTGGGTCTTCGCCCGCGAGGGAGTCGCCACCCGCAAGTTCGACGGCACCTGCACGATGCTCGACAGCCAGGGTCACTGGTGGGCCCGCCGGGAGGTCAAGCCCGACCGCGAGCCACCGCTCAACTTCTGGTTCGTCTCCAAGGACCTGCTGACCGGCAAGCGCGTGGGCTGGGAGCCGATCGGGCAGTCGGCCTGGGCCAAGCAGCACGCCGACGCGCTCGAGCACGACGAGAGCCTCTGGGAGGAGGTGGTCGTCCTCGAGGGCGAGTTCACCGACGTCGGCACCTACGAGCTCTGCGGCCCGAAGGTCAACGGCAACCCCGAGCAGCTCGACCACCACCAGCTGATCAAGCACGGGACGACCATGGTCGCGATGTCCGCACTGTCCCCGATCGAGCTCGTCCGCCGGATGGCCGGCGAGGGCTGGGAGGGCATCGTCTGGCATCACCCGGACGGCCGGATGGCCAAGCTCAAGGCGCGTGACCTGCGCGGCCGCTGATGCCGATCGACCCGAAGGACTGCGAGCACCGCAGCATCGCCCAGATGGTCGAGGCCGGCGAGCCCAAGCAGACCTGGATCTGCGACGCCTGCGACCAGAAGTTCGTCACCGTCGACCTGCTGCTCGAGATCATCAAGGGCATCGTCGCGGCCATGTCCTTGTACGAGGTCGAGCTCTGATGCCTCGCAACGTCTGCACGCCGTGCTGGTTCCGCGAGTGCGAGGACGGCTTCACCGGCCCGGTCTGTGACGGCTGGGTCCACACCTCACCCACCCTGCGGTTGCCCTGCGACTGCACCTGTCCCAAGAAGGAGAACGCTGTGCCCAACACCCCTACCCCTGACGACACCGGCGCCATAGCCGACATCGACCTGCGCGCCGACAGCCCGCGGGTCACCATCGACGGGTTCGACCTCGACCCCAAGCACATCGTCGCGAACAGCGTCAGCATCGAGGCCGGTCCCACCGAGCACGCCACGCTGCGGGTGAGCTTCTACATCACCGACCTGCGGCTGATCACCCCGGACGGGGCGCTGATCACCCAGTCCCCGGCCGCCGGGCTCAACCTGGTCAAGTCGGACGAGACGGAGCGGCTGTGATCCCCAAGATCCGGCTCGCCTACACCGACGCGCTGCGGATCCGCTGCGATGCCTGCCAGCTCGACTCCTACGTCTTCGGGATGAAGGACAACACCCCGGAGGAGGTCCGTCGGGTGGCGTCCAAGTCCGGCTGGCGCTGGGACGGCAAGCAGGACATCTGCCCGCACTGCGCGCACGTCCCGGTCAACGCGGGCTGAGACTCCGATGAGCCAGTCGTACCAGACCCGTGAGCGCAAGCTCAGCCAGGAGCAGGTCCACGAGATCGTCAACCTGTATCGGATGGGCTGGTCCCAGAGCGCCCTCGCGACGCGTTTTGGGGTGTCGACTGGCGCCATCAACTATCGGCTTGCTCAGCACATGGAGCGGCCGATCGACCAACAGCACTGCCCCACCTGCACCTGCTACATGAGAGGGACCTGAGATGGAGACTCGGGACGATATGGACGAGCAAGAGAAGAAGACCCTCGGCGAGCTGAGCGTCGTCAGAGCCGGGGTGATCACCAAGGTCGTGCTCCAGCAGCTATTGCGCCGGCACGGCATCGAGATGTCCAAGGAGCAGGTCGGCAAGGAGCTCGACCTCGAGGTCAAGACCATCGTCGCGGCCGGTATGGCCGCCGGCGGGTCGCTGGTCTTCGAGTGGCTGGTCAAGGAGCAGAAGGAGCTGCTCGCCAACCCAGTGGTCGGGTTCATCAAGGCTCTGGACCCGGACAGCGTCAGCGGCCTGACGGACGCCTTCGGGCTGGATTCCAAGGCGGCCGCCACGCTCGCGGGCATCATGCACAAGCAGAGCGGTGAGGCCCACGAGGAGTGGGCCCTGCGGCGTGAGGTCACCGTGGACGGAGACCCGCTGTGAGCCCCGACTGGACGATTAAGGAAGAGGCCTCGAAGTGGGAGGTCAGCGTGCTGATCTACCCGCAGGTCGTCAAGATCACCGACTTCGTCATGGCCGCTCTGGCGATGGCGGGGTCGGCCTTCAGCGACGTGCAGGTCACCGACGGAGTCTGGACCTGCCTGTGGAAGGAGCAACGTCGCGAGCTCGAGGTCGAGCGGGTCGGGGAGATCGTCTTTGCCGACCGCACCACCAACGAGGGCAAGGACCGTCAACCCCTCTGGGGAGCGGAGCACCGAGTCGGGATCAGGAGGTTGTTCTGATGAGCACCCAGCCAGACACCATCGAGCGCGAGGAGACCCTCGAGCTCATCAGCACCGAGGAGGAGGAGACCTTCTCGGCGGACCTGCACCACATCGGCTGTTGCATGTGGCAGCTGTTCGCGCTCACCCACCAGAAGCACTACGCCCTGTGCGGCGCGCTGCTGGAGGGCGACCCGGACTGGAGCAGCAAGCCGAACTGCGAGGTCTGCATCCGGATCGAGGCCGACCCCAAGGGCCGGGTCTGCCCGCAGATCACCTTCGGGGAGGGGTTCTGATGGCCGGCAGCTGGCTGCACTTCGTCACCAAGAAGGGCCGCTTCCGCGGCTCCGCGCTGCTCGAGAACGGCGGCGACGTCGTCGAGGCGCTCGAGGAGGCCTACGGGATGGTCTGGTACCTCGCCGATGGGTGGGCGTACCAGCAGTTGCCGACGGATGCCGCTCCGGATCAGCTCATCGAGCAGGCCAGGGCGCACTACCAGAACGGGCTCAGGCTCAGCCCGGGGTACACCAGGGCAGCCGAGGAACAGGGCATCGGCCGCGAGGCGGACTGGGGGCCGAAGCGATGAACGCCCAGCTCCCCGAGTACGACGACAGCTTCCGCCGGAAGATGGCCGAACGGATCGACTGGCCGTTGTACCAAGCGGCCTACGGGATGCCGCTCGACGCGCCGCACCTGCACCCGGAGATGCGCAAGGACTCCCCGAGCTACGACGCCAGGGTGCTGGTGTCCGGCTGGCTGAAGCGGATCAGGTACAAGCCGGACACCTCGATCTCGATGTACTCGAGGTTCGGGACCGGCCAGGTCGTGCTCCACGTGCTGCGCAAGCTGCCAGACAGCACGACCGGGATCACCTCCCTCGCGGAGTACGCCGACATCGGGCACTTCGTCCAGGTCGGCTGCGAGCTCTACGTCCCGGAGCTCTTCAGGAGCGAAGGCGACTTCGGCGGCTTCTACAGGTGGCTGCACCAGGAGCTGCGCAAGCTCGAGGACCACGAGACCGACGAGTGGTTCCGGGTCGACGGCGGCCTGCCCTTCGACCCGCACATCGACATGAAGCGGCGGCCATGAACCACGAGAGGAGATCTGATGGGCCGAAGTTGCCCGGAGTGTGAGGCCGGCAAGCACGACAACTGCACCGGCTGGGCCCTGAACGACATCGACGAGGAGACCCCTTGCGGGTGCTACTGCCAGGCAAGCAGCAGCGACGAGGAGGGGTCGACCTGATGAGATCGTGCGAACACCCCGAGACCGAGAAGGTCATCGACCGGCTCGGCCTGATGCGCGAGCGTGAAGGGGTGTTGGGGGCGCCAGTCCTCGACTGGCACGTTGTCTGCCTGCGCTGCCATGCCGTCCTCGAGGTGGGCCACCGCGCCGACCCTGACGACGACGACCGGATCGACTACGCCGCCGGTAAGGTGGCCGAGGCGATCCGGGCTGTCCGGGAGTTCCGGGCAGGTGGACAGCATGGTAGATAACAGGTAGAATTGCCATAAGCGCACCGCCCGCAGGTGTGCCCATCGAAGGCCCCGGCTCCTGCACCAGCAGCTGGGGCCTTCGGCATGTCCAGAATGAACCGCAGCACCCAACCCAAGGAGATATCCCCATGATGAACAACGTCACCGACATCGACGTCTCGACCGGCTTCGTGAAGGGCACCCGTCGCAAGCCGCGGCTCAAGGTCTCAGCGGCCAAGGTCCCGGTCTCACCGGTCACCACGACCCGCCTGGACCGAGGGCTGCACGACGCCTTAACCGAGATCCTGCGCCCGGGCGAGAGCTTCAAGATCCTCAACGCCACGACCGTCGTCACGACCTACTACCGCTGACCACCCCACCCAAGGAGATCGACATGAAGTACGCCATCGCCGTCGTCGCCATGCAGGACGACGACATGGAGGAGCGGACCCTGCAGCTGTTCGGGCCGCTCGAGACCGAGCAGCGGGCCAAGGTGTTAGCCGGCTACATGCAGGGCCGGCTCGACGAGGTCACGACCGAGCACTACGACAGCACCGGGATGCGCTTCTACGCCGTCGTCGTGCCCCAGCACCCGGTCAAGGTCAAGCACGCCGTCACCGCGGCCAAGGCCTTCCTCACCGAGTGGTTCGCGGACGAGGAGCCGGACGACGATCTGCTCAAGGGCTCACCTCGGTATGCCTACCGACCGCAGGAGGTCGTCCACTCCGAGCTGCTCAACGCCCCGGCGGTGGGCGGCTGATGCCATCCGGCTACGAGGTCAAGGCGTACGCCGACCTGTCCGTGATCGCTGCCTCGATGCGCCAGCTCGTCACGACGATGAACGAGATATCGAGCTACAGCCGCCGGACGGCCGAGGCGCTCGAGCGCTTCGAGGCGGCCGGTCGACCCGATGAGGAGGAACCCGAGATGGGCCTGCACGAGTGCCCGCACTGCCACTTTCGATTCGAGGACGCCGAGTCACTGCGCCGGCACCTCGAGGAAGGAGACGGGTGTCCCGAGGCATAGGGCGCCGGGACGCCGCAACACTGTTCTTCGTCTGGCTGATCGTGTCCTTGGCCCTGTTCGCCATGGCGATGCTGGTCAGCTACCTGATCGAGCTGTAGCGATCATCGACTGGGCCCTGTTCGCCTGGCTGCTCACGCTGCTGGGCCTGATGGTCGTGATGGCCACCCTCGCCTCCTGGGCCGGGGTGGTCATCATGGCGTACGCCGCCTTCGACACCACGTTGGCGCTGGAACGACGAACAAGGAGAAGCACATGAGCGAGCAACCAGAGCCTGTCGTGGCAACCGCCCTCGAGGTGCTTGAGGCGGACGACCTGAGCTACACCGAGGCGCAGGCCCGAGCAGTCTGGTGGGCGAGGCAGGCCGAGCAGGACGCGGCCTCGATCATCGACCCCAACCCTGACTACACCGCCGACGTCGGCAGGATCACCGCCTTCGCCGAACTGGCCCAGGCCTACGCCCAGATCGCTGCGCTGGGAAACCCCACGTAGCACCCCAATCGGCCCGGCTCGCGGAACTATCACCCTGCCGCGGGCCGGGTCCTGCTACACCCCCACATAAGGAGATAGAGATGAGAAGGATGTCCATCGCGAGCCTCGTGCTCGTGCCGCTGACCGCTGCTGCAGTGGTCGTCACCACGGGAGCCGCCGGCCCCCGTCCCCACTCCGGGACCTCCTCGAGCTATGACTCGAGCGTCTCCACCACCACCGCCGACACCCCGGACGTCAAGGCCTGGAAGGACAAGATCCGCAAGCAGGCCGAGGGCGTGCCGAGCTTCAAGTCGGTGCCCTACACCATCGACCTGAACGCCAAGCCCAAGCCAGTGGCCCAGAGCGACGGGAGCATCCCGATGGTCCTGGTGGCCTACCCGGCCAGCAACTGCAGCCTCAACATGGTGGTCTACAAGGCGAAGACCTCACCGACCTACGCGGTGGCCTCCTCGCTGACCTCGTGCCTGAAGAAGATCGGCACGATCAGGCACTACATCGAGCTCTGGCGCCTGGACACCTTCGGCTTCACCAAGCGCTT
>DATDAP010000346.1:0-3896 GCA_036525335.1 Microlunatus sp. | reverse complement strand
CCGACCAGCTCGTCGCGGCTGATGCCTTCGGTCTGCTCACCGTCGACCTCGTCGTACTGCCCGTACCGGTCGTCGGTCACCAGTCCGAGCCAGGCAGCTGCCCGCTTCAGTCTTTCGGCCATGGGATGAGTTCCTTACCCTCCGTGCAGGTCCAGGTTCGCGCTCGACCTTACCGTCCGAAGACGGTCGGTCTGGGATCGTCCGGTGACGACACGCGGTCGGATCGAGCGGACCGCCTGCGCACCGACAGCTCCCGGCGATGTGCCACGACGTACGCCCGCGCTCCGACCCGGTGACCGAGGCCCCGAATCGGCGCGACCGGGGACGTCTACTTGAGGAAGTCCGGCACGTCGAGGTCGTCGTCGTCCGCGACCGGGGCCGGCGGGCGATGGGTGGGCGACGGTGTCGGACCCGACGGACGAGACGCTGGCTGGCTACTCGGGCCGGGCGCCTGCGAGCTGGTGCCGCGGTCCGGCTCGGACGAGCCATAGCTGGCGATCGGCGCCGGTCGAGAGCTCCGCAGGTCGCTGGCCCGGCTGATCCCCGGCTGACGACGCGGCGGCTGGCCACCCTCGAAGCCGGCCGCGATCACGGTCACCCGGACCTCGTCGCCGAGGGCGTCGTCGATCACCGTGCCGAAGATGATGTTGGCATCCTCGTGCGCGGCGTTCTGGATCAGGTCGGCGGCGGCGGAGACCTCGAACAGGCCGAGGTCGGAGCCACCGGTGATCGACAGCAGCACACCGTGCGCGCCGTCGATGCTGGCCTCCAGCAGTGGCGACGAGACCGCCATCTCGGCCGCCGCCCGGGCCCGGTCCTCGCCACGCGCCGAGCCGATGCCCATCAGCGCGGAGCCCGCGTTGGACATGACGGCCTTGACGTCAGCGAAGTCCAGGTTGATGAGACCGGGGGTGGTGATCAGGTCGGTGATGCCCTGCACACCCTGCATCAGCACCTGATCGGCCTGCTTGAACGCGTCCAGGATCGCGATCTGGTGGTCGATCATCTGAAGCAGCTTGTCGTTGGGGATGGTGATCAGGGTGTCCACCTCCTCGCGGAGGCTGGCGATCCCCTGGTCGGCCTGGGTGGAGCGGCGCTTGCCCTCGAAGGAGAACGGCCGAGTCACCACACCGATGGTCAGGGCTCCGAGTGCCCGCGCGATCCGGGCCACGACGGGTGCCCCGCCGGTGCCCGTACCGCCACCCTCGCCGGCGGTGACGAACACCATGTCGGCGCCCTTGAGCGCGTCCTCGATGTCCTGGGCGTGGTCCTCGGCGGCTTGCCGGCCCTTGTCCGGGTCGGCACCGGCGCCGAGGCCGCGGGTGAGCTCGCGCCCGATGTCGAGCTTGACGTCAGCGTCGCTCATCAGCAGCGCCTGGGCGTCGGTGTTGACGGCGATGAACTCGACCCCCCGCAGGCCGGCTTCGATCATCCGGTTGACGGCGTTGACCCCGCCTCCGCCGACGCCGACGACCTTGATGATGGCCAAGTAGTTCTGTGATGCGGAGACCACGTGGTTCCTGCCTCTGGTTGCTGTTGGACACTTTCGAGCGCGCGAAAGCTGGGACCTCAGGTCCACGGGGGAAGGAAACAGGAGGTGATCGACGCCGCGACGGCCACGCTAGTAAGTCGCTCCGACGACTGTCCACACGAGGCCCTCGGACACGCCAGCGGGTCGGGAAATCGGTCCGAATCCTGACCCTGAAGTTGACCTTGAGGTCGAATCGTTACCTGACACCCAACGAAAGGTCACGACATGGTGAACCAAGCCGCGCAGCGGCCGAAGACCGCGTCCCGGCGTGCGGAGGAGGAGCGGGGCAACACGCACTTCCGTTGCTCCGCGACGACGACGTAGCCGGACACCGACGGGGGCTTCAGCGAGCGGCTTCATGTGATCGTGGGGTTGTGAGGGGAGGAGACATCGATCGCCTTCGGCTTCTGCTCGAGCAGAGCGAGCGCCACCTGTCCCTTGAGCGCGGACTGCGCCGAGGTTCCCCACGCGATCTCCACCCCGGAGTCCAGCACCAGCACCAGGGCGTACGGCGACTCGGCCCGGATCGTCACCACCCGATCGCGCAGCTTCTTGGACAGCTCGCGGGAGACCACGGCGATCTCTGCCAGGGTCGCCCGGTCGTCCTGGCTGGCGGCGGCCAACGGCAGGTTCTCCGGGCGCTTGCTCACGGTCAGGTAGGGGATGCCGGCCTTGTCCACCAGGACGTACAGGTTGGCGTAGCGGACGGCGAACACGGGGGTCCGCTCGGTCACGGTGATCGTCACGGTGTCCGGCCAGATGCGTCCGACCACCACGTTCTCGGCCTGCGGGAACGTCGCGATCCGCCCGGCGATCGCCGACAGGTTCTGCCGGGCGAGCGGGACCCCCAGAGGAACGGCAGCCTTGGCGGTCACCTCAGCCTTGGTCAGGGTCTTCAACCCGCCGATCTGAATCCGCTGGGCCGCGAGCACGGTGGAGAAGCCGACCAGCCAGACCAGTGCGCCGACCAGGGCGAGCACCAGCACACCGACGAGGACGATCGGCCAGACGCGGCGACCGCGGGGGCGTCGGACCCGCTTGCCGTCCGCCACTGACGGTGGGCGGGTCTGGGTGGCGGACGTCATCGGATGCCCCGCTCGCAACGCCGGGCCATCAGTCGCCCCGCTCGCGGGTACAGGGCCATCAGACGCCCCGCTCGCGGTGCAGGGCGTCCACGATCAGCGGCGCGACTTTGGTCACGTCGCCACACCCGACGGTGATCACCAGGTCGCCCGGGCGAGCGATGCCGGCCACCACGGGTGCTGCCGAGTCCCAGTCCGGCTCGTAGGTGACCGCTGCGGTGCCGGGGGTCACGGCCGCCGCGACCATCGCCCCGTCGATGCCGGGGATCGGGTCCTCGCGGTCGCCACAGACGTCCATCACGACCGCTTGGTCAGCGAGCTCGAGGGCAGCGGCAAGCTCCGGCCAGAAGTCCCGGGTCCGGGTGTACAGGTGGGGCTGGAAGCAGACCACGACCCGGCCGCCCTCCCCCACCCCGGTCCGGGCCGCCCGTAACGTGTTCGCGACCTCGGTCGGGTGGTGGGCGTAGTCGTCGTAGACCCGGATCTCGTCCACGGTGCCGACTAGCTGGAACCGTCGGTTGGTCCCGCCGTACGTCTCCAGCTCGGCGCATACGGTCGCCGGGTCGGCGCCGAGGTCGCGCGCGACCGCGTACGTCGCCGCGGCGTTCCACACGTTGTAGGCCCCCGGCACGTCGAGTCGGACCGGTTCGCCGTCCAGGACGAAGGTCGAACCGGTGCCGGCGAAGGTGGCGTCGGTGATCCGTACGTCGGCGCTCTCGCTCTCGCCGTAGGTGACGATCGTCGGGAGCCCACCGACGTCCGGGCCTGACCGGAGACGTTCGGTCAGCGCCACCGCCCCGGGGTCGTCCGCGCTGATCACCACCAGCCGGACCGATTCTCCCGTGACGAACCGGAGGAACCCGTCGGCGTAGTTCTCCGCTGTCCCCCAGTTGGACAGGTGATCGGGATCGACGTTGGTGACCACGGCGATCTCCGCCGGATACTGCAGGAAGGAACCGTCGGACTCGTCGGCCTCCACCACGAACGCGTCGCCGCCGCCGATGTGGCCACCGGTGCTCGCCCCGGTCAGGGCACCCCCGATCACGTACGACGGATCGGCCCCGACCCGGGAGAGGACGTGCGAGATCATCGCCGTGGTCGTGGTCTTCCCGTGCGTGCCGGCCACCGCGACCCCGCGTCGCCCGAGCATGATCGAGCCGAGCGCGGCGCTGCGATGGAGAATGCGCAGGCCACGGCGCCGTGCCTCCGCCAGCTCGGGGTTGTCCTCCCGGATGGCCGAGGAGGCGACCACGGTCCGCGCTTTCCCGAGCTGGGCGGCGTCG
>DATDAP010000345.1:0-5057 GCA_036525335.1 Microlunatus sp. | reverse complement strand
CGCCCTCCGGCCGTTCGCGATCACCGGTACGCCGGTGACCGGCACCGAGGACCCGGGCACCGCCCCGCAGATCACCGTCGGGCAGTACCGCGATCGCTTCGGAGCCGGTGACGGGCAGCGTTACTACCGCGTCTCCCGCCGCCCCGGCGACACCGTCACGGTCTCGGTCAACAGCCTGGTCCCGCCCACCGGGAACTACAACGGGGAGAACTGGGACCTGACGCTGGCCACCGAGGGCGGCACGGCGTGTGACGCGGTCAGGACCGTCGGCGAGACCGGCGACACGGTCGTGGTCGTGTCCGCAGCGGTCCGCAGCGGCGCGAAGGCACCCGAGTGCGCGACCGACCCGCTGGTGCTGTCGGTCGAACGACGATCCAGCAGTGGCAACGACAAGGCCGCGGCGGCGGAGATCCTGGTCACGACCGAGCCCGAGATCGTCAACACCGCCTCCCTGCCGACCGCGATCACCTCCTACAAGGAGACCGGTGGCGCGGTGCCGAACGCGAAGTCGACTCGGCAGACGGCCGGCGGCACCTCGTTCACGAACGCCCCGCTGCTGGCTCCGGGCTCCTACAGCGACGCGCCGGCCGTCGGCGAGAGCGTGTTCTACAAGGTCCGGCTGCAGGCCGGGCAACGTCTGCTCAGCACGGTCGCGGCCCCCTCGGATCGGGACAGCTGGAAGCTCAGCAACTACGAGCTCGTCACGGTCGCGACGGTCCTCTACACCCCGTCCCGGGTGCCCCAGACCAAGCAGAGCGCAGGGATGCAGGGGGACAACCGGGTGAAGATCACCGCCTACTCTCCGGAGGTGCGCGTCCGCAACCGGGAGATCGCGCACGGTTCGCTCGTCACCACCGAGGGCGATGCTCGGGCGAACGCCTCGTACGCCTCCGTCGCCGGCGACTACTACGTCTCGGTGCAGGTTCGGTCCAACCTCGCGGATCTGGCCGGGCGGGTGCTGCCGATCCGGGTCAACGTGGCCGTCGACGGGCAGCCGGCCGGGCAACCCCAGTACGGGTCCTCAGCCGTTCCCACCCCCTCCGCGAGCGCGTCACCGTCGACGTCGACCTCGCCCACCGGGCCGGTGGCACCGCCATCGACCGAGCCCGGTATCCCGACCGATGCGGGCCCCGGTTGGGGTGTCGTGGGGATCGCCGCCGGCCTGGGGGCCGTGGTCGCCGCCCTGGCCGGTCTCGGCATCGCTCTCGCGGTCCGCCGTACTCGTCGGTCTCGGGCCTCCTCAGGCCCGACTCGATGACCCCTTTCCTTGCCAGCATGAGACTTCGCAGCCCGGGCCGTCGCCCGGCGAGCGCCCCCAGAGCGACCTTGACGGTCGCCGGAGTCGAGGTGTGACGTGTTGATCTCTGTCGTCGGAACCACCGGTCTCGGCCGGGTCGCCGGGGTGCCGGTCGGCCGCCCGGCCGCCCTCCTCCGCGTCGTCGCGGACCGGCCGGACCAACACGTGATCGTCCTGGCGCCGCAGCACGCGGCGTCGGCGGCCCGGGTCCAGGCCGACCTCGTCTCGGCCGCCCGGCCGAGCGCGCGGGTCGAGGTCGTGGTGAGTCGTCATCACGCGCTCACCCTCGCGCTGGTCGCCGAGCGGACCCTCCGAGCGGTGGAGGGCACGGGGACCGCCGATCTGACGACGCTGCTGGAGTCCGAGCTGACCAGCGCGCGCAGCCTGCTCTGGTGCCCGTCGGTCTGGCGGCTGCTCGGGGTCGGGGTGGCCCTCGGTCCGCGCCTGCGCAGCGTCACCGGTGGTCCCGGCTTCTTCGTCGAGCTCGGTGACCGCCCGCGCTTCGACCACGGCCACGACGGCTGGCGTCCTCGGTCCGAGGATCGGCTCTACGGCACGGGTGTGCTCCCCGAGCTGATGATCACCCAGCTCGGCGAGCCGCCGGACCGGGTCGACATCGAGATCGAGTCCGGCGCCCCGTACGCCCCACCGTCGGCCCGGCTGCTCACCGCGCTGGCGCCGGAGACGCCCGTCGACGCGGTCGACTCCGTCGACACGGTCGACACCGTCGACACCGACGCCATCATCGACAACCCGCAGGAAAGCGAAGCCGCATGAGCATGAACCCTCGCCAGCGAAGGGGCGTCACCTTCATGGTGCTGGCCGTGGTCGCCGCCGCCCTGGTCTTCGTCGGTGTCGCCAGCTACGTCAGCAGCGTCAACTCCCGGGTCGGCCCGATGGTCACGGTCTACCAGGTGACCAAGGACCTGGGGCCGTTCACCACGCTGTCCAGCGACAACACCGAACCGATCGAGGTGCCGCAGCGCTGGGCCGCGGAGAACACCCTGCTCAAGGCGTCCGACATCGACGGCCGGGTGACGGCCACCCCGCTCGCCGCCGGTTCGCCGGTCAGCCTGGACGCCCTCGTGCCGGCCAGCGACCTCGATCCGACCGAGCGCGAGGTCGCCGTCAACGTGGATGCCGTGACCGGCCTGGCCGGGCGGGTCCGACCGGGCGACCGGGTGGACGTCTACGTCGCTTTCGCCGACGTGAAGGGGCTGCCGAAGCAGGCGCGGATCCTGGTCGAGAACGCCCGCGTGGTCTCCGTGTTGGGTCAGCAGCAGGTCCAGGCGCCCGATGCGAAGTCCATCCAGAACGTCATCCCGGTGACGCTGGCCCTCAAGGCCGACGCGGCGCTCTCGCTGACGTACGCGTCCTCGTACGCCAAGGAGGTCCGGCTGATCGGGCTGCCGCCGGGTGTCGCGCAGGACCGGAGCAAGGAACGCAAGACCTTCGACGCCCGCAACCTGGGCGGCAAAGCGATCCCCGAGGACGGCAACTCATGAGAACCGCGTTCCTCACTCCCGAGAGGCTCCGCTCATGACGCGGTTCCATGGTCGCGCTGCGCGCTCCGCGGTCCTGAGCTCCGCGAGGTCTCGCTCGTTCGATCGCGGATCCGAAGGACGAAAAGCGTGTCCTTCGCCTCCGCTCCTCACTCCCGAGAGGCTCCGCTCATGACGCGTGCCGTGATCGCGATCGCCGACCAGATCATCGTGCAGGAGCTGCGATCCCGGTTGGACGAGGTCGACGCCGAGATCGAGGTCGCCTTCGTCGCCGAGTCGACCCAGGAGATGGTCACCGCCGTACGGAGTCAGCGGCCGACGCTGGTCTTCGTGCACGACCAGCTCGGTCCGGCCTCGGTGACCGACACCGTCCGCGACCTGACGCTGCGCAACCCGGGTCTGGCCGTCATGGTGGTCACCACCAGCCAGAGCGCCGGCACCTACCGCTCCGCGCTGGACGCCGGAGCCCGCGGAGTGCTCGAGTTCCCCTTCGGTCTGGAGGATCTCAACCACCGCCTCGGCACCGTGCTGGAGTGGGCCCAGACCCTGCGGGCCGCGATGGCCGACAGCCCCGAGGCGTCGGCCCGCTCGGCCAACCGCGGCGCCCGCGTGGTGGCGATCGCCGGGGCCAAGGGCGGCGTCGGCACCACCGTGATCGCCTCCCACCTGGCCTGGGACGTGGTGCGCAACGAGCCGAACATCCGGGTCTGCCTGGTCGATCTGGCCGTGGAGAACGGGGACGTGCCCAGCTACCTCGACGTCGCTCACCGTGTGTCGATCGCCGACCTGGCCAAGATCAGCGAGGATCTGTCCCCGCGCGCCGTCTCCGACACCGTCGTCGTGCACAGCAGCCGACTCCACCTGCTGCTGGCGCCGCCCGAGATCCGCGACACCGAGTTCGTCACCCCGGAAGCCGTCCGCCGCATCCTGGCCCAGCTGCGCGGGCTCTACCACCTGGTGGTGGTCGACACCGGCTCGGCGATCACCACCACCCAGGCCGCGGTGGTCGAGTCGGCCGACGTGACCCTGCAGGTGGTCACCGCCGACGTCCCGGCGCTGCGGGCCGCCCGGCGCCAGACGCTGGCCTGGGAGTCGCTGGGAGTGCTGTCGGACAACGGCGTGAAGGTCGTGGTCAACCGCTTCGTCCGCCGGTCCGAGATCCAGCAGGACACCATCGACGAGCTCGTCCTGGGCGACCGCTCGGAGGTGCTGATCCCGGACCTGGACCGTGGTCTCGAGCGGGCCGGCAACAGCCGTACGCCGTCGGAGGTCCGCAACCAGCTCTGGTGGAAGAGCCTCCGGGCGCTGGGGGCCGAGCTGGACGTGCACCGGGCCTTCCGTCAGGCCGCGAGCAACGCGTCGACGACCCCCACCCCCGCGCCCAACCCGGCTCCGGCGCCCGCGGTGACCATCAAGACCCCGGCCGCGACCAACGGCGCCGCGAAGCCCCCGCGCAAGGGCCGCCGAAGCAAGCAGAAGGTGGACTCCGGCCAGGTCTCGCTGGAGATGGTGGCCATGGTGCCGCTCGCGATCATGGTCGTGGTCGTCTGTCTGCAGCTGGTGCTGTGGGGAGTGGCCTTCGTCTGGTCCGGGGTCGCCGCCACCGCCGCGGCCCGGGCGGCCTCGCTCGGGGACGATCCCGGTGCGGCGGCCGCCGACGCCTTGCCCAGCGGGGTCCAGTCGTTCACCACGGTCACCTCCAACGGCTCGCGGATCAACGTGCGTGTCTCCCCGCCGCTGCTGCTGGGGGGCGGCCCTTCCTCCGACACCACCATCGAGGTCTCCCACACCGTGGTGAAGGAGCCGAGGTGACGCGTCGCAACCAGCGCGGCTCGTCGGCGATCGAGGCCGCCATCCTGATCCCCCTGGTGATGGGGGTGCTGCTGGTGATCGTGCAGATCTTCGCCATGGCGTACGCCACCCACGGCACCTCACAGGCCGCCCGTGACGCCGCCCGGGCGTACTCGCTCGGTCAGTCGCCGCAGTCGGCCGCGGCGGCCAGTCTGCCCAGCGGGGTCTCGTTGGTCTCGGTCTCGACCTTCGGTCCCAACCACGGAGTCACGGTCACCGCTCGGGCTCCTTCGATCGTCGTGATCGCCGACCGTACGGTCTCGCGCTCGGTGACGATGCCATGAGGCGCGAGTTCAGCCGCGGGTTCGCTCGGCTGCAGGCCGACGACAAGAGCGAGATCGTCGCCGACGACGCCCAGGTGAGCCGGTTCAAGCAGCTGCTGCTGGACGAGGTCGACCTCCAGGAGC
>DATDAP010000344.1:0-4284 GCA_036525335.1 Microlunatus sp. | reverse complement strand
CGCCCGTGCCTGCGTGGTGCTGGAGGACTCGGCCACCGGGGCCCGGTCCGGCAACGCGGCGGGGGCCGTGGTGGTCGGCATCCCCCACGTGGTCGGCATCCCGGAGGCGCCGCGCCGCATCACCGTACCGACGCTGGTCGGTCTGGATCCCGACCGTCTGGCGGCCCTCTTCGCCCAGGCCGGCCGTGCTGAGTAGGCGTCCGGCGGCAGCGGCGGCAGCGGCGGCCGGCCTCCTGCTGGTGCTGACGAGCTGCACGCCCTCGGCCGTCGATCCGCAGCCGGGGCCGTCGCAGAGCACGCCGACGGCGCCTCCGCTGACGGTGCTGTCCACCGACGCGATCCGGGTGGCCGACCCGGCGGCGATCACCGATCCGGGGTCGGTCGTGCTGTCGCTCAACGTGTTCCAGCGGCTGATGACGGCCGAGCCGGGTCAGACCGTCCTGAAGCCCGATGCGGCCAAGGACTGCCTGTTCACCGCGGACACCGTCTACACCTGCACGCTGAACCCGAACCTGGTCTTCCACAACGGTCATGAGCTGACCTCGAGCGACGTCAAGTTCAGCATCCAGCGGGCGTTGCGCCTCGATGTCGCGGGCTCGTCGTCGCCGCTGCTGTCCACCCTGCGGCGCATCGAGACCCCCGATCCGCTGACCGTACGGTTCGTGCTCAGTCGGGTCGACACCCAGTTCGGCTGGGCTCTGGCCTCGCCGGCAGCCTCCATCGTCGACGAGCAGGTCTACAACGCCGACGAGGTGCGCCCGGTCGACCAGACCGTCGTCGGCTCGGGACCGTTCTCGGTGACCAGCTTCGAGAAGGGCACCCTCGGGCTGCAGCGCAACGCGACCTACGTGGGCCGGACCCCGGCCCGGATGGACCGAGTGGTCTACCGGACCGTCGCCGACTCCGCGGCCCTGGAGGACGCCATGAACACGGGCTCAGCCGAGGTGGTGTGGCGCGGCCTGAGCGCCGCCGCGATCACCCGCTACAGCCGGCAGGTCACCATCAGCGAGAACGACACCACCGATGCCGGCTATGGCATGCAGACGCAGACCGGTACCCGCGTGCTGATGCTGGCCTGGTCGGAGCAGTCGAAGCGTCGCCTGAACGACGACCTGCGCAACGCGATCGCGGTCTCCCTGCAGGGCGACCGGACGCTGGATTCGGTGGTGCCCGGCGGCATCCCGAACCACATCAGCGCGTTCCCGCTCGGGGGCAGCGCCAAACCCGAGGTGACCTGGTCGAACCAGATCCAGCTCACCCTCGGCTACGACCCGACGATGCCCGACGGCCAGGACGTCGCCACCCAGATCCGTACCCGCCTGGAGGACACCGGCGGGATGAGTGTCCGGTTGCGCGCCGTCAACCCCGCCGCCGTCTCCGACCCGCCCGACCTGATGGTGGTGGACCGCAAGGCGTGGACGTCGACCGGGCTGGCCTGGTTGCAGCCCTACCTGGACGCTCCGCTGCCGGCGAGCGCCGGGGACGTGCTCGCGCTGGAGCTGCGCTTCCGCGGCGCGACCGACGAGGCCACCGCGATGCGGGCCATGGCGAGTCTGCAGCGCAAGGCGGCGGCCGATCTGGTGCTGGTGCCGTTGACCCAGTCCGACGAGTACGTGTTCACCGCGCCGAAGGTCGAGGTGCCGGCCAACTCGTTCGGGCCGGGGTGGCAGCTTGGATTGTGGGGGATGTTCCGTGCCTGAACCGGATGAATCCGTATCTGACCAGGTCGACCTCGACCCGCGGGCGTACGCCGGGGTGAACGCCGGGCCGCTGCGGCCGGGGGAGCGGGTGACCCTGACCGACGCGAAGGGGCGCAAGCACTCGGTGCTGCTGGCCGACGGCGGGGTGTTCCACACCAGCAAGGGCGGCATCGCGCACGACGACCTGCTCGGTGGGCCGGAGGGTGTCGTGGTGCACTCGCACGGCGGCACCGCGTACCTGGCGCTGCGGCCGCTGCTGGCCGACGTGACCGTGGCCATGCCGCGGGGCGCGGCTGTCGTCTACCCCAAGGACGCGGCCCAGATCGTCGGCGGCGCGGACGTCTTCCCCGGCGCCCGGGTGATCGAGGCCGGCGTCGGGTCGGGCGCGCTGACCATCTCCCTGCTGCGGGCTCTGGGGCCGACGGGGCGACTGATCTCGTACGAGCGTCGGGAGGACTTCGCGGCCATCGCCCGGACGAACGTGGAGAACTTCCTCGGCCGCCCCCATCCCGGCTGGGACCTGCGGGTGGGTGATCTGGTCGAGCGCCTCGCCGCGGATCCGCCGGGTGAGGTCGACCGGGTGATCCTCGACATGCTCGCTCCCTGGGACTGCGTGGACGCGGCCGCCGACGTGCTGGTACCGGGTGGGGTGCTCTGCGCGTACGTGGCCACCACCACCCAGCTCGCGCGGACGGTGGAGACGATCCGCATCCACACCGGGTTCACCGAACCGGAGGCGACGGAGTCGCTGGTCCGCGGCTGGCACGCCGAGGGACTGGCCGTCCGACCCCAGCACGCGATGATCGGCCACACCGGCTTCCTGATCTTCACCCGGAGGCTGGCTCCCGGGGTCGTCGCCCCGGCCCGGCGACGTCGTCCGGCCCCCGGCGCGTATGGCGAGGATTACACCGGTCCGCGAGGGGATCGCGGGTAAGGTCTTGCGTCTAGGAGGTGTTCGATGACATCGACCGACCGTCCCGACGACCGTGAGTCGACGCTGGCCCTGCTGCGCGAAGAGCTCGAGCGGATGAGGGAGCGCACGGCCTCCCATCCGCATGACGTCGCCATGCTGGAACGGCGACTGGCCGACGCGCGCTCCGATGCGCGTACGACTGCGGCCAACAACGAGCGCCTCGCCGCAACGCTGCGCGAGGCCCGCGACCAGATCGTGTCCCTGAAGTCCGAGGTCGATCGTCTCGCCCAACCTCCGGCCAGCTTCGGTGTCTTCGTGGCTGAGGCACCCGACAAGACCGCCGACATCTACACGTCGGGCCGCAAGATGCGGGTCAGCGTCAGCCCCGACGTCGAGCTGGAGGGCCTGGAGCCCGGCCGCGAGCTGATCATCAACGAGGCCCTCAACGTCGTCGGCGTCCAGGAGTTCACCGACGTCGGCGAGGTCGTGCTGCTCAAGGAGGTTCTCGAGGACGGGGACCGGGCCCTGGTGATCGGTCACGGTGACGAGGAGCAGGTCGTCCGGCTCGCCGCCCGCCTGAAGCAGCAGCACATCCGCTCCGGGGACTCGTTGCTCGTCGACCGCCGGGTGTCGTTCGCCTTCGAACGGGTGCCCAAGCTGGACGTCGAGGAGCTCGTGCTCGAGGAGGTGCCGGACATCGACTACTCGGTGATCGGCGGTCTCGGCAACCAGATCGAGGCGATCCGGGACGCCGTCGAGCTGCCGTTCCTGCACAAGGAGCTGTTCGCCGAGCACGAGCTGAAGGCCCCCAAGGGGATCTTGCTCTACGGCCCGCCCGGCTGCGGGAAGACCCTGATCGCCAAGGCAGTCGCCAACTCGCTGGCCCAGAAGGTGACCGAGCACACCGGTCAGGAGGGACGCAGCTTCTTCCTGAACATCAAGGGCCCCGAGCTGTTGAACAAGTACGTCGGCGAGACCGAGCGGCACATCCGGCTGGTCTTCCAGCGCGCTCGGGAGAAGGCGTCCGACGGGATGCCGGTGATCGTCTTCTTCGACGAGATGGACTCGCTCTTCCGCACCCGCGGATCCGGCGTGTCCTCGGACGTGGAGAACACGATCGTGCCGCAGCTGCTGAGCGAGATCGACGGGGTCGAGGGCCTGGACAACGTGATCATCATCGGTGCCTCCAACCGGGAGGACATGATCGATCCGGCGATCCTGCGGCCCGGCCGGCTGGACGTGAAGATCAAGATCGAGCGTCCCGACGCGGAGGCGGCCCGGGAGATCTTCAGCAAGTACCTGACGCCCACCCTTCCCTTGCACCACGAGGATCTGAACGAGTTCGACGGCGACCGCCAGACGACCGTACGGGGCATGATCGACCGGACCGTCGAGCGGATGTACGAGGAGTCGGAGGAGAACCAGTTCCTCGAGGTCACCTACGCCGGCGGCGACAAGGAGGTCCTCTACTTCAAGGACTTCAACTCCGGCGCGATGATCCAGAACATCGTCGACCGGGCCAAGAAGACGGCCATCAAGGACCTGCTGGACACGGGGGTCCGAGGCATCCGGATCGGCCACCTGCTGCAGGCCTGCCTGGACGAGTTCGCCGAGAACGAGGACCTGCCCAACACCACCAACCCCGACGACTGGGCCAAGATCAGCGGCAAG
>DATDAP010000343.1:0-14896 GCA_036525335.1 Microlunatus sp. | reverse complement strand
AGCCGGTCTCACGGACAACCCGGACGACCTGCCAACCCTCTCGATCGGCCCATTCCTGGCACTCTGAGATCTGCTCGTCGACGGACCGGCCCAGCTGTCGCGGATCCTGGGACACCCGGCCGAAGATCCAGACACGCATCGTCCCGGCTCCAGCGGCGGGGAGAGCGACTGGCCATCCCTCGCGACTCATGGCTCGTACGTGTGCGGCAGCGGTAGATTCGCCGCCTGAGGATCGCCCGCGCAACCCCCGTTCCTGCCCGGTCTGCTGCCTGGATCCCACACATACCCCTAACGAACAATCACCCCGGAAACCGCCGTCAGATGCGTCAGCCCGGTGGCCTGAAAGCTCTGTTGCAGGTCGTCGGTCATGGCGGAGGTGTCGCCCAGGACCAGTGCCGGCACGAGCGCCCGAGGCTCGGCCGGACGTCCCGACACCGCCGAGCGCAACCCGTCGCGGACCCGTTCCACCAGCAGCAGCGACGGACCCGGGGGCGCGCGCACGTCGGCACCCTGCCGGAGCCGGAGGACGGCGGCCACGTCCGATCCCCGTTCCACCGTCTCCAGCCGGCCCGAGACGCGCACCGTGCTGCCGACCAGCACCCGCCGCCAGGAGTCCACCGCCGGGTCGCCGCCGATGATCACCAGCACCGGAGCCCGGATCGCCCAGGTCTGACCCCGGCCGGTGATCGCCGTGATCTGCACCCTGACGGTTGCGTAGCCACCGAACTGTCCGGCGCGCACCTGCGGGTCGCTCCGGACCACAGCGTCTGCTGCCACCACGGCCCGGGCGCCGGCCAGGTCGGCCACGGGACCGGTGGCGAGGCGGTGCGCGGCCAGCGCCCCGACGGTGACCGTGCCGGCGAGACCCAGAGCGGCGGCGCCCGCCACCACCAGCCGCCACCGGTGGGCGATCAGGTAGAGAGTCCCCACGACCACCAGAGCGCAACCGGCCGCGACCAGGGACCACCGGTCCGGGCCGGTCAGCCCGGTGCCGAGCCACGCGCCGGCCCAGCCGGCGCCGGCCACCGGCACCAGGCGGAAGTCATGAGAGGGCACCGGGCGGGGGTCGTGACCGGGGTCGCGCGTGGGCGCCGGGGTCAGACGCGACACGGCACTCTTCAGACCCGACAGAGGGGAGCAAGCTTCGCGTACGTCTTCGGGCCGACGCCGTCGATCTCCTGCAGCTCTTCGACCCGGCTGAAGCGGCCGTTCTCGGTCCTCCAGGCCACGATCTTCCCGGCCATCACGGGACCGACCCCGGGTAGCTCCTCCAGCTCGGCAGTGCCAGCGGTGTTGAGATCGACCGGCTGGCCCGATCCGGTCACGGACCCGCCAGCACCGGCCCCACCCGAGGCGCCATCGGCGCTCCCGTTCCGGATCTCACCCGCCGGCTTGTTCTTCGTCCCCACCACGATCTGCTGCCCGTCGGTGACCGCCTGAGCAAGGTTGAGCTCACCAGGATCGGCCTTGCCGATGAGCCCCCCCGCCGCCGCGATGGCGTCCTGCACCCGGCTGCCCGTCGCCACCGTGACCAGTCCTGGTTTCCGGACCGCACCGAGGACGTGCACGACCACCTCGCCGAGCGACGGGCTCGGACTCGCCGCCGGCCGGGTCGACGCCTCCTCGGGCGCCACGGCGGGTGAGGACGACACGGGCGGGGTGACCGCCACGGCGACGGGGCGGGCCCGAAGAACTGCCCAGCCGGCCACCAGAATGCCCAGAGCGACGATCGCGGCCACCACGAGGAGGTGTGGTCGTCGGAACGCGGCCACGGTCGTCAGCAGACCGCCGCCGGCGCCCGACCGCGGGCTGCGCCCCACCGGGACATCCGACTCGTCAGGATCTCCTGCGGGATCCGGCGGTGGCAGGTTGGACCGGCGAGACGTGGCCGAACGACCGGGCGGACTCGCTCGACCGGGCGGGCTCGCTCGACCGGGCGGCCTCGCTCGTCGGATCGGCGGTGACGGCGGCGGCATGGACTCGGGCGAGCGGTCGGGCCTCGGCTCGGGGCCGTGCTCGTGCAGCAGCCACTGCAACCGCTCCTCCACCAGGCGCGCGGTCTCGGGGTCGATCCGGTCTCGGCGGGACATGCCCAGAACCTAAGGACGTCCACCCGTCGTCGTACGGCCCTGACGTCCGCCTGTGGACGACGCTCATGCGGGGAGTCGAGTTGTGGACAACTACTCAGACTCGGGGCGAGACCACCACGCCGACCGTGCCGGGCCCGCAGTGCACGCCGAGCACCGCGCTCACCTCCGAGACCATCACCGAAGCGACCCCAGACCCACGAGCCTTCAGCGAACGCGCCAACCGGTCGGCGGCCGAACGGTTGTCCAGGTGCAGCACCGCAACGTCCGTATCGACCTCCGTCGCCTGCGAACCGAGGGCAGCGATCGCGAGCTCCTCCAGGCGCGCCAGCGCTCTGGACATCGTCCGGACCCGTTCGTGTGGGGTGATCAGACCGTCCACCACGGCCAGCAGCGGCTTCACCGCGAGCGCCGATCCCAGCAGCGCCTGTGCCGCGCCGATCCGCCCACCGCGCCGGAGGTATTCCAGGCTCTCCACGCAGAAGTACGTCACCGACGCCGCTGCTCGGCGGCGAGCGATCTCCGCCACCTCCTCAGCCGAGGCGCCCTCGGCCGCCGCGGCGGCGGCCGCCAAGGCGGCGAAGCCGCAGCCCGAGGCCACGGTCCGACTGTCCACGACGGTCACCGGGACCGTAGCCGTCCGCGCCGCCAGCTCCGCCGCATCCCGGGTGCTGGAGATGGCTCCACTCAGGTGGACCGAGACGATCGCCGATGCGCCCCGCTCGGCCGCGGCCGCGTACGCGCTCGAGAACGCCTCGGGAGCGGGGCGCGACGTGGAGACGGCGCGGCCCTCGCGCAGGGCCGCGGCCACGGCGCCGGGGGTCAACGATCCGAGACCCGGACGAAACGACTCTGGGCGGCTCGTACCATCGACGATGACCTGCAGCGGAACGACGACCACACCGGCCTGTTCCGCCACGGCGGGGGGCAATGACGACGTAGAGTCGGTCACCACCGCGACGCCGGGCATGGCGCCACCCTAGGCGGAACGGACACCGAGGAGCATCTGCATGACCGTCCGGACCAGCCGTGTCTGGCGCGTCTCCACCGGAACGCTCGTCGCGGTGTGGGTGTTCGTCGTGACGGCCGGCCTCGGGGTCCCGACCTTGGCCGTGCTGGCCCATCTGCGAGCCGGTGACCCTCTGATCTCGATCTTTCTGATCGTGCTGGCCGCCGCCGCGGTCGTGTACGGCTGGCGATTCGGGCTGCATCCGCGGCTCATCGCCGGTCCGGAGGGGGTCCAGGTGGTCAACCCCGGTCGACGGACCGGGGTCGACTGGGACGACCTGACGGTCATCGCGCCCGGAGAGAACGGACTGATCCTCGGCACCGAGGACTCCCGGACCGAGGCGTGGTGCGTCCAGAAGTCCCGGACGGCCACGAGGAAGGGGCGCAGCACGAGGGCGGACCGGATCGTGGCCGAGCTCGAGGGTCTTCAGGACCAGTTCGACCCGCCGCTGGAGGACGAGCAGACCGGCATCCGCATCCGCCGGGCTCGGCAGTCCGACCTCGACCTGCTCACGGGCCTCGAGCGCGCCGCGAGCGAGGCGAACCTGCGGCACATCTTCGACCAGAAGCTGCACCCTTACCCCACCGACGACGTGCGCCGTCGGTGGCGACGGCTGCTGCGAGACCGCCGCGTGCAGCTGCGGGTGCTGGAGGAGTACGACGAGCCGGTCGGGTTGGTCGCCTGGGACAACCGCGGACAGCTGCGCCACCTGGCCGTCTCGCCCCGGTACGCCAACCAGGGTCACGGCTCACTGCTGCTGCGGTTCGCCACCGAGGAGCTGATGGCCGGTGGTTCCCGGGAGCTGGTCCTGTGGGTGCTGGAGGACAACCTGGAGGCACGAGGCTTCTACCGCATGCGGGGTTGGCGAGACACCGACGAGCGGTCCGACAGCGAGTACCCGCCGCACCCGGTCGAGATCAAGATGGTGCGGACGAACCCGTCGGCGCCCCGCCGGCGCGCGTGATGCCCGACTCCGACCAGGCCTGGGACACCCACCGACACGTCCGACGCGGTCAGGGTTGGCTCGTCACCCTCGGGATACTCGCCCTCCTGCCCGCCGTCGTCGCCACGGTGCTGCGGGTGGCTCCGCCCACCGACGACGGACCGGCCCTGTGGGCGTCGTTCATCCCGTACGCGCTGGTGTTCTGGCTGCCGGCGCTGCTGCTGATCGGCGTGGCCGCCCTTCGGGCCCGCCGCAGCGGAGCAATCGCCCGGATCAGTCTGCTGAGTCTGACCATGATCTGTCTGGTCGGACTGCTCGCCACGGTGGCGTGGCAGGCGCCCGAGTTCGTCCCGAACAACCGACCGGTCACCACCGAGCCGCTCACGATCGCCAGCCTCAACGTGCGGGCCGGTTCGGCCGACACCTCCGAGGTCGTCGAGCAGACGGTCGGGGCGGACGTGGTCACCTTCGTCGAGGCACCACCCGGCTGGGTCGACGCGCTGCCCCTGCAGTTCCGAGAGGCGTTCCCGTACGCCGTCGGAGCGCCACTCCAGTCCACCAGCGGTTCGATCATCTTCTCCCGCTACCCCATCACGTCCTCCGAGGCGCTGCCGGCCAGCTCCTTCCAGCAGTGGTCGGCCATCGTCGACACCCCACAGCTCGGCCCACTGCGGGTCGTTGCTGTCCACCCCTGCAACCCGTTCTGCGGCCCCGGCCTGTGGACCGCCGAGCACACCGAGCTCCGTCACTGGCTGGCCCGCCAGGACGACACCCCGACGGTGGTCGCCGGCGACTTCAACGCCGTCGACGACCACGCCCCGATGCGGGACGTGTACGCCGACGGCTGGCGCAGCGCCGCCGACCTGGCCGGCGCCGGCTATGCGCGCACCTACCCGGCGGATTGGCGGTTCCCTCCATTGATCGGCATCGACCACATCCTGCTCAACGACCGTCTGACCGCCACCGCGTTCACGACATTCAAGGTCCCGGGCACCGACCACCTGGGCGTCCGCGCCGTCATCGCCGGCACCACCGGCACCGCTCGCCCCACCCGCTGACGCCCCCTTTCGCATGCCCACGCCCCGCCTGCAGAGGGGGCGTCAGACTGCGAAAGGGGGCGTCAGCAGATTCTGGGACCGGTACTCACTCAAGCACCTCCAGTCGCGACGAGCGCCAGCGAGGAGCGACACCCGTCGCGAGCGACCACGAACGAAGCGCCCGGCTCTGTCTGGACCGACCGAGCGAGCAGACACGCTCTTCGTCTGCGAGCGAGGGAGGGAAGTCAGAGCCAGTCAGGCGCGCAGTGAGTAGCGAGTGACGATCACGCCGGCACGATGCTGACCAGCTTGGGCGCCCGGATGATCACCTTGGCGATCTCTCGGCCGGCCAGGCTGCGGACGACACCCTCCTCGGCCAGGGCCAGCACCCGCAGGTCGTCGTCGGAGATGTCCGGCGACACCTCCAGCCGGGCGCGGACCTTGCCCTGCACCTGCACCACGCAGGTCACCGCGTCGGTCACCAGCAGCGAGGCATCCAGGGTGGGCCAGCTCGCGTTCGCCACCGACGGCTGGTGGCCCAGCGCCTCCCACATCTCCTCGGCGACGTAGGGCGCCACCAGACTCAGCACGATCGTGACGATCTCGGCGGTCTCGCGGACCGCCGGGTCGGCTGGGCCCGCGCCGGAGTCCACCACCTTGCGGGCGGCGTTGACCAGCTCCATCACCCGGGCGACCACCACGTTGAACCGCTGCCCCGCTATGCAGTCGTCGATGTCGGCCAGCAGCTTGTGCGTGGTCTGCCGCAGCGCCGCGTCGCCGGTGGCCGGGTCGACACCGGGAGTGCTCGCGACTTCCAAGGCCAACCGGTACGCCCGTTGCAGGAACTTCGCGGAACCGCCCGGCGACACGTCGGCCCAGTCGATGTCCTCGTCCGGCGGACCGGCGAAGACCACGGTCAGCCGGACGGCGTCGACCCCGTACGCGTCGATCTGCGCGCCCAGGTCCACCCCGTTGCCCAGCGACTTGCTCATCGACTTGCCCTGGTTGATCACCTGGCCCTGGTTCAGCAGCCGCTGCATCGGCTCGTCGAAGTCGACCATGCCCATGTCGTGCAGCACCTTGGTGAAGAAGCGCATGTACAGCAGGTGCAGGATGGCGTGCTCGACGCCGCCGACGTACTGGGCGACCGGCATCCAGCGGCGCACGTCGTCGGGATCGAAGGGGCCTTCGATGTCGCCCGGCGTGCAGTAGCGGAAGAAGTACCAGGACGAGTCGACGAAGGTGTCCATGGTGTCGGTGTCCCGGACGGCCGGTCCGCCACAGGAGGGGCAGTCGACGTTGACCCAGTCGGTGGCGCTGGCCAGCGGTGAGACCCCCTTCGGCGCCAGCGCCGCTCCGGTCAGCTGCGGCAAGGTCACCGGCAGCCGGTCCTCAGGCACGGCCACCTCACCACAGGTCGCGCAGTGGATGATCGGGATCGGGCAGCCCCAGTAGCGCTGACGGCTCAGCAACCAGTCCCGCAACCGGAAGGTGACCGCGCCCTTGCCGACCCCGCCCTCCTCCAGCTGACCGATGATGGTCGACACCCCGGTCGCCTTGTCCGTCAGACCGTCCAGCGGGCCGGAGTTCACGTACGTGCCGTCGCCCGGGGTGGCGACCCCCGACTCGGCCGGGTCCGCCTGACCCGTGGAGATGACCTCGATCACCGCCAGCCCGAAGGTGCGGGCGAAGTCCAGGTCGCGCTGGTCGTGCGCCGGCACACCCATCACCGCGCCGGTGCCGTAGTCGGCCAGCACGTAGTCGGCCGCGTAGACCGGGATCCGCTCGTTGTTCACCGGGTTGGTCGCGTACACACCCAGGAAGACCCCGGTCTTGGGTCGGTCGGTGGCCTGCCGCTCGATCTCGGTGGCCAGCTTGGCCTGCTCCAGGTACGCCTCGAACTCGTCGCGCTGACCTGCCGCCACGATCGCGGCGGCCAGCTCGCCCTCGGGAGCGACGACGAAGAAGGTCGCGCCGTACAGGGTGTCCGGGCGGGTGGTGAAGACCGTCACCGGCTCGTCGTACCCGTCGATCTCGAAGTCCACGTAGGCACCCTCCGACCGACCGATCCAGTTGCGCTGCATGGTCAGGACGCGTTCCGGCCAGCCGCCCTCCAGCTCGGCCATGTCGTCCAGTAGGCGTTGGGCGTACTCGGTGGTCTTGAAGTACCACTGGGTCAGCTGCCGCTTGGTGACGACGGCGCCGCACCGCTCGCAGGCCCCGTTGACGACCTGCTCGTTGGCCAGCACGGTCTGGTCGTCGGGACACCAGTTGACGTAGGAGGCCTTGCGATCGGCCAGCCCGCGCTCCCGGAACTTCAGGAACAGCCACTGGGTCCAGCGGTAGTACTCGGGGTCGGAGGTGTGCAGGCGTCGACTCCAGTCGAAGCTCAGCCCGTACCGCTGGAAGGACGTCGCCTGGGTCTCGATGTTGGCGTATGTCCACTCCGCCGGGTGGGTGCCGTTCTTGATCGCTGCGTTCTCGGCGGGCAGTCCGAAGGAGTCCCAGCCGATCGGGTGCAGCACGTCGTAGCCCTGCAGCTTCAGGTGCCGGGCCACGATGTCGCCCATCACGAACGCCTCGGCGTGGCCCATGTGCAGGTCGCCAGAGGGGTACGGGAACATGTCCAGCACGTAGCGCCGTTCGGCCGAGCCGTCGTCGGCCGGCACGAAGGTCTGGTTGTCGGCCCAGTACGCCTGCCAGCGCTGCTGCGCGGCGGTTGGATCGTAGCGGTGCTCTTCACGCGACTCGTCGACGATCGGCGTGATCTGCTCAGTCATGTCTCTCCTCGGACGTCGTGCTCCTGACCCGGGGTCGCCGGGCATGAAAAAGCCCCTGCGGCCGGTTTCGGCACGAGGGGCTGCCGCGCAGACCTGGTTGCTGCGCGGCTAGGTAAGGAGCACTCGGCGATGCATGGGGTCAGCCTAGCGCAGCGATGTCGCTGCTGAGTGTGGGTTGATCACCGTAGTCGGTGACCAACCCACACCTAGGCACCAGCAACGTCAGTAGACGGTGTAGCCGCCGTCCATCACCAGCACCGAGCCGGTCATGAACCGCGACGCGTCGGAGGCCAGGAACACCACGGCCGGCGCCAGCTCTTCGGGCAGGCCGAAGCGCTGCTGCGGAGCGTCGTCGATCCAGCGAGCCTTGAACTCCGGTCGGTCGACCGGTGCCATCTCGGTCTTGATGTAGCCGGGCGCCAGCGCGTTGATCCGGATGTCGTACGGCGCCCACTCCGCCGCCAACGACTTGGTCAGCTGGTGCACGGCGGCCTTGGAGGCGTTGTACGCCGGCTGCCACTGCGGCCGGTTCACGATGATGGCGGAGATCGAGCCGATGTTGACGATGGCCCCGCCGCCGTTGCCGCGGAAGTGCCGGGCCGCAGCCCGGGACACCTGCCAGAGCGCCTTCACGTTGAGGTCGAACACGTCGTCCCACTCGCTGTCGGGCACCTCCAGCGCCGGCCGGTGGTAGCAGATGCCCGCGTTGTTGACCACGATGTCGAGCCCCCCGAGGGCGTCCACCGCGTGCTGCACCACGGTGTCGGCCGAGGTGGTGATGTCGCCGGTCAGGGCCACGGTGCTCAGACCCTGGCCGGCCAGCCGCTGCTGGGCCTCGGCGTTCGCCGCGGCGTTCCGCGAGGCGAAGACCACGGAGGCTCCTGCCTCGGCCAGCCCCTGCGTCAGGGCGTACCCGATCCCGCGGTTACCCCCGGTCACCAGGGCTTTCTTTCCGGTCAGGGCGAAGGTGTCGAGGACAGGTCGTGTCATGGGTCATAGGGTGCCAGCCATGCGGCGGTGGAGTGAGGACGACCTGCGGTTGTCCACCCTGCGGCGCCAGTTCCCGGAGCGGCTGGAGGCGTCTGCCCGACCCACCCCAGCGGCGGTGCTCGACCTTGTCGACCGGATCGCCCCGATCCAGTCCCAGGTGCCCCGGGCCCCGTTCGCCACCATCGCCGCCCGACTCCCCGGCGCGGCGTACGCCGATCTGGTCGACCTGTTCGAGAGCCACCAGTTGGTCAAGGCCAGCACCCTGCGGGGCACCGTGTTCACCAGCGGACGGGAGCAGTTCGGCTGGTCGCAGCGGATCGCCCGCGAGGGTCGGGTGGAGTTCCTGGCCAGCCAGACCAAGGTGCCGGCGGAGGAGGCACGCGCCCTCCTGGCTGCCGTGGAAGCACGCGCCGCTGACTGGCTGCCCTGGGACGACCTGGTCGCGTACGCCCGGGAGCTGATGCTGGCGGGTTCCCCGGACCTGGCCCTCCGCGTCGATCAGGTGCGGTTCCTGCTCTGGGGTCAGGCCGGGCTGCTGCGGCGTCCACCCGACTCGGCCTGGCAGAAGCGCACCGACATCCTGCGCCGGTCCGCCCGCATCGCTCTGCCTGACCTGCCCGAGTCGACCTTCGATGAGGCGGTGCTGGCCATGGTGGAGCGGCACCTGCGGGCGTACGGGCCCGTCACGTCCGACGATCTCTGTTTCTACCTGGGTATCCGCAAGACCCCGCTGCGACGCGCCCTCGCGACCCTGGCCGACCGTGTGATCCGCGGTGAGGGTCCGGAGGGGCAGCCGATGCTGGACCTGGACGACGAGTTCTCGACCACGACCGAGCTCCCCGGCTCCGGCTCCGGGATCCGACTGTTGGCGGAGTTCGACGGGTTGTTGATGGGATACGCCGGCCCGGGACGGCTGCGCTTCCTGGAACCTGAGCAGCTCGCCCTGGTCTGGAACGCCAAGAACGCCGTCTGTGCCCCGACGGTGCTGAGCGACGGCCGGATCGTGGCCCGTTGGAAGACGGTCGGTACGGGACGGCGGGTCCGGCTGGAGGTGACGATGCTGCCGCCCCACCGGCCGCTGCCGGCGGCGGTGTTCGCGCCGGCCGCCAGCTCCCTCGAGACCGCGCTCGATCTCGAAGTCCGTGACGTGCGGGTGTCCGAGTGGCCGAGGGGGGCAGACTCGAGCCGTGGAGCATGACGGCAACGGCTGGGTCCGCTGCGATCTCGGACACCGGCACTGGGGTCGGTACGGGGCCGCCGGACTGCTGCTCGCCGATCGCCGGCGCGGCGACGAGCCGTGGATCCTGCTGCAGCACCGGGCCGCCTGGACCGCCAGCGGCAACACCTGGGGCATCCCCGGCGGCGCGCGAGACTCCCACGAGTCGCCGACCCAGGGGGCTCTGCGCGAGGCGGGCGAGGAGACCGGCATCCGCAGGGACTCGCTCCGGGTGAGCGGCGAACTGGTCGACGATCACGGCCGCTGGTCCTACATCACGGTGCTCGCCACGCTGGTCGAGGCCGTCGTCCTCGTTCCGCAGGAGGAGTCCGCCGAGCTGCGGTGGGTGCCGGAGTCACAGGTGACCGAGCTGGACCTGCATCCCGGCTTCGCCGGCACCTGGCCGGTGCTGCGGGACCGGCTGCGGTAGCGGGCGTCGGTCGACCACAGCACCGCGAGTCTCCTCGCGGCAAAATCACCCTCTCGTCGCGTCACTCGAGCGCGAACCACGCTCGGTCGTTCCCAAGGGAGCTCGATTCTGCCGCGAGGCCCGGGGTCAGCCGACATCTCCTTGCGCGCGCTCCCCCCGCGCGTCGGCCGACGTCCGACGCTCGCGTCGACCGCGCGCCAGCTCGGTCTCGAGGGCGTCCAGCGGCTGCTGCCACGGGTCACCGAACTGGTCGAACCAGGCGGCCGCCTCGCTCAGCCGATCACGGTCGATCCGGTACAGACGGGACGTGCCGAGCGGGCGTACGGTGACCAGACCGCTCTCCCGCAGCACCTTCAGGTGCTGGGAGGTGGCGGGCTGCGACAAGCCCAGCTCGTCGGCCAGGACGGCCGCCACCGAGCCCGCCGCGACCTCGGCAGGGCCGAGCAGCTCCAGGATCCGTCGGCGTACGGGCTCGCCGAGCACGTCCAGGACGTGCATGCTCAGGCCGACTCGCCCCGGTAGAACGCGCCGGTGGCCGCTCCGGCCGCTCGGGCGGTGTCCGGATCGGCGCCGGCGTCGATGTCGGCCTGCGCCCAGCCCTCCGCGCAGCCGGTGGAGAAGGCCAGGCCCTCCGCCGACAGCGACCAGGCCTCCGCCGCGGCCGGGTCCACGTCGGGTGCCCCGTCGAGATGGTGGGTGAGACCGAGCAGCGTGAGGTCCCAGCCCACGCCGGTGGCCCCCGGGCCGAACTGGGTCCAGAAGTCGTTGTCCGTGTGCTGGGTGTGGCGCAGCTCGAGACGGGTGCCCTCGGCGACCTCGGTCAGCTCGACGGCCACCCAGCTGGTGGCGCCCATGAACTCCCAGGTCACCGCGAAGGTGTGCGGCGGCTCGCACGCCTGGATCTCGCCGCCGGCATTGCCCTCGACCTGGTAGCGCCCGCCGAGCTCGAGGTCGCCGCTGACCGGTGCGAACCAGCGCGGCAGCCGTTCGGCCGAGGTCAGGGCGTCCCAGACGTCGGCGACCTCGGCGGCGTACGTCCGGCCGGCGGTGACGACACGCGCCGGCAGGTTGTCCACCGTCGTGGGCACGACGCGGCGGTCGGTGGCGCGGACGAGGGTGATCGGGTCTCCGGTGATCTCCATGGCCGTCACTATATTCGTATCTACTTATATAGATCAAGACCGGGTTTGCCCGGTCCGGTGCCTCACTGCGCGGCTTCGCGGGCCTCCCATGCCGAGCGCACCATCTCGTCGACGGTGTGTCGCATCTGCCAGTCGATGTCCCGGACCGCCAGTCGACCCTCGGCGACGATGATCGCCGGATCCCCCGGACGACGCGCCTCGATCGCCGGGCTGAACTCGATCCCGGTCACCCGGGCGGCCGCCTCCATGATCTGACGCACCGACAGCCCGTCGCCGCTGCCCAGGTTGTAGACCGGTTCCAGCTCGCCCCCGGCCTCCAGGACCTTGGCCGCGGCCACGTGCGAGGTGGCCAGATCCGCGACGTGCACGTAGTCGCGGATGCAGGTGCCGTCCGGGGTCGGGTAGTCGTCGCCGTTGATGTACGGGATCTTCCCCGCGACCAGCTGGTCGAAGATGATCGGGAACAGGTTGTGCGGGCTCGTGTCGCGCAGCTCCGGCGTGCCCGAGCCGACCACGTTGAAGTAGCGCAGCGACGTGTGGGCCAACGTGGTGGCCTTGGCCGCATCGCGCAGCAACCACTCCCCGATCAGCTTCGACTCCCCGTACGGCGACTCCGGCCGGGTCGGGCTCGCCTCGGTGACCAGCTCGGTGTCCGGGGTGCCGTACACCGCTGCGCTGGAGGAGAAGACGATCCGCTCGACCCCGTGCTCGGCCATTCCCTCCAGCAGCACGACGGTGCCGGTGACGTTCTGGGTGTAGGTGTGCAGAGGCCGGCTGACCGAGACGCCGGCGTACTTGAAGCCGGCCAGGTGCACGACACCGCTGACGTCGCGCCCATCCAGCGCCTCGTCGACCGCCGCCCGGTCCACCAGGGAGCCGACCACGAACGGCACGTCCTCCGGCACGAAACCCCGGTGGCCACTGGACAGGTCGTCCAGCACCACGCAGTCGATGCCCTCGTTCCGGAACGCCCGCACCACGTGCGAACCGATGTAGCCGGCCCCGCCGGTCACCAACCAAGTCACAGCTAGCGAGACTATCGAAGCCGTCCGTCACCACACTGCCGGCATCACGTCGGCGGCATCACTTCGTCGGCATCACTTCGGCGGCAGGCACACCGCGGGCATCGTCAACTTTGAAGTTGTCGGAATCGTCGCCCCGATAAGCGGTCACCTCGGTCATCGGGGGTCAAGCAGAGCATGTTCACGCGGACGCTCTTCTCGAAGTACGCGGGTGACCCACTGTTGTACTGCGTGCTCTTCGACGTCTTGGTGTAGGTCGTGCTCCGGTTCGCTACCTTGCGCTTGCCGCAGGAGGGCGTCACGGAGACGCTGATCTGCCGCGGGAATCCCACGCCGATGGTCGGGTTCAGCGAGCAGGTGCCCTCGTTCCACTGCTGCCTCACCTTGAGCTTCATGGCTGCCTGACGAACCGCTGTACGAACGCACCGTCAAGCTCGGGTCGGTCAGGGTGACGTCCTTGTACGCGTTGATGGCTCCCTTGTACTTGAGACGGAGGAGCGTCCTCACGTCCCGTCCCCACTTCGGCCAGAGGTGAACCTATGACGTGCGGGTGCCGTCGAAATGCGCTTGTCACACGACAGCAACATCTGTCACCGGCTCGTAACCTGCAGCCCTTTTCCCGCAACACACATCGACCAGAGTGCTCTCTAACCTCGCGCGTCCACCGGATCCAGCCGTGCCGGGGTTTCCACCACCAGTCCAGCCTCCTTCACCGAAAGAAGAAGCATGACTCCACTCGAACTGAATTCAGGCGACACCGCCTGGATCCTGACATCGGCGGCCCTGGTGCTCCTGATGACACCAGGTCTCGCGCTCTTCTACGGCGGCATGGTCCGCGCCAAGAGCGTCCTCAACATGATGATGATGAGCTTCGGCGCGCTGGCGCTCATCTCCATCCTCTGGGTGCTGTACGGCTACTCGATGGCGTTCGGCAACGACATCGGCGCCGGCCTGCTCGGCAACCCCGTCGAGTACCTGGGCCTCAAGGGCCTGATGGCCGATGACCCGTCGGCCACCTACCCGGTCATGGCCTTCGTCGCCTTCCAGGCCGTGTTCGCGATCATCACCGTCGCTCTGATCTCCGGTGCCATCGCCGACCGGGCGAAGTTCGGCACCTGGATGATCTTCTCCGCCATCTGGGCGACCGTCGTCTACTTCCCTATCGCCCACTGGGTGTTCGACTTCACGCTGACCGGTGACGACGGCGTGATCACCCACACCGGCGGTTGGATCGCCAACCAGCTCGGCGCGATCGACTTCGCCGGTGGCACCGCGGTGCACATCAACGCCGGTGTCGCGGGCCTCGCCCTCGCGCTGGTGCTCGGCAAGCGGATCGGGTGGAAGAAGGACCCGATGCGGCCGCACAACCTGACCCTGGTGATGCTCGGCGCCGGTTTGCTGTGGTTCGGCTGGTTCGGCTTCAACGCCGGCTCGGCGCTCTCCGCGGGCAACACGGCGTCTGTCGTCTGGGTGAACACCATGGTCGCCACTGGCGCCGCCAGCCTCGGCTGGCTGCTCACGGAGCGGCTCCGTGATGGTCACGCCACCTCCCTGGGTGCGGCGTCAGGCGTCGTTTCCGGATTGGTCGCGATCACCCCGGCCTGCTCCTCGGTGAGCCCGGTCGGCGCGATCATCCTGGGCGCCATCGCCGGTGTGCTCTGCGCCCTGGCCGTGGGCCTGAAGTACAGGTTCGGCTACGACGACTCCCTCGACGTGGTCGGCGTGCACCTCGTGGGTGGCCTATGGGGCACCCTGGCCGTTGGCCTGCTGCTGGCTCCCGGTTCGCCGGCCGCGATCTCCTACGAGCGCACCGGTCTGTTCTACGGTGGCGGCGTCGACCAGCTGTGGCGTCAAGCAGTGGGTGCGTTCTCCGTGCTGATCGTCTCCTTCGTGCTCACCTACCTGATCGGTCTCCTGCTGGAGAAGACCATCGGCTTCCGGGTCAGCCGCGAGGAAGAGCTCGAGGGCATCGACAGCATCGAGCACGCGGAGACCGGCTACGACCTCAACCCGCTCGGCTCGATCGGTCGTGGGGCCACGTTCGGCACCTCCCACCGGACCGACGAGGATGAAGCCGCCAACAACGACCAGGAGGTGACGGCATGAAGCTCGTGACTGCGATCATCAAGCCCCACATGCTCGACGAAGTGAAGACGGCCCTCGAGTCCTTCGGGGTCGAGGGGATGACGGTCAGCGAAGCGCAGGGCTTCGGCCGTCAGCGGGGCCACACCGAGGTCTAC
>DATDAP010000342.1:0-3415 GCA_036525335.1 Microlunatus sp. | reverse complement strand
GGGACTCGTTCGTGCGCGCTGCAGCCCGGTCCGTACCAAACCAACCAACCGAGGCGAGCGTGTGAAACCGACGACGATCCTGGGCTCGTACGAGCGTGACCTACTCCGTCTGAAGTCGCGCAGGCCACAGCGACACTCCAGAATACCTAGGCAGGCGAAAGCCGGTCAAACGCGCTCGCTGCGCGGACCCGTCCCCCAGGTCGCGAACCGGACCACCTGGGCCGGGTCCCGGAGATCCAGCTTCGCGAACAGGTTGTTGATGTGCGTCTTCACGCGGCACCGGACGGATCAAGCGCTGCCTCAGTGGGCGGCAGCGTGCCAGGAACGACCGACGCCGACGGAGACGTCGAGCGGGACCTCCATCTCCACGGCCTGACCCATCTTGTCCCGGACCAGTGCGGTCAGGGCCTCGACCTCACCGGGGGCGATCTCGAAGACCAGCTCGTCGTGGACCTGGAGGAGCATCCGACTCCGCATCCCGGAGTCGGTCAGGGCCCTCTCGACGTCCAGCATCGCCACCTTGATGATGTCGGCGGCCGAGCCCTGGATGGGAGCGTTGAGGGCCATCCGCTCGGCCATCTCGCGGCGCTGTCGGTTGTCGCTCATCAGATCGGGCAGATAGCGCCGGCGGCCGAGCAGGGTCTCGGTGTACTCGGTCCGGCGGGCGTCCACCACCAGGGAGCGGAGATAGTCCCGCACGCCCCCGAAGCGCTCGAAGTACTCCTCCATCAGCGCCTTCGCCTCGGAGGTGTCGATCCCGAGCTGCTGGCTCAGACCGTACGCACTGAGTCCGTACGCCAGCCCGTAGTTCATCGCCTTGATCTTGGCCCGCTCCCCCGGCGAGACGGCGTCGGGTGCGACCCCGAAGACCCGCGACGCCGTGACGGTGTGGAAGTCCATCCCCGACTTGAACGCCTCGATCAGACTCGCGTCCTCGCTGACATGGGCCATGATCCGCATCTCGATCTGCGAGTAGTCGGCACTCATCAACGACTCGTAGCCCGCGCCCACCACGAACGCCTCCCGGATCCGGCGTCCTTCCTCGGTCCGGATCGGGATGTTCTGCAGGTTCGGGTCGGTGCTGGAGAGCCGACCGGTGGCAGCGATCGTCTGCACGTACGTGGTGTGGATCCGGCCGTCGTCGGCGACCGACTTGAGCAGTCCCTCGACGGTCTGACGGAGCCGGATCGCGTCGCGGTGGATCAGCATCTGGGCGAGGAACGGGTGCTCGGTCTTCGCGAAGAGCTGCTGCAGCGCCTCGGCGTCGGTGGTGTAGCCCGTCCGCGTCCGCCGGGTCTTGGGCATCTTCAGCTCGTCGAACAGCACCACCTGCAGCTGCTTGGGTGAGCCGAGGTTGATCTGCTTGCCGAGGATCCGGAAGGCCTCGTCGGCGGCCTGGTTGACGGTGGAGTCGAACTCGGCCTCCAACGCCTCCAGCAGCCCCGTGTCGACGGCCACCCCGGTCTGCTCCATCCGGGCCAACGTCCGCTGCAGCGGTAGCTCCACCCCGTACAGCAGGCTCGTCCCGTTGTGCTCCTCGACGTCGTCGTCGAGGGCGTCGGCCAGGTCGATGACCGCGCGGGAGCGCACCATGGCCGCCTGGGCCGCGATCTCGGTGCCGGAGTCGTCGTCCCCGAAATCGAGTGCCAGCTGGTCCGCGGCGGCGTCGAGGGCGTCAGGCCCGGCGTCCACCTTGAGCTCGCGCTTGAGGTAGCGGATGGTCAGGTCGGCCAGGTCGAACGTGCGCTGGTCGGGCCGAACCAGGTAGGCCGCCAGCTGGGTGTCGGAGGTCAGCCCGCCCAGCTCCCAGCCTCGCGCCCACACCGCCAGCAAGGGCCCTTTGGCGTCGTGCATGGCTTTGCGCTTGGTGGGGTCGGCCAGCCAGGCGGCGAGCGCGTTCTCGTCGGCGGGGAGCAGCTCGGTGACATCCACGTAGGCCGCTGCGCCGTCCCCGGCCGCCAACGCGAGGGTGGCGATGTCGCCGGTGCCCGAGCCCCAGTGACCGATCACGTCCAGGCCCGTCCGGTCCCCGACCGCGTGCTCTTCGAGCCAGGCCGACAGCTCCCCTGACTCCAGGATCACGCCGGAGAGCTCGAAACCCCCTTCGGGGACGATCTCCTCGTTCGGCAGCGCTTCCAGCAGGCGATCCCGCAGGACCCGGAACTCGAGCTGGTCGAACAGCTGGTGGGTGGCCTCCCGGTCCCACGGCCGGCGCGCGAAGTCGTCGATGCCCATGGGCAGGTCGAGATCGCGGATCAGGGCGTTGACCTGACGGTTCAGCCGTACAGCCTCGATCCGCTCCTTGAACGCCTCGGCGGCCTTGCCCTTCAGCTCACCCGCGTGAGTGATCAGGTTCTCCAGCCCGTCGTACGTCGTCAGCCACTTCGCGGCCGTCTTCGGTCCGACGCCGGGGATGCCGGGCAGGTTGTCGCTGGACTCCCCCACGAGCGCGGCCAGTTCCGGATAACGGCCGGGGGCGACGAAGTACCGCTCCTCCACCGCAGACGGGGTCATCCGGGCCAGGTCGGAGACACCCTTGCGCGGGTACAGCACCGTGACCCGATCGCTGACCAGCTGGAACGCGTCCCGGTCACCCGTGCAGATGAGCACGTCGTAGTCGGCCTCCTCGGCCTCGGTGGCCAGGGTGGCGATGACGTCGTCGGCCTCGAACCCCTCCACCCCGAGGTGCGGCACGTTCAGCGCGTCCAGGACCTCCTTGACCAGATCCACCTGGCCCTTGAACTCATCGGGACTGGCCGACCGGTTCGCCTTGTAGTCCACGTACAGCTCGGACCGGAACGTCTTCCGGGACACGTCGAACGCCACCGCGAGATGGGTCGGAGCCTCGTCCCGCAGCACGTTGATGAGCATCGAGGTGAACCCGAACACCCCATTGGTGTGCTGCCCGGTCTGGGTGGAGAAGTTCTCCACCGGCAGCGCGAAGAACGCCCGATACGCCACCGAGTGCCCGTCGATCAGCAGCAGCTTCTGCCGCTCGGGCGTCGTCGCCGCCGAGGCAGCCGTCTTCTTCGCAGCAGGCACGCAGAGGACTCTATCCGCGCCCACCGACAGCCCGACCCGCGCTGGCCAGGGCCGTGCTCGTGCTCACTCGTCCCTTCGGCCCGCCCCCTGGGGTTTGTGAACTTTCCGTCATTCGACGGATATCGCAGCACCCGACCCTGTCCGATGCCGCAGAAGCCGTCGGCTGACGGAAATTTCAGGACCGCCGACCTGCGACTACGCCCTCACGAGTGGAGCAGCACGTCCGCCCGCCTCAACGGGTGAGGACCGGCCATCCGTACGAGAGCACCAGCCGGGGTGGGGGCGGGGGTGACATCAGAGCGAAGGTCGGGGTGGGCGGCGGCGGTCGCGTCAGGGAGTGGTGGGCGTTCCGAGCGGAGCCTGCGAAGCGAGG
>DATDAP010000341.1:0-2934 GCA_036525335.1 Microlunatus sp. | reverse complement strand
GTCGGCGACATCTTCTCCCCGCTCACCAACCCCGATCGCAAGAAGGCGTTCGACATCCGTACGGTGATGGCCGCCGTGGCCGACCAAGATCATCTGACGCAGGAGCGCTGGGCCGGGATGGCCGACGCCGAGACGTCGGTGGTCTGGGACGCGCACCTCGGTGGTCTACCGGTGTCCATGATCGGGATCGAGTCGAAATCCGTGCCCCGGCGCGGTTTCCCGCCCACCGACGGACCGGACGTCTACACCGCCGGCACCCTGTTCCCGCGGTCGTCGAAGAAGACGGCACGGGCGATCAACACAGCCAGCGGCAACCGGCCCGTGGTGGTGCTGGCCAACCTGTCCGGCTTCGACGGCTCGCCGGAGTCCATGCGTACGCTGCAGCTCGAGTACGGCGCCGAGATCGGTCGGGCCATCGTCAACTTCGATGGCCCGATCGTGTTCTGTGTGATCTCCCGCTATCACGGTGGTGCCTTCGTGGTGTTCTCCAAGGCGCTCAACCCGGCGATGACCACCCTGGCCGTCGAGGGCTCGTACGCCTCGGTGCTGGGCGGCGCTCCGGCCGCGGCCGTGGTGTTCAGCCGCGACGTCGATGCCCGCACCGCCAAGGACCCGCGGGTGGTGGCCCTGGATCAGCAGCTGGCCGCCGCTTCCGGTGCCGCCCGGGCAGCCGTGGCCACGGAGCTGGCCGACGTCCGCCGCGACGTGCGCAGCGAGAAGCTCGGAGAGGTGGCGACCGAGTTCGACCGGGTCCACAACATCCACCGCGCCGTCGAGGTCGGCTCGGTGGACGAGGTGATCGCCGCGACTGACCTACGGCCCAAGATCATCGCGGCGCTGGAGAAGGGGTTGGGCCTCGGCTGAGGAGCCCCGGACGAGCTCCGTCCACGGTTGACTGGCGGCCGTCATCCGATTGCGGTATCCGTCGGTGCGGACCTGTCGGACGTGGATTTCGGCTTGTCCGGCTTGGGCGTCTTCACCTTGTCCGGCTTGCTGGGCTTCGGCTTGCTGGGCTTCGGCTTGTCCGGCTTCGGCTTGTCCGGCTTCGGCACCGGCTTGCTCGGCACCGGCTTGGGGCGGTCGGGCTTGGTCGGTTCCGGCTTCACCGGCTCGGCGGGCTTCGCCGGCTCGGCGGGGACCGGCTTCGGCCTGATCGGCTCAGCCGACCGTTCCCGTTGGCGAGGCTGAGAGGTCGTGCTCATCTGACGGGTGCTCGATCGGGTCGAGTCGACCGCGGCGCCAGGTCGGTTGCCGCCGGCTGACCCGAGCATCGTCACGGCGTTGGCGACGGCGGCCCCCTCGACGGCGACGCGAGCCGGCACAGTCACCCCCTTGGCGCTGAGCTCGCAGCTCTGGTCGATACCGGTCGACGCCGTTGATCGCAGGGCCAGGATCGGAGACCCGGCGGCCGAGCCACTCCCGCCGGCGGCCGACGTCCCCTCCGAGACACCGCCCAGGCTCAACGCCATGGCCGCGCCGTCCATCGGCTCCGCTCCGCGAAGGTGGACGACGCCGAAGCCGGCGACGGGCAGCAAGGCGGCGGCCACACCGCTGATCAGACGAACAGTCCTGCGGCGACGAGCCGGACGGAGCACCGTCACCGCCGGCCAGCCCGAGCCGGCGGCGTGCGTGACGTCTCGAGAGGGCACCGGCGACGGACAGGCCGGCGCGCGGCGGAACCGGACAACATCGTCGAGATCGTTCTTCATGGCCTCCGCAGACGGATGGCGATCACCCGGATCCCGGCGGAGACTTCGCAGCACGACGGCGTCGAGCTCGGGGCTGACCTGCGGATTGTGCTCGCTGGGTGCCCTCGGCTCGTCGACGAGGCGCTCGAAGAGCACATCCTGTGCCTCGCCGACGAAGGGGGGCCGGCCGGTCAGCAGCTCGTACAGCACGCAGCCGACCGAGTAGAGGTCGCTGCGGCTGTCGGTCGGAGACCGCTGCGCTTGCTCCGGCGACGCATACGCGGTGGTGACGAACCGCGAGGCGCCATCCAGCTGCTCGCTCGTGTCGCAGACGTGTCGAGCGACGCCGAAGTCCACCAGCTTGACCCGACCCGAGGGGGTGACCATCACGTTGCTGGGTTTGATGTCGCAGTGGACCAGCCCGGCCGCATGACAGTACGACAAGGCCTCCAGCAGCTGGACGGTGAGGTCGAGGGCCGCATCCGGGCCGACCGCGCCATCCCGGCGCAGCAGGGTGCTCATCGACTCTCCGGGGACGAACTCCATCACGATGTACGGAACGGAGACACCGGTGCCGTGGTCCTCTGCGTCCCCGGAGTCGAGCACGCGCACCACCCCCGGGTGATCGAGTCCTGCGGTCGTCGCCTCGGCCTCGAACAGGCGTCGAGCGTTCTCTTCGCGCAGGAACTCTGCGTTGAGGTACTTCACGGCGACCGCTTGACCGGTCCGCACGTCCAGCCCCAGCCTGACGTGCGCCATGCCTCCTCGGGCCAGCGTGCGGCCCACTCGATAACGGCCCGCGCCGATGACCTGGTCGATCATGTGTGCTCCCCCGAGAGCGAGCACCAGAGGCCCCGGATCCACTGGTTAACTCGGGGTTCACGCTAATCGCTGCGGGGACCTCCGTCCAGAGCGCGGTACCCGTCCCGGACAAATCCGCGAGTGGCGGGTGTCCCGGCTCCTACTGAGAACCGCTCCCCGCCTGGGCATGATCAGAAGACGGTCGTCCAGCCCTCCGGGGCTTCGGCGGCGGTGTAGGCGACGCCGTCCACCTTCAGCCCCTGGGCGTCCAGCAGCGTGATCAGACCGCCCTTGTTGCCCAGAGCGGCCGGGAGCCGCACGGCGACCTGGAGGGTGGCGCCGGCCGCGAGGCTCTGGGCGGGCAGGGCGAACTTCTGCTTGAGCCGGTCGGCGATCGACCACCCGGTCAGGTCGATGTCGTCCGGCGTGCTGTTGAGCAGCGTGA
>DATDAP010000340.1:0-6839 GCA_036525335.1 Microlunatus sp. | reverse complement strand
AGGCGGTCAGCGGCCACTGAGCGAACTCCTCGCTGCAGCAGGGCGGCAGCCCTTACACCCGGGTGCGGTCCAGGTGGGCCAGGATGTCGTCGACGGTCTCCTCCGGGGTCTGGGCCGAGGAGTCCAGCCAGTAACCGATCTGCGCGGTCTCGCGGCGCAGCACCTCGTCCAGCACGCCGGCGGAGAAGTGCAGGTAGCCGTCCTTGGCCCGCTGCCGCTCACGCCACTCCAGCGCGCTGACGGTGGGCGACAGGACGACCAGATACCGCTCGGTGGTCCGGATCCGGTCGACGAACCCGGCCAGCTCCGGTCCGATGATCACGTCCTGCACGATCGCGTCGAAACCCGCGTCGGCGTACGCGTCGGCGGTGTGACCGGCCAGGGCGTAGCGGAGGTGCAGCTGGTCCATGGCCTCCGGCCCGGCGTCCGGGCTCATGTCGACCCGACCGTTGACCACCATCTTGCGGAACACGTCACCGCGGACGTGCACCGACGCCGGCAGCCGGCGGGCCAGCAGCTCGGCCACGGTGGACTTGCCGGCGGCCATGGCTCCGGTGATCACGATGACCCGTCCGCGCTGTGGCACGACCACAATCCTGCCCCACCGGGCGGTGGTGAGTCAGTCGGATATCCCGGGCGTGGGCCCGGCCGGTCGCCTAGGCTCATCCGGTGCCCCATCTCAGCTCGATCAACCTGGGTCGTCCGCAGCCCAACCCGTACAAGGAGACGAAGGCCACCGGTATCGGCAAGCAACCGCAGAGCGGTCCGGTGGAACTCCGAGCTCCCGGACCCAAGCACGGCGGTCTGGGCAGCGGTGTGGTGGGCGACTTCATCGGCGACGTCGCGCACCACGGCGGCGACGGGCAGGCCGTGTACGCCTTCCAGCGCGAGGATCTGGACCGATGGGCCGAGCGACTCGGTCGCGAGGTGGCGAACGGGTTCTTCGGCGAGAACCTGACCACCGTCGACCTGGAGGTCAACGAGGCCCGGATCGGCGAGCGGTGGCAGATCGGCGACGAGGTGGTGCTGCAGGTGAGCTCGGCTCGGATCCCGTGCTCGACCTTCCGGGGTTGGGTGGGGGAGAAGGGTTGGCTGAAGACGTTCACCGCCGACGCCCGTCCGGGGGCCTACCTGTCCGTGATCACGCCCGGGACCATCTGCGGCGGGGACCAGATCCGGATCGTGCACCGACCCCAGCACGACGTGACCGTCAGCCTGATGTTCCGGGCCTTCACCACCGAGCGGGATCTGTTGCCGACGCTGCTGGCGGCGGGCGACGACCTTGATCCCGAGACGCACACGGAGATCGCGGCGACCCGCCGCTGACTCAGCTCAGCAGCTCGACGATCCGCGAGTAGCCGCGCGCCTTTGCCACGTCCAGAGCCGTGTCCCCGTTCGGATCCTCGATGGTCTGGTCGACTCCACCGGCCACCAGGCCCGCAACCGTCCGCTGGTGCGACGGTCCGCCGTCGCCCAGGATCACCGCCTCGTGCAGCGCGGTGTAGCCGATCCGGTTGACGTGGTCGACGTCGATGTCGGTCTCCAGCAGGACCGCGATGATCTTGTCGAAGCCGCGGTCGGCGGCACGGATCAAGCCGGTGCCCTTCCAGCTGTCCAGGCTGCGGACGTTCGCTCCGTGCCGCAGGGTCGCCCGCAGCAGGCGCGGGTCGTCACCGATCTCGCTGGTGGCGATCAGGTACGCGCTCTGGACCGTCTCGTCCTTGGCGTTCGGGTCGGCGCCGGCCCGCATCAGTCGCTCGGCGATGCCGACGTGGTTGCCGTACGCCGCCGCGACCAGCGCCGTCGCCTCCGTCTGATCACGCGCCGCGATCGACGCGTGTTGATCGAGCAGCTTCTCCACCTGGTCGGTCTTCCCGGCCCGAGCGGCCGTGATCAGCCGCTGCCCGCGGTCCCTGATCTCGGCCGCGTCGTCGATCAGGGCGACGATGTCGTCGAAGCCCTTGGCGGCGGCCAACGAACGTGGGGTACGGCCGTTCTTGTCGCGGATCGAGGTGTCCGCTCCCGCGCCGATCAGCTGCCGCACGACGTCGACCTGATCGGCCGAGCCGTCGTTGAGCGCTATCGCCTCCAGCATCGCGGTCCAGCTGAGGTCGTTCACGTGGTCCAGCGGTACGCCGGCGTTGATCAGGATCCGTACGGTCTCGGTGTGACCGTGCTCGCTGGCGGGGATCAGGGCCGTGCCGCCGAAGCGGTTGGTGCTCTTCACGTTGGCCCTTTGGCGCAGGGTGGCCCGCAGGATCTCGTTGTAGCCCTCGGCTCCTGCGTAGAGGAACGCCGAGTCCGCCATGTCGTCCTTGGCGTCCGGGTCGGCGCCGGCCTCCAGCAGCAGGACCGCGAGCTTCGTCTGCTTCGCCTTGGTGGCGACGACGAGTGGGGTCTGCCGGTCGTCGTTGCGGGCCTCGACTTCCGCCTTGTCGCGCAGCGCCCGTCGAGCGGCCGCGACGTCTCCGTCGGCGGCGGCTCGGAACAGGGCCCGGGTGGCCTCGGTACGGGTCATCGGGGTCCTCGGGGTCGAGTCGGAGCGGGGCGTCACCGTACCGGTGGGGGTTGCGCTGGGTCTGTTGGCCGCGGTCGAGGGCGCCGTCTCGAGCTCGGCCGGAGCCGGGCCGGCTTGGCTGCAGGACGCAGCGGCCAGCACCGCCGACATCAGGGCAGCAACGAGGACGAACCGTGAACCAGGCATCCAAAATGGTATACCATTCGGCGTCGGGCCAAGGTGAGGATGCACACATGATGAGCACCGAGTCGACGGCGTTCGCGCCCGAGGCCGACAGGGTGGCCGCCGTCCTCCGCGACCAGATCATCGATGGTGTCCGAGCTCCGGGGACGCGTCTGGTGGAGCGCGATCTCGCCGCGGAGCTGGCGGTCAGCCGGATACCTGTCCGCGATGCCTTGCGGACGCTGGTGGCCGAAGGTCTGGTCACCCCGCGACCTCGTACGTGGGCGGTCGTGCGCACCTTCACCGCCGCCGACATCGACGAGCTGATCGAGGTCCGGTCGGCGCTGGAGACCCTGGCGTTCCGGCGGGCGGCGGAACGGGGGAGTGCGGAACAGCTGGCTGAACTCGGAGGCCACCTGGCGACCGAGCAGCGAGCGGTGCACGAGGGCGACGGCCCGGGCGCCCGACGGGCGGCGGCGGACTTCCACGAGGCCGTCATCGTGATGGCGGCGAATCGGCTGTTGAGTGAGCTGTTCGCGAGCACCGGGAGTCGGATCAGGTGGCTGCTGGGTCAGCACAGTGCGCCCGGCACGATGGCCGCCGAGCACGAAGACCTCTATCGAGCCCTGCTCGAGCGCGACGGCGAACGGGCCAGTGCGTTGGCGAAGGCCCACCTGGTGACCAGTCGGCGGGCCGCGCTCGCGCACCATGCCGGCCACCCAGCCCCGACGGCGGAATAGCTCTCGCCCTCCCGCGGCGGCGGAATAGCGGTGGCTCGCCCACGGTTGTCGCCGCTATGACGTCAGCGACTCCCGCCCTCAGTAGCGGCACCTTCGAGGTCAAGGATCTCGGTACTGTCCACCGTCTCGGCTTCGGCGCCATGCGCCTCACCGGTCCCGGCATCTGGGGTGAGCCGGCCGACCGGGGCGTGGCCATCAGCGTCGCCCGACGGGCCGTCGAGCTGGGGGTGGACTTCATCGACACAGCCGACTCGTACGGACCGAATGTCAGCGAGGAGATCCTGGCCGAGGCCCTGCACCCGTACGCGCCGGGCCTGCGGATCGCCACCAAGGTCGGTCTGGTGCGGCCGGGCCCGGGGATCTGGCGGCCGGTGGGTCGCCCGGAGTACCTGCGGCAGCAGACCGAGTTGGCGCTGCGCAAGCTCAAGACCGAGCGGCTCGACCTGCTGCAGCTCCATCGGCTGGACCCGCAGGTCCCGGCCGCCGAGTCGTATCGAGAGCTGGCCGAGCTGCAGGCCGAGGGCAAGGTGACCGCACTCGGGCTGTCCAACGTGACCGTGGCCGACATCGAGGAAGCCGGTCGGTACTTCACCGTGGCCACCGTGCAGAACCGCTACAACCTGACCGACGGCTCGTCCGAGGACATTCTCGACCACTGCACCGCCCACGGCATCGGGTTCATCCCGTGGGCGCCGATCTCGGCCGGCGAGCTCGCCGCGCCGGGCGGACCGGTGCATGACGCCGCCACCCGACTGGGCGCGACGCCAGGTCAGGTCGCCCTCGCCTGGCTGCTGCGCCGCTCCCCGGTCATGCTTCCGATCCCGGGCACGGGTTCGATCGCGCACCTGGAGGAGAACCTGGCCGCCGCCGAGCTCGAGCTGGACGACGCCACGTACGCCGAGATCGCTCCGTAGTCCTCACTCGCTGCTCGCTGAGCGCCAATTGGCTCTGACTTCCCTCGGCGCTCGCAGACGAAAAGCGTGTCTGCTCGCTTCTCAGTCCAGACAGAGCCGGCCGCTCCGCTCTCGGCCGCTCGCGAGGGGAGTCACAGCAACTCCTTCGCCAGGAGGCGCAGGGTCTCCTCGCGGGTCGGACTGGCGTCGGAGGGGGTGCCGCGGTAGGCGCCGGCGATGGGGGAGATCATCACCTCGTCCGTACCGAACTCGGCGGCCAGGGCGGTGACACCCGCGGCGACGGACTCGGGCGTGCCGACGAACCAGCTGCGAGCGAAGTCGTCGGCGGCCTGCTGGGCGGCTGCGGGCAACGGATCGGCCTCCGCGTCCTCGACCAGCTCCTGGGCAGCCAGGGGCTGGCCGCTGCGCAGCCGCCACATCGAGCGGCGCTGGCCCAGGGTCAACCGGTCGGCCTCATCCTGAGTCGCCGCCACCGCGGCGTTCACTACGGCGATGGTGGCGGGCTCGGGCGTCTCCGGCGACGGCCGGAACTGGCTGCGGTAGCGCTGCAGGGCGGTGAGGGTCTGCTCGCCGCCGAAATGATGTGCGAACACGTACGGCAGTCCGAGGGACGCGGCGAGATCGGCTGAGTACATCGACGATCCGAGCAGCCACACCTTCGGCGCCGTCCGCGCCGCCGGCGTGGCGGCGAGAGGATAGGACCGTCCGCCGAGGGAGAGCTGGACACCCCCGGGCTGCATCATCAGCGACAGAGCGGAGAGATCGTCGGCGAACGGGTCGACCTGGTCCTTGCGGCCGGCGCGCAGCAGGTGGCTCGTGACCGGGTCCGAACCGGGGGCCCGGCCGACGCCGAGATCGATCCGATCCGGATACGCCGCTTCGAGCAGGGCGAACTGCTCGGCGATCACCAACGGGGCGTGGTTCGGTAGCATCACGCCGCCCGAACCCAGCCGGATCCGTTCGGTGGCTGCGGCCAGCATCGCGATCAGGACGGCAGGATTCGTGGCCGCGACGGCCGGCATGTTGTGGTGCTCGGCGACCCAGTAGCGGGTGAATCCCAGCTCGTCGGCGGTCCGGGCCAGTGACACGGAGGCCGCGATCGCGTCGGCGGTGGTCTGGTCGGTGCGGACGGGAACGAGATCGAGGACGGAGAGACGAGTCACGTCCTGGACAACCCGGCGAGCGCCCTCGTCATTCCGCCCGTCCGGCGACCGGCCGGACCCACAGCCACGGACCCGGCTGTCCTTGCCCGCGGCGGGTAGGCTCGACCACCGGTGTCCGGGACCCTCTCGCCGCTTTGACCCTATGCGTCCGACGAGATAACCTAGGCGCTTGTGTCCGGGCTTGCCCGGCTCTGGTGCGTGCCCCCATGTCGACCTGTTCGTTCGGTCTCTGCGGTGGTGTCGCACTGTGGACCAGCAGCAGTCTGCCGGTTCACGACCCCATCCACGCAGCAGAAAGTGACAGCAAGCGGTGCCCACGATTCAGCAGCTGGTCCGCAAGGGCCGCACCGACAAGGTGAGCAAGAACAAGACGCCCGCGCTCAAGGGTTCGCCCCAGCGCCGTGGCGTGTGCACGCGGGTGTACACGACGACGCCGAAGAAGCCCAACTCGGCGTTGCGCAAGGTCGCCCGTGTTCGCCTGTCGTCCTCGGTCGAGGTCACTGCGTACATCCCCGGCGTCGGCCACAACCTGCAGGAGCACTCGATGGTGCTCGTCCGCGGCGGCCGCGTGAAGGACCTGCCGGGTGTTCGTTACAAGATCATCCGCGGTTCGCTGGACACCCAGGGTGTCAAGAACCGCAAGCAGGCCCGTAGCCGCTACGGCGCCAAGAAGGAGAAGTAATGCCTCGCAAGGGCCCCGCGCCGAAGCGCCCGGTGATGGTCGACCCCGTCTACGGGTCGCCCCTGGTCAGCCAGCTCGTCAGCAAGATCCTGCTCGACGGTAAGAAGACCATCGCCCAGGGCATCGTCTACACCGCCATGGAGGGCACCCGCACCAAGACCGGTATCGATCCGGTGCAGACCCTCAAGCGGGCACTCGACAACGTCAAGCCGTCCCTGGAGGTCAAGAGCCGTCGCGTGGGCGGTGCGACCTACCAGGTCCCCATCGAGGTGAAGCCGGCTCGTGCCACCACCTTGTCGATGCGTTGGCTGGTCCACTTCGCGCGGCTGCGGCGCGAGAAGACCATGTCCGAGCGACTGATGAACGAGATCCTGGACGCGTCGAACGGCCTGGGGGCCGCGGTCAAGCGCCGTGAGGACACCCACAAGATGGCCGAAGCCAACAAGGCCTTCGCCCACTACCGCTGGTAGGTCGCTGGTCAGCCGGGTGGTCGCACCCCGACCGCCCGGAGGACCAGCAGATCGCCCGCACAGATCCACTGAGGAGAGGTTGAAGCCACACCATGGCTGTCGACATCAAGACCGACCTGACCCATGTCCGCAACATCGGGATCATGGCCCACATCGACGCGGGCAAGACCACCACCACCGAGCGCATCCT
>DATDAP010000339.1:0-16570 GCA_036525335.1 Microlunatus sp. | reverse complement strand
AGCTGCTTCAGCTTGGCGATGTGGTCGTCGGCTGTGCCGAGGATGCAGAAGCGGTCGACGATGTCGTCGGGCACGAAGGCGGCGTGGGTGTTCCCGGCGCGGCCGTGCTCGTTGTAGTCGTACCCCTGACGGTTCTTGATGTAGTCGGTCAGCGCGGTCGGGATCGCCCCGCTCTCGCCGTACCGGGCCACGATGTCGGCGATGTGGTTGCCGACCATGCCACCGAACCAGCGGCACTGGTCCCGCATGTGCGCCCAGTCGTCGCCGACGTAGTTGGGCGCGGCCACGCAGAACGTGATCGCGTCCGGGTCGCGATCGGCGTTCACCGCGGCCTCCCGCACGCTGGTGATCATCCAGCGCGCGATGTCGACGTCAGCCAGCTGCAGGATGTAGCCGTCACCCACCTCGCCGGCCGTCTTCAGGGCCAACGGTCCGTACGCGGCCACCCACACCTCCAGCGAAGAGCTGTGGGCCCAGGGGAACTGCAGCCGAGACCCCTTGTAGTCCACCGCTCGGCAGTTGGCCAGCTCCCGGATCACGTGGGTGGCCTCGCGGACTTCCTTCAGGGTGGCCGGTTTGCCATTGGTGACGCGTACGGCGGAGTCGCCGCGACCGATCCCGCACACCGTTCGGTTGCCGAACATCTCGTTCAGGGTGGCGAACAGCGAGGCGGTCACCGTCCAGTCCCGGGTGCTGGGGTTGGTCACCATCGGACCGACGGTCAGCCGCTGGGTCCGCGCCAGGATCTGGCTGTAGAGCACGTACGGCTCCTGCCACAGCAGGTGCGAGTCGAACGTCCACAGGTGATTGAACCCGTGCGCCTCGGCCAGCTCGGCCAGCTGCACCGTCCGCCAGCCCGGCGGATCGGTCTGCAGCACCACCCCGAAGTCCATGATCGTTCTCCCGTTCAGATGAGGTACTGGCTCAGGTCGCGCTTCAGGAACCGGCCGTGGCCCTTGGTGCCCCGGTAGCCGTTCGCGTCGACGATCACCGAGCCGCGGGAGAGCACCCGGTCGACGTGACCGTCGACCTCGAAGCCCTCCCAGGCGGAGTGGTCCATGTTCATGTGATGGGTCCGGCCCTCGCCGACGCCGATCGAGGTGTGACCGTCCGGGTCGTAGATCACGATGTCCGCATCGGCGCCGGGCTGGATGACCCCCTTGCGACCGTACAGACCGAACATCCGAGCCGGGGTTGTCGAGGTGATCTCCACCCACCGCGGCAGGGTCAGCTCTCCGGTGACCACGCCCTGGTAGAGCAGATCCATCCGGTGCTCGATGCCGCCGATGCCGTTCGGGATGGCCCGGAAGTCGCCCCGGCCGAGCTCCTTCTGCTCCTTCATGCAGAACGGGCAGTGATCGGTGGACACCATCTGCAGGTCGTTGGTGCGCAGCGCCTGCCACATCGCGTCCTGGTGCCCCTCGGCCCGAGAGCGCAGCGGGGTGGAGCAGACCCATCTAGCGCCCTCGAAATCACCCCACTCCTCGCTCCGGGCACCGAGCTGGTCCTCCAGGGACAGGTACAGGTACTGCGGACAGGTCTCGCCGAACACGTTGCGTCCCCGGTCGCGGGCGGCGGCGATCTGGGCCACGGCCTGCTGGGCGCTGACGTGCACGACGTAGAGCGGCGCCCCGGTCACGTCGGCGATCATGATCGCCCGGTGGGTGGCCTCCTCCTCGAGCTGCCAGGCCCGTGCGATCCCGTGCCAGTACGGGCCGGTCTTGCCGGCGCTGTAGAGCTGCTCGGCCAGCACGTCGATGGCCGGCCCGTTCTCGGCGTGCATCATCGTCATCAGGCCGGTCTCGGCCGACTTCTGCATCGCCTTGAGGATCTGCGCGTCGTCGGAGTAGAAGACGCCCGGGTACGCCATGAACAACTTGAAGCTGGTGATCCCTTCGTCGATCAGCGAGTCCATCGCCTTGAGGGAGAACTCGTCGACGCCGCCGATGATCTGGTGGAAGCCGTAGTCGACGGCGCAGTTGCCGGCCGCCTTGGCGTGCCAGGCCGCCAGCCCTTCCTCGACCCGTTCGCCGTACCGCTGCACGGCGAAGTCGATGATCGACGTGGTGCCGCCCCAGGCCGCGGCCCGGGTGCCGGTCTCGAAGGTGTCCGAGGCGTTGGTGCCGCCGAACGGCAGCTCCATGTGCGTGTGCGCGTCGATGCCGCCGGGGATCACGAGCTTCCCGCTCGCGTCGATCACCCGGTCCACCGAGCCGGCGAGATCGACCCCCAACAGCTGCGTGCCCGGGGCCAGCACCGCCGCGATCGACTCTCCGTCCACCAGCACGTCGGCGGCCGCCGTGCCGGTGGCGTTCACCACCGTGCCGCCGGTGATCAAGATCGTGCTCATCGCGCCCCCCGACTCCTCGAGATGATGATCATGGTTTGGTGATCGCCGTGTACGAGTCCGGACGGCGGTCCCGATAGAACTGCCAGGCGTTGCGCACCTGTCTGATCATGTCCAGGTCGAGGTCGCGGATCACGATCTCCTCTGCCGAGTCGCTGCCCATCGGACCGATCAGATTCCCTTGCGGGTCGACGAACTGGCTGGAGCCGTAGAAGGAGACGGCCAGCTCGCCGTACTCGTTGTCCTCCCGCCCCACCCGGTTCGGCGCGGCCACGAAGTAGCCGTTGGCCGCCGCCGCGGCGGGCTGCTCGATCTCCCAGAGCCGGTTCGACAGCCCGGGCTTGGTGGCGTTGGGGTTGAAGACGATCTGGGCGCCGTTCAGCCCGAGCTCGCGCCAGCCCTCCGGGAAGTGCCGGTCGTAGCAGATGTAGATCCCGATCGGCCCGACGGCCGTCTGGAACACCGGGTAGCCGAGGTTGCCGGGCCGGAAGTAGAACTTCTCCCAGAACTTGTCCAGGTGTGGGATGTGGTGCTTGCGGTACTTGCCGAGCACGCCGCCATCGGCGTCGACGACCACCGCGGTGTTGTAGTAGACGCCGGGCTGCTCCTCCTCGTAGATCGGCAGCACCATCACCAACGACAGCTCCGCGGCCAGCGCGGCGAACCGCTGGACGATCGGACCGTCGGCCGGCTCGGCGAAGTCGTAGTACTTCGCATCCTCGGTGATGCCGAAGTAGGGGCCGTAGAAGAGCTCCTGGAAGCAGATGACCTGAGCGCCCTCGGCCGCGGCGTTCCGGGCGAAGCCCTCGTGCTTGTCGAGCATGGACGCCTTGTCGCCGGTCCAGGTCGTCTGGGTGATTGCCGCGCGTACGGTTGCCACGCCTCATCTTCCCGTGTGACCTGGCCGCTGTCGACGGTGGGGTTGTGGGCGGCGCGGGCCCATCGCTGCGGGCATATGCTGACCGGATCGACGAACGAGCCTCGTGACGGCTTGCCGGATGGACGAAGGAGCATCGTGACCGACTACCAGGCGATGGCCGACGACAACCTGTTGTTGCACTTCTCCAAGCCTCAGGTCGCCGACCTGCTGGTGCTGGAGCGAGCCGAGGGAGCGTACGTCTACGACACCGCGGGCCGGCAGTACATCGACGCCCTCTCCAGTCTGTTCTGCGCGCAGATCGGCTACTCTTACGGCGCCGAGATGGCCGAGGTCGCCACCCGGCAGCTGACAACACTGCCGTTCAACACCAACTGGGCCACCGCCCACCCGGCGGCCCTGGAGCTGGCCGAGAAGGTGTCCTCGCTGGCCCCGGCGGACGACTACCGCGTCTACTTCACCAGCGGCGGCTCGGAGGCGGTGGAGTCCGCCTGGAAGCTCGTCCGCGAGCACTACGTCGCCCTCGGGCAACCGCAGCGCCGCAAGGCCATCGCCCGCAAGGTCGCCTACCACGGCGTCACCCTCGGCGCGTTGTCCTTCACCGGCATCCCGGGCTTCAAGAGCGACTTCGGCACCCCGCCGATCGAGGTCAGCCACGTCAGCAACACCAACCCGTTCCGGGCGCCCGATGGCGACGACCCGGTGGCATTCTGTGGTCGGCTGCTGTCCGAGGTCGAGCAGGCGGTGCTGGCCGCCGGGCCGGACGAGGTGGCGCTGATCATCGCCGAGCCCGTGCAGAACGCGGGTGGCTCGATCACGCCGCCGCCCGGCTACTGGACCGGGCTGCGCGAGATCTCTGACCGCTACGGCATCCTGCTGATGGCCGACGAGGTGATCACCGGCTTCGGGCGGATCGGCGAGTTCTTCGCCAGCTCCCGCGAGGGCGTGGCTCCGGACCTGATCAGCGTGGCCAAGGGTCTGACGTCCGCGTACGCCCCGATGGGCGCCGTGCTGGCCCGGTCCAAGGTGACCGAGCCGATGACCGAGGGGTCGGGCCGGGTGTTCCGGCACGGCATCACCTTCGCCGGCCATCCGTTGAGTGCCGTCATCGCCCTCAAGAACATCGAGATCTTCGAGCGTGACGGCGTGCTGGAGAACGTCCGGACGCTGGCCCCCCACCTGGAGTCCCGGATGAACGAGCTGCGGTCGCTGCCGATCGTCGGCGACGTCCGCGGGGCCGGCTTCTTCTGGGCGGTGGAGATGGTCGCGGACGCCGACAACACCCGGCTCGACCAGGCGCAACGCGATCAGCTGATCCGCGGTTTCCTGCCTCAGCGGTTCCGCGAGGCCGGCTTGATCGCCCGCACCGACGATCGCGGCGACGCTGTGATGCAGATCGCCCCACCGCTGATCGCGGACGCCGCCCTGCTGGACAAGATCGTCGACCGCCTCGGCGACGTCCTCCTGGATGCCGGCAAGCAGATCGGCGTGGGCCAGACGCATCTCGCCCAACCCGTCCTCGCCTGATGGAAGCCCAACCACTACCCGAGCGAGCGCCAACGAGCGAGCCCGTCGCGAGCGGCCGTGAGCAGAGCGCGGCTTTGTCTGGACTGACCGAAGGAGCAGACACGCTTTTCGTTCGTGAGTGAGGGAGGGAAGTCAAAGCCTCGAGCGCGTCGCGAACAGCGAGTGACGACTATTTGCAGGTGATCTTGTCCGTCGGGGCGTAGGTCCAGCGGAACGGCTCGGACCTCACGGTCTTGCCGTCGTTGCGGAAGATCCGCGAGTAGTCGACCGTGAAGCCCTGGACCGGGGCCTGGGGTTCGCACTTCGGGTCGTCGTCGGTGATGTTCCGGCCGGTGGTGAAGTTGGACTTCTTCAACGCCGAGGAGTCGATCTCGTCGTAGGTCTTGGTCGACCACATCTTGACGGTGATCGAGCCCTTCGAGCTCGGCGTCGCCTTCTTCACGTACGCCTGCACCAGCACGCCGTACTTCGTGTTGTTCTGGAACTTCAGGTCCAGGGTCGGCCAGGCCACGGTGGCTTCCCGACCTGGCGGGTAGCGGTCGATGTAGAGCGTGTGGGGCTGGTGCTGGATGTCCTTGAGACCGGCGAAGAACATGGCGTTGTACGTGGTGGTCGCGCTCTGCGAGACCCCACCACCGAGCTCCTTCTTGAACTTGCCGCCCTGGATGATGTAGCCCTCCACGAACCCGTTCTTCGCGGTCCGCTCCCCCACGATGCCGTTCAACGAGAACGTGTCGCCCGGCTTCAGCACCGTGTTGTTGATCAGCTCGGCGGCCCGGCCGATGTTCACGTTGCGGTAGGTGGCGTACGGGAACTGGGTGGTGAACTGGCCGGTCACCTTCTTGATGCCGAGCTGCTCCGCGTCCTCGGTGGAGAAGGAGGCCTTGGCCCCGATCAGCTCCACTTCGCCGGTGCGCTCCTTGCCGGTCTTGGTGAGCACGGGCTCGACGGCGGCAGCCAGGTTCGCGGCGCTCAGGGTGGTGCCGTTCACAGCGGCGATCACCTTCGGCTTGCCGTCGACCAGTCGTACGGTCGCGTTCTTCGGCTCCCTCAGCTCGACCTCCGACACCGCGTCATCGGCGACCTTGCGGAGCTTCTCGGCGTCCAGCTGCGGCTTGAGCGTGCCATCGGCCGCGACGAACGTGATCGAGTCACCGATCATGCTCGGGGTCACCTTGAAGCTGCCGGCGGCGCCGGCCTTCAGGGTCACCGGACCGGAGACGGCCGGCTTGGCGTAGGACGTCGCCAGCTCGGCCACCTCGGCCGTGGTGATCTGCGGCTCGGTGACCTCCGCGGGCAGTTCCACCGGCCCGCTCGAGGTCAGGAAGGCGCTCTCGATGGCCGACGACGCTCCGTCGGTGTCCAGAGCGACCCCGTCCTTGCCTTCGGTCTGCACGACCTGGTCACCGTCGAAGGAGAGCTTCGCGTCCTTGGGCTTCCGGTCCACGTTCTTCGCCAGCTCGGCGACGGCCGCGTCCAGCTCGGCCTGGTCGGTCACGACCACGGCATCGGTCTGCGAGCCACCGGCCAGCACCCGCCAGATGTGGCGTGGATCGAGGCTGCGCCCGCCGCCGGCCAGCTCGACGCTCGCGGCGTAGTCGACACTCAGTCCGGCGCCGGCCGGCGAGATCTCTGCCTTCTCGTCGCCTGCGGTCACCGCGATCGGCGCCGCCGCCTGCTCGCCGAGCTCGGCCTGCAGCTTCTCGGTGGCGGCTTCGGTGCTCAGACCACCCACGGAAACGCCCGCGATCTCGGCGTCCTTCGGCAGCTTGTCGCCGGCCATCAGGTAGCCCGCCAGATAGACCGCCCCGACCAGGACGATGAGTGCTCCACCGACGAGGCCGGCGATGAGACCGGCCCGCTTGCCGGCGGCCGAGGGCGGCGTCGGCTCGGGAGGCAGGGGACCCCTCACCAGCGTGGCGTCGGGGTCGGTCGGCTGGCCGTCCTCGGACGACCAGCTGCGCGGCCGGTTGTCGTCGGACGATCCGGTGGACCCATCGGACGGGTTGCTCACGAACTAACCTCACCGGGTCGGCGGCGCCCGGCGGATGCACGACCGACCGGGCGCAGCGCGACCCCATCGATCATGCGGACGGTGGTCATGCGGGACTCGCATCAGTGTGCTGAGACATCACTGAAGGTCCCCCGATAGTACGTGAGGGGGTCCCGGGGCGGCGATTCGTCACGCGTGATATAGCCCTCGGTGAGCGGGCTGGTGTGAACAACCTCACCCACGACGATGGTGTGGTCGCCCGCGTCGTGCAGGGCAGCGGTCCGGCAGTCCAGCCAGACCAGCGAGCCATCGAGCACCGGTGCTCCGGACGGCGCCGCGGTCGTCACCACGTCATCGAACTGGGTGGCGTACGCGCGGCCGTGCGCTGCGAAACGGCGGGCCAGAGCACCCTGCGCGCGGGCGAGGACGGACACGGCCCAGGTGCCGGTGGCGGTGACGGGCGCGTGGAACCGCGACTGCTTCCCGATGCAGACCAGGACCAGCGGCGGGTCCAGGGAGACCGAGGAGAAGGAGGTCACCGTCAGCGCGTACGGCCGGGTCTCCCAGCGGCAGGTCAGCACCGCCACGCCGGTGGCCCAGTGCGCCAGCGCGTGGCGGAACTCCTCAGGCCTGACGGTCAACCTTCAGCCCGCGGGCTTCAGACCGGCGAAGAGGTCGTCGGCCCAGCTGGTCGGGTCGGGATAGGGCGCCCCGGCCGCGAGTCGATAGTACTCATGGGACCACATCGTGTCGCCCAGGATCGCCGTACCGGTGAAGAACTGGCCGTCGGCGGTGATCTGCGTGGCGTGCGCGCGCATGGCGTCCAGCTTGCGTCCCACCCACGGCCCGCCGTCGATCTCGGCGGCGATCGCGTCGTCGGGAGCCGCCATCGGACCGAACGGTCCCTCGGGGTCCAGCCCGCCGAACGTCTCGGTGTCGCCCGCCGCCCGGAGCGCCCGGAGACCCTCGCTCAACCTGGTCTCGCTCATCGTCGTCCACAGCACCCGGTCGACCTGCCAGGCCGGGCCCAGGTCCGGTCGGTAGTGCGGCATCGCGGCCAGCTGGTAGCCGTACATCGCGACCCGATGGGCCTGGATGTGGTCGGGGTGGCCGTAGCCGCCGATCTCGTTGTAGGTGACCAGCACCTGGGGCCGCCGGTCCCGGATCAGCGGCACGAGCTCGTTCGCCGCGGTGAGCAGGTCGGTGGTCCAGAAGATGCCCTCGCGCAGGATGTCGCGGGCGGTGGCCGTACCGTCCGCGGACCAGGCCATCCCGGAATCGCGGAATCGGTGGTCGCCACCCAGCCGGACGAAGTCCGTCACCCGCAGACAGGCCATCGCCTCCTGCAGCTCCCCGAGTCGGTGCTCGCCCAGCTCATCGCCGTGCTCGGCCGCGAGATGGTCAAGGTCGGGCACCAGCACCTCGCCCTCCTCGCCGAGCGTGCACGTGACCAGGGTCACCTGCGCACCTTCGTCGACGTAGCGAGCCATGGTCGCGCCGTTGTTGATCGACTCGTCGTCGGGGTGGGCGTGCACCAGCATCAGGCGCCGGTCGGGGCGGGCCTCCGCTGGGTGCTGGGAATCGGCCGAAGTCACGGCGATCACTTTACGTCCGTACGACGACAGCGCGATCTCCGCTCACGGGCCGACCCCGACCAGGTCAGACGACGGCGCGCGCCTCGGCGAAGTGACAGGCGGACAGGTGGGCCGACAGCCCGTCCGGTCGCGGTATCAGCTCCGGGTCCTCGACGCTGCAGACGTCCTGTGCCTTCCAGCACCGGGTGTGGAACCGGCAGCCACTCGGCGGGTTGGCCGGGCTGGGCACGTCGCCGGTCAGCACGATCTGCTCGCGCACACTGCGCAGCGTGGGATCGGGCACCGGGACGGCCGACAGCAGGGCCTGCGTGTACGGATGAGTCGGGTGCGAGTAGATCTGGTCCTCGTCCCCCAGCTCGACCATCTTGCCGAGATACATCACGCCGACCCGGTCGGAGATGTGCCTGACCACCGACAGATCGTGCGCGATGAACACGTACGCCAGCCCGAACTCTCTCTGCAGGTCTTCCAGCAGATTGACCACCTGGGCCTGCACCGACACGTCCAAGGCGGATACCGGCTCGTCGCAGACGATCACCTTGGGGTTCAGGGCGAGCCCACGAGCTATGCCGATACGCTGGCGCTGCCCGCCGGAGAACTGGTGCGGGTAACGGTTGATGTGCTCGGGATTGAGACCCACCAGGGCCAGCAGCTCCTGGACCCGCTGGCGGCGTCCGCCCTTGGGCGTGACGTCGCTGTGGATCTCGAAGGGTTCTCCGACGATGTCGCCGACCGTCATCCGCGGGTTCAGCGACGTGTACGGATCCTGGAAGACGATCTGGATGTCGCGGCGCAGCCGCCGCATTGCGGCGCCCTGCTGCGCGTACATGTCGACCCCGTCGAAGGTGAGCTTTCCTTCCGTTGGCTCCTCGAGCCGCATCAGCATCCGACCCAGGGTCGACTTGCCGCAGCCGGACTCCCCGACGATGCCGAGCGTCTCGCCCTTGTAGAGCTCGAAGGAGACGCCGTCCAGCGCCTTGACCTGGCCGACCGTGCGCCGGAACACGCCGGCCTTGATCGGGTAGTACTTGACCAGGTTCTCGGCCTTGAGGATCACCTCACCGGTCATGAATCACCACCTCCTCCGTCGCCACCCATACCAGCAGAACCAAATGGCGGTCCCCCGGCCTGGCCCTCCCCATAGGTCCGATGTGTCGGCGCTACACCGCCCGGGAACACGTCTGACGCGTCCCTCGGGTCGATGGCGTGGGTCACGTCCGCCTGACCCGCCATCACGATCTCGGCGAAGTGACAGGCCGCCCATCGGCGGTGGTCGACCTCCCGCAGCGGCGGTGGAGGGTCGACAGTGCAGACGTCCTGGACGTGCTGGCACCGGGGGTTGAAAGCGCATCCCGCCGGGATCCTGGTCAGGTTCGGGGGAAGGCCACCGATGGCCGACAGCCGCTGACCTTTCTGGTCCAGCCGTGGGATCGAATCCAGCAGGCCCTTGGTGTACGGGTGCGCTGGCGCCGCGTACAGGTCGAAGATGTCGCCCTGCTCGACGATGCGTCCGGCATACATCACTGCGATCCGGTCCGCCACGTCGGCGACCACGCCGAGGTCGTGGGTGATCAGGATGAGCCCCATCTTGCGCTCCTCCTGAAGATCCTGGAGGAGCTGCATGATCTGGGCCTGGACGGTCACGTCGAGGGCGGTGGTGGGCTCGTCGGCGATCAGCACGGCCGGATCGAGCGCGATCGCCATCGCGATCATGATCCGCTGTCGCATGCCGCCGGAGAACTGGTGCGGGAACGCCTTGACCCGTTGCTTGGCCCCGGGGATGGACACCCGCTCCATCAGGTGAACCGCTCGCTCGAGCGAATCGGTCTTGTTCATCCCGCGATGGTTGCGGAACATCTCGGCGATCTGCCAACCGACCGGGAACACCGGGTTCAGCGAGCTCAGAGCATCCTGGAAGATCATCGAGATCTCCGGTCCGCGGATCTGGCGCCGCTTCTCCTCCGGAAGCTTGAGGATGTCGGTGCCGCAGTACCGGATCTCACCACCGGTGATGAACCCGGGTGGGCTGTCGAGAATGCCCATGATCGCCTGGGCGGTGACCGACTTCCCCGAGCCGGACTCTCCCAGCACCGCGACCGTCTCGCCCTCGCGCAGATCGAAGGTCACGCCGTTGATCGCCTTGGCGACGCCATACCGGGTCCGGAACTCCACCTGCAGGCGATCGACCTCCAGCAGCATGCCGTCCGTCGGCTGCCAGATGCTCTCGGTCGCCAGCGTCTCGACCTTGTCCGACGTTGTAGCCATGTCCGCCTTCCTCAGCGCTGCTTCGGATCGAGGGCGTCTCGGACCGTGTCGCCCAGCATGATGAAGGCCAGCACCGTCGCCGACAAGAAGAGGCTGGGAAAGATCAGCATGTGCGGGGCAGCCCGGATCAGGCCGATCCCGGAAGCCTCCGAGATCGCGATTCCCCACGAGATCGCCGGCGGCTGCAGGCCGATGCCCAGGAACGACAACGTGGCCTCGACGGAGATGAAGGCCCCGAGGTTGATGGTCGACACGACGATCACCGAGGCCAGCGAGTTGGGCAGGATGTGGGAGCGGATGATCCGGCCCGGGGAAGCACCGAGAGCCCGCGCGGCCTGGACGTAGTCGTTGGGCTTCACCTGCAGCACGCTGGACCGCATCAAGCGCATGATGGTCGGCCAGCCCAGCACGCCGATCACCAGCGCCACCTTGGCCACCTGCACGGTGAACGGGGTCGTCAACGGGTCGCTGGGGAACACGTAGAGGAACAGGATCCCGCCCAGGAGCAGCGGGATCCCGAGGAAGATCTCGGCGACCCGGCCGAGCACGGAGTCCAGCGTCCCGCCGATGTACCCGGCGGTGATACCGACGATCGAGCCGAAGATCAGCGTGAAGGCCGTGGCGTAGATACCGACCATGATCGATGCTCGCGCACCGTAGATGGTGCGGGCGTAGACGTCGTACCCCTGGTTGTCGTAGCCGAACCAGGCCTCGGACGAGGGTGGCAGCCGCGCCTTGGCCAAGTCGGCGTAGTACGGGTCGGTGCTCGTGAACAGACTCGGGAACGCAGCCATCAGGACGAAGAAGACGATCAGCGCCGCCGAGATCCAGAACAGCGGGCGGTGCCTCATCTCCAGCCAGGCGTCCCGACCCAGCGAGGTCACCTTCTCCGACGTGACGTCCGGCGGCGGAGGGATGGGAGTCTCGAGGCCACCCGACGCGTCGATGTCGATGGGAATGAAGTCCTGCTTCGGCTCAGTCATGGGAGATCCTCGGATCCAGGAAGCCGTAGAGCACGTCGACCAACAGGTTCACCAGCAGGTAGATCAGCACCAGGAAGGTGATGGTGCCGACGACCGACGTCCCGTCCTTGGCCTGGATGCTGCGATAGAGGAACTGACCGACGCCGTTGATGTTGAAGATGCGCTCGGTGACCACCGCACCACCCATCAGAGCCCCGACGTCGATGCCGATGTAGGTGATCACCGGGATCAACGAGTTGCGCAGGGTGTGTACCCCCACCACCCGGTTCGGGCTGAGACCCTTCGCTTTCGCGGTGCGCACGTAATCGGCCCGTAGGTTCTCGGCCAGGTTGGTGCGCATCAGCCGAGCCACGTACGCGATGGAGGTCGAGGCGAGCACGAAGGCCGGCATGATCAGTGAGTACACGGTGCCCTGGGTCGCGGTGACCGGGAACCAGCCGAGGTTGATGCCGAAGATCAGCTGAGCCAGGCCGCCGATGACGAACACCGGGATGGAGATCAACAGCAACGTACTGATGGTGACCAGGTTGTCGACGAACTTTCCGCGCCGGATACCAGCCAGCACGCCGGCCGTGATCCCGATGACGGCCTCGATGGTGATCGCCATGATGCCGAGCTTGAACGTCGTCGGGATCCGGACGGCCAGCTCCTCGGCCACGCTGTTGCCGTAGAAGTTCGTGCCGAGGTCGCCCCGGACCAGGTTGCCCATGTACAGCACGTACTGCAGCACCACGGGCTTGTCGAGATTGTTGTCGGCGCGGAACTTGGCGATGTAGGCGGCGGGACACGGCCGCTCGCCGCAGCGACCCACCGTAGGGTCTCCCAGCGCGAACACCGTGACGTAGATGATGAAGGTGATCCCGATGATGACGGGGATCATCTGCAGCAAGCGTCGGACGACGTACCTGCCCATTCAGCAACTCCTCACGGTCTGTGTGGAAGAGCTCTCGTGATGAACATAGCGTCGGCCCGCCGAGATGTCCCAGCGGGCCGACACTTTGTTCAGGTCAGATCAGAGGGGGTTCTGGTCAGACCGTCTTGATCGAGGTGAGGTCCAGCGTGCCGAAGGCAGTGACCTTGACGTCAGTCACGTTCTCCGACCACCCGACATTCGTGTTCCGTGCCCACAGCGGGGCGCTGGGGAAGTCCTCGTTCAGCAGGGACTCAGCCTGCTGGTACAGCGCGTTGGCCTCGTCGATCGTGGGAGCAGCCGCAGCCTGGCTCAGCAGCTTGTCGAACGCCGGGTTGTTGTACTTGCCGTAGTTCGAGCCATCGGGGTAGGCACCGCTGGCGTAGATCGGGGTGAGGAAGTTCTCGATGGAGGGGTAGTCCATCTGCCAGCCGCTGCGGAAGAGGCCCTTGAGCTCGCCTGCCCGGATCTTCTTGTTGAAGGTCGCGAAGTCGACGGTCGGAACGGCCTGTGCGTCGACACCGAGGTTGTTCTTGAGCTGGTTCGCCACCGCCTCGGCATATTCCTTGTTGCCGCCAGTGTCGGCGTTGTAGGTGAAGGTCAGGGTGCCCTTGTAGCCGCCAGCCTTGTCGTACAGGGCCTTCGCGGCGTCCTTGTTGAAGGTGCACGCCTCAGTGCACGCGCCCTCCTTGAAGCCGTCCACGGTCGGTGAGACCCAGTTCTTGATCGGCGTGACCGTGCCTTGGTAGACCTGCTTGGCGATCAGGTCGCGATCAACGGCCATCGAGATCGACTTGCGCAGGTCGACGTTGTCCTTCAGCTGATCGTCGTACGGCGAGTACCAGTACCACGCCAGGGTTCCGGTTTCCACCGAAGCGTTGCGATCCGGCAGATCGCTCTTCCAGGCGTCGCCCACCAGTTGGTCGGCCGGAATGATGTCGGTGAAGTCGAGGTTTCCGGCGACCACATCGGCGTACGAGGCGTTGTCGTCGCCGTAGATCCGGAAGGTCACCTTGTCGACGCTCGGCTTGAAGTCACCGGTGTAGTCGGCGAACTTCGTCAGCACCATCTCCGTGGTGGACTTGCTCTCCAGCTGGAACGGCCCAGCGCCGATCGGCTTGTCTTCGAAGGCCTTCGGGTCCTTGAAGAACGAATCCGGCAGCGCCGCGAACGCCGAGTAGCCCAGCCGGACCGGCCAGTTGGACACCTTCTCGGTCGTCTTGATGGTGAAGGTGGTGTCATCGACCACCTTCAGACCGGACATCGTCTCGGACTTGGCCGGCTTGCCCTTGCAATCGGCGTTGCCCTCGGCGTCGGTACCACACTGGGTGTCGCTGTAGCCCTCGACCGGGGCGTAGAAGTAGCTGCCCGCCTGGCCGTTCTTGCCGGCGGCCGTGTAGTTCCACGCGTCGACGAAGTTCTTCGCCTTGACGTCAGTGCCGTCGTGGAACTTGCGGCCCTGCTTGAGCTTCACCGTGAAGTTCTGGTTGTCGTCGGACTCGATCGACTCGGCGATGTCGTTCTTCGGGGCAGCCGTCTCGGCGTCGTAGTGGATGAGCGTGGCGGCCATCGCGGCGATGACGTTGCCGCCACAGACCTCACTGGTGTTGCCCGGGACGAGCGGGTTCTCCGGCGTACAGCCTCGGATCGAGATCTCACCGCCGGTCTGGCCGCTGGCCTCACTGGTCCCCGGCTCGGTGCCGCCGCCCCCACAGGCGGCCGCGAGCAACGCAACCGTGGTGACCCCGGCTGCCAGTACTGCGCGAGCTCTTCCTCGCATGAATGTCCTCCTCCGAGCGCGCGCCGACCGCTGGGCCAGGGCGCGCGATAGCGCTGACGTACGCAACTCACTTACTGAGCGGTAACCCTTTTCTAGGCCATGAAAGCATTTACGGCAACTCTTGAGGAGAACTCAGACTGAGGCGCAACAAGATTGTGACGTCGTGCCCCAGGGTCACGAGAATCGTTGCTCCGCCTAGGCACACCCGTCCGCCCAGCGGCGCACCGACGACGCCCGGGAGACAAACTCTGCTGCCCGTATCTTCGTCCCCGCCGGACTCGTCGGGCAAGACCTCCACCGAGATTCCGCATCTGCGACGACGCCGCCGCAACGCGGCCAGCAGGTGCCTCCGCAGGCTCGCTCGACGAGCAGACGAGCCTCGGGACCTAGTGGACTACCGCGCTGGGCCCACGTCGGGAGCCGAGCCGAGCGCCCAGTGCCGCTCCGACCAGGAGCCCCGGCAGCCAGAAAGCCACGTGCCCGAGCCACATCCCGGTGGAGAAGAGATCGAGCACGATCTCGGCCGATCCGACGGCATGCCGCGGCGGGTCGGCGTCGAGCATGAAGACGCCGTACCGACCCATCCACACGGGGCCTTCGACGGCAAGAACCGTGAACACGGCACCGAGGCTGGCCACCAGCGCCAGCATCCCGGTCGCCACACCGAAGCGGAAGGACCTGCTCGAACGGGCTGCGAGGAAAGCGACCAGCAGCAGAGGGACTGCGGGGACCGGCACCGTCACACCCAGAACTCCGGGACCACCGTCCTGCAGCTGCACTCGAGATGCCGTCAAGGCGGCGCCCCCGACGATCGCGGCAGCGCCGGCGGCCAGGGTCAGGTAGATGCCGTAGCCCCCGCCGATGGCAGCCGCCGACGCGCTGCACGCGAATCGGCGTCGCGCGCGGTGGTCGTCGATCGCAGCAAGCTCGGCGCGCATGGCTGCGCCCCACTCGGCCCGGCGCGCCGGCAGGCCGGTAGTGGCCACCCCGAGGAGCCATTCGGCACGATCCCGGACGCGGGGGGTCATGCGTCCGCCGTCCCGATCGCAGGCCCTAGACCACGGACCACCTGCCTCGTCGGGCCGCCTTCTCCAGTGAACTGCTCGGCGCGGAGTCGCTGGACGAGCTCGGCACCGGACGCCGAGAGCCGGTAGAGGTGCCGGGGTGGTCGGCCGTTCGCCGCGACGGTCTCCCACTCCGCGTCCACCTGTTCACGGTCGGCCAGCCGCATCAAGATCGGATAGATCGTGCCGGCCTTGAGTCCGAGCCGGCCGCACAAGTCGTAACCGTGACTCCAGCTGCTGCCCTGCTCGGCCAGCGCGAAGAGCACCGCTGCCGTCTGCGACGAGATGCGCTGCTTCCGCTCCACGGTGTCATGGTCTACCTAGATAGACTTATTGGCAAGGCGTCCACATCCGGGCGGGAGTCGACCGACGGGAGTCGAAGCGCGTTCGACGTGCCGAGAAACCGCCGCAGGCGGAGTCCTGCGGCGGTGGTCGTGATCTTGGTCGGCTTGATCTCGTTCTGGCCGGTCAGTTGAGGTCGAGCGGGTCTTGCGGATCCCAGTTGTCGATGGTGATGCGTGGGTGCAGGATCGGTCGTTGTTGTCGGTCGATCCACTTCGGCGGGATCCACACCGGCAGCCCATCCTGGTTCAACCGGCAGGTCCAGCCACCCTGTTCGAAGTGGCGGTGGTGGTAGCGGCACAGCAGGGTCAGGTTGTCCAGGTTCGTGTCCCCACCGACCTGCCAGGGCACGATGTGGTGCCGTTCGCACCACGAGGGTGCAGTGTCGCAGCCCGGAAAGCTGCAGCCGCCGTCCCGGGCGATCAACGCCAACGTCTGCGCCGGTGAGGCGATCCGCCGGGTCCGGTACAGATCCAGCACCGCCCCCTTCGGCGCCTTCACACACCAGGCCAGATCCGCCTGATCGGCCAGGACGAGAGCATTCGCTACGGAGAGCGGGGTGCCGTCGCCGTAGTGGGCGACCCCCTGCCCGGCCAGATAGTCGGCGTGGGACATGACGATCAACAGGGTGGTCGGGATGCCACCCGACTCCGGCAGATCATCGCAGCGGAGCAGCCGATCCACGGCAGCCTCGACTGCATCATGGCGCCGTTGACCCTGGGTCCGCTCATCGACCTCGACCTGCTTCTCCGCGTCGCCGTCAGCCTGATCGCCGGTCTGGTAGCGGGTGGTCTGCGGCTTCGACAACGGACCCAGCAGCGCGTGCAGCTTCTGCCCCAGCTCCGGGGTCAACCGGAAGTCCCCGGCCCAGCAGCCGTCCCGGCGTT
>DATDAP010000338.1:0-4413 GCA_036525335.1 Microlunatus sp. | reverse complement strand
TGACCTCGCGAACGCCACCATCTCCACCGCCTTCGCTGCTTCCAGCGACGCCTGCAGCCGTTCCAGGGCAGCGATCCGATCAATCCGGTCGGCATCCTCGACCGGTTCGCCGGTGTCCGCCGAACCGGGGACCAAGGACTGCAGCCAGGTCAGGGTCTCCTGCAGCCGCAACACCACAGCATCGGGCGTGGCCGGTGCGGCCGTCTCGATCACCGGTGCTGCTGACATACCTCCACGCTAAACGGCACCACTGACAGTTCTTCGAACACATATTCGACCAGATCGGGAGAAGCTGATCTGGTAGCGGCGCAGGGGTCAGGGCTGCTCGGACGCCGCGGTATTCCACGTGGCGTCGGCGTCAGCACGGTGGACGTCCCTGGTGGCGGCCCAGTTGGCGAGGAGCTGGAGGCCGTCGTGGGAGGGCGTGCCCGGGACGGCGGAGAACGCGAGCAGCTGCAGGCCGCGGTCGGAGGTGAGGTCCATGGCTTCGAAGGTGAGATCGAGATCGCCGACGATCGGGTGGTGGACGTTCTTGGTGCCGGTTCGGTGCTCGCGCACGTCGTGGGCGGCCCACCAGGTCCGGAACTGGTCGTCTCGGGTGACGAGCTCGCCGATCAGATCGGTGAGGATCCGGTCGTACGGTGACCGACCGGCCTCGGCGCGCAGCAGGGCGACGATCTGGCGGGCGGTGCCCTCCCAATCGCGGTAGAAGGTCCGGGCGCGGGGGTCCAGGAAGGTGAACCGAGCCGCGTTGAGCGGCCGTTGCGGTGCTGCGAACATCTCGGAGAACAAGGCGGCACCGAGCCGGTTCGTGGCCACCGCGTCGAGCCGGCCGTTTTGGACGAACACGGGCACGGTGGTCATGGCGTCGATCAGCTGCTGCACGTTCGGCCGGACCTGGTGCGGCCGGGTCGGGCCGCGCCGACGTCGGGGGTCGGCGCCCTGGTTGGAGGTCCGGGCCAGGTCGTACAGGTGGGCGCGCTCGGCCTCGTCGAGCTGCAGGGCCCGGCTGATCCCGTTCAGGACGGCCTCGGAGACGCCGGTCGCATTACCCCGTTCGAGGCGCACGTAGTACTCGGTGCTCATTCCGGCGAGCAGGGCAACCTCTTCGCGGCGAAGACCCTTCACCCGCCGCCGACCGCCGAAGTCGGGCAGCCCGGCCTGCTGTGGGGTGAGGCGTTCGCGCCGCGAGGTCAAGAACTCGCGGATGTCGTCCCGGTGGTCCATGACTCGAATCTAGGGCTCCCCAGGCGATCTAGGGGGTTCCTGTCATTGACCCCATAGCCAGGGACTCCCACCGAGTCCGGGTGCCGTCTTTGACTGGGTCACATCATTCCGGCGAAAGGGATTTCTCTATGACTGACACCACCGGTTCTGTCTGGTTGATCACCGGTGCCGCCCGCGGCATGGGCGTCGACCTGGCCCGAGCCGCTCTGGACACTGGGTACTCCGTGGTCGCCACGGCCCGGGATGCCACCAAGGTCACCGCCGCGCTCGGGGAGCACACCAACCTGCTGTCGGTGTCACTCGACGTCACCGATCCGGCTGCGGCGCAGGCAGCAGCCGATGCCGCTGTGGCGCGGTTCGGGCGGATCGACACTCTGGTCAACAACGCCGGGAACTTCTATGCCGGCTTCTTCGAGGAGATTAGCGACGCCCAGTTCCGGGCGCAGATGGAGACGAACTTCTTCGGCCCGTTGAACGTGACCCGGGCGGTGCTGCCGGTGATGCGTGAGCAGCGCTCCGGCCAGGTCGTGACGATCACGTCGACGGCAGGCATCGTCGGCGGGGCGTTCTGCGCGGCCTATGCGGCGTCGAAGTTCGCTCTGGAGGGCTGGATGGAGTCGCTGCGGTTCGATCTCGAGCCGTTCGGAATCTCCACCACCGTCGTCGAGCCCGGCTTCTTCCGTACCGAGCTGCTCGTCGAGGGGGCCTCGTCGATCTGGCCGGAGCTGTCGATCGACGACTATGCCGGGCGGACCGCTCAGACCATCGAGGGGTGGAAGAGCATGAACGGCCAGCAGGGCGGCGACCCCGCCAAACTGGCCCGGGCGCTGGTCCAGATCGTCGCACTCCAGCGGCCGCCCCTGCGCTGGATCGCGGGCGCCGACGCGGTGGCCGCCGTGGAGCAGAAGGCCCACGAGCTCCTTGCCCAGGCCGACGCACATCGGAGCCTGTCGAGTGGTCTCGACCACGACTACGCCTGATTCAGGGGCTGACCCGCAGGTGGCGTTGCAGGAGGGTGATCGCGTCGTCGGCCCGGAACTGATGACCGGCGTCGGTGATCACGAGGTCTGGTGGCTCAGCGCCCAGACCGTGCCAGACGTCGGCCAGGTCCGCATACGTCGACTCGGTGGCGGCGATCGGGAAGATCGGGTCCTGCCGACCCGCCTCGATGATCAACCGACGCGGCGCGATCATGGCGGCGACATCGGCCATCTCGAACCAGGTCAACAGATCCGGCACCGCGTTGCAGATGCAGTGCGGGACTGCACCGAAGCTGTCTGCGAACGAGCTGAGGAAGGTCGCCACCACAGCTGCTGGAATCTGATCATCGAGCGCCACGGTGATCAGCGCGATCGCGCCGCCACCGGAGCCGCCGACCACCGCGACCTTGGTCGGATCGACTCCCTCGACCGTACGGACGGCGCGGACCGCCGCCAGGGTGTCGGCCACGCGACGACCCAGCACCGGACGGCCCGTGAGCACACCGCGCATGCCGTCGACCTGACAGGAGTTCCCGGCCCGCGGCACGGTGTCGGGCATCGGTGTGCGCCGGCGTCCGAAGCTGATCATCTCGGGACAGAGCACGGTGAAGCCGGCGGCCACCAGCTTGTGAGCCAGCCCGCCGTGGAAGTCCTCGCGGTTCGCCGGCGCGACAAGATCATCGATGCCGCCGCCGTGGCCCGCCACGGCGACCACGGCGAGATCCCTCCGCTGGCCCGCCGGCGGAGTGAGGAGCCAACACGGGATGTCACCGTCGTCGGTGACCAACGTGATCGGCCGGCGCTCATCCTCGCGCTCGATGATCAGCCGGCCGTCGGTTCGTTCGGTGGACAGCGCCAGGAGCTGAGCGAGGCGATCGACGGCCGCAGTACGCCAGACGTCGTGGTCCGCCGGGTCCGGGCCGGGATGGCGAGCGCGTCGTACGTCCTCGGTCCACGAGGCCACTGCGCCCGGTGTCAGGGCGGCGGCCTCGGCCTCGGCCTCGCGTCGATGCATGTCGATCATGGTGCAGAAAACGCTTGCTCGATGTCAACGGAAGCGTTTGCGTGGGCGACCGGTCGGAAACGGTTGCCGGGAGCCCAGGAAAGGGGTGTATTCGGCGACACACCGAGGCGGGTCGTGAGCCGAACCACACCAGCCCCATACGGTCTGGGTGTGGGTACGACCGGTGTGATCTTCGGAGCGATTGCGATCGCGTGGCTGGCCTATCTCGTGCCCCATTTCGTCCGCAAACGTGACGACGACGCCGTGGTGGACGCCGAGGACCCGGCCGAGCGCTTCGCGGGGTCGATGCGGGTCGTCCAGCACGGCACCGCGCCGCTGCTGGATCAGGACCTGTCCGAGATCGGGACGTACGAGGTCTCCACCCCGCTGACGAGGCGTGCCGCCGTGGCGGACCTGCGGCGGCTCGAGACCGTGGCCGCTCTGCGGCGGCGTCGGGTGCTGCTCGCGCTGATGGCGGTTCTCAGCTTGGTGGTCGGTCTGGCCGGTGCGCAGCTCATCCCGTGGTGGTCCACGGCCATCCCCGGCGGCCTGGTGGTGCTGTTCTTCGGTATCTCGCGTGTCAGCGTGATCGGGATGCGTCGGAGCCTCGACACGCGCTACCGCGACATCCAGCGCGGTGGCGAGGAGGTCACGGTGTTCATGAACCGGGCAAAGGTGAAGGCCTCAGCCTCACCCGCCAGCCCGGTCGCCGAGGAAGCAGCCGAGGAGGGCAAGGCGCCCGGCGCGCTCTGGGATCCGGTCCCGATCACCGTGCCGACGTACGTGTCCAAGCCGCTGGCACCACGGACGGTCCGCACCATCGACCTCTCCGGCCCGGCCGCGACCTTCGTTTCCCCGGTCCAGCACCCGGTCACCGCCGACGCACCGCCCGCCGGACCGACGACGGCCGGAGTGCTCGGAGAAGACGAGTCCGGCAACGGCGAGCGGCGGGCAGCCTCCGCCTGAGGTGGTAAAGTCTGCGGCTGATCCGCGCGGCCGGTCCTGCTGAGGAGCGACCGCCAAGGTCAGCCGAGGGGCTATGGCGCAGTTGGTAGCGCGTCTCGTTCGCAACGAGAAGGTCAGGGGTTCGAATCCCCTTAGCTCCACCCTTCACAAACCAATTCTGGCTAGGGCTTACGTCGCCTAGGCCCCTCAAATTCGATCACTGTCATTCGGACTCGGTGTCCGCGCGTGTGCCCATGG
>DATDAP010000337.1:0-5697 GCA_036525335.1 Microlunatus sp. | reverse complement strand
GGACCACTTCGAGCACAAGCCGCTCAAGCTCAACATGCGCGGGGTGGTGGCGAAGTCGTCCAACATCGGCACGGTGATGCTGGCCCGGCAGATGCCGACCGAGGAGCTGCACAAGTACCTGGTCGACTTCGGCCTCGGCTCCCGGACGGGGATCGAGCTCCCGGGTGAGGACAGCGGCATCATGCCCGGGTCCCGCATGGACGGGTTGACCCGCGATCGGGTGGCCTTCGGTCAGGGACTCGCGGTCACCGGTTTGCAAGAGGTGTCCGCCATCGCCGGCATCGTCAACGGCGGGATCTACCACTCGCCGACCATCCTCAAGGCAGCCACCGACTCCAACGGAAAGCCGGTCGCCCTCCCGGTCAAGGAATCGCGCCGCATCGTCTCCACCGAGACCTCCGCGCACGTCCGGGACCTGATGCGGGCGGTGGTGGACAACTCCGGACAGAACGCCGCCCTCCGGCTCGACGGCTACACCACGGGCGGCAAGACCGGGACCGCGCAGCGGGGCACGGGCACCGGCTACAAGGGCTACATCACCTCCTACGTGGGCTTCGCCCCGGTGAACGATCCGCAGATCATCACCTACGTGGTGATCAACAACCCGAAGAAGGGCGATCCCACCGGCACCCAGGTGGCGGCACCGGTCTATCGCGACATCATGCAGTACGCGCTGCCGCGCTACTCGGTCGAACCGACGAAGAAGCACATCCTCAAGGCCAAGAAGCTCACGTGGTGAGGAGTGCGCTTCGTCGCGTCGCGGACACCGTCGATCCGGACTCGGTACCGTCGGACCGTGGTGGCAGCTGACGGCAGCGGTGCGCCGCCGAGCCTGCGCCCGTCCGGGCTGATCGGGGTCGGCTGGCGGGAGCTGCTGACGGCCGCCGGACTGACCGTGGCGGACCCGGCGATCCCCGGAGACCGCTCGCTGGCGCACGCGGGGCCCGACCCGATCATCACGGGCGTGACCGCCGATTCACGTCTGGTGCATCCCGGAGACCTGTACGTGGCAGCCGCCGGTGCCACCGTGCACGGCGCCACTTTCGTGGCCGAGGCGGTCCGGCGGGGCGCGCGCGCCATCCTCACCGATCCCGCCGGCAGGGAGCGGGCGGTCGACGTCGTCCCCTCCGAGGTGCCGGTGGCGGTGGCTCCCGACCCGAGGTTCCTCGTCCCGGTCCTGGCCGACCACGTCTATCACCATCCTGCCGGCCGGGTGCGGCTGTTCGCGATCACCGGCACGAACGGCAAGACGACGACGGCGTACCTGCTGCAGGCGGCGCTGCGGGCGGCCGGCCACCATGTCGGTCTGATCGGCACCATCGGCTTTCAGCTGGACGACCGCCGACTCGAGGCCCGCCGCACCACCGTCACCACCCCCGAAGCCGCGGAGCTGCACGCGCTGCTGGCCGTGATGGCCGAGCAGGGCGCCGACGCCGTCGTGATGGAGGTGTCCTCGCACGCGCTCGCCCTCGGCCGGACCGACGGTCTTCGCTTCTCGGTCGCCGCCTTCACCAACTTCGGCTCCGACCATCTCGACTTCCACGGCGATGTCGCCTCCTACTTCGCGGCCAAGGCGTCACTGTTCACCTCGGCCCGGGCCGACGGGGCGGTGATCAGCGTCGACGACTCCCGCGGCGCGGAGCTCATCCGGCAGGCGCTGGCCGAGGGACTGTCCCCGGTCCGATCGGTCAGTCTCCACGGTCCGGCCGACTACGCGATCCTGGACCGGTCCGCGGCTCGACAAGGGCGGACATCCGTCACCGCCTCGACCCCGCGCGGACCGGTCCGGTTCGCCCTCGGCCTGCTCGGGGAGTTCAACGTCCGCAACGCGCTGACCGCACTCGCCATGGCCGATCTGGTCGGCGTCGACCTCGAAGGTGCGGCGTCCGGTCTCGCCGACGCCCTGGTCCCGGGTCGGATGCAGCGCGTCGACCTCGGTCCGGGTGCTGCCACGGTGTTCGTCGACTTCGCGCACACACCGCAGGCGGTCAGTGCCGTGCTGGCCGGTCTGTCCGGCCACCGTCGCATCGTCGTGCTGGGCTGCGGCGGTGACCGCGACCCGGAGAAGCGGGTGCCCATGGGCGCTGCCGCGGCGGCCGCCGCCGACCTGGTGGTGGTCACCGACGACAACCCCCGCAGCGAGGATCCGGCGGCGATCCGGGCCCAGGTGCTCGCGGGCGCCCGCGCCGAGGCCGAGCGCAGGGGACGGGGTGTGACGGTGGTGGACGGCGGGAAGCGGCGCGACGCGATCGCCGCCGCCCTGTCCGCGTCGGGCCCCGACGACATCGTGGCCGTGTTGGGCAAGGGACATGAACGTGGCCAGGAGGTGGCCGGCCAGGTGCTGCCCTTCGCCGACGAGGACGCCATCCGCGAGGTCTGGGCCGAGTTGCACACAACGGGGCTGCACACCGCCGAGGAAGGCGGCAACAGATGATCCCGGTGACGGTGCGGCAGCTGGCTGAGCTGCTCGGCGCCGACGTACGGGGCCTGGACCCGGCGGCTGCGGACGCCGCGCTCGACGTCGAGGTGACCGGCCTCGCCGTCGACTCGCGACAGGTCGGCGACGACAGCCTGTTCCTCGCCCTGCCGGGCGAGCACGTCGACGGCCACGCGTACGTGTCCACGGCCTTCGCGCACGGCGCCGCGGCGGCCATCACCTCGCGACCCGTGCCCAGGGCGGGCGGTCCGTGCCTGGTGGTCGAGGACCCGTTGCTCGCGGCCGGTCGGCTGGCCCGCGACCAGGTCGACCGGGCGGTCGCCGGTGGACTCCAGGTGGTGGCGATCACCGGTTCGGCGGGCAAGACGTCGACCAAGGACCTGCTGGCCCAGGTGCTCGAGGCTGCAGGTCCGACCGTCGCGCCGGTGGGCAACCTCAACAACGAGCTCGGGGTGCCGCTGACGGTCTGCCGGATCGAGCCGCGGACCAGGTTCCTGGTGGCGGAGATGGGTGCGCGGGGGGTGGGTCACGTGGCGTACCTGTGCCGAATCGCTCCCCCCCGGGTGGCCACCGTGCTCAACGTGGGCACCGCGCACGTGGGCGAGTTCGGCAGCAAGGAGCAGATCGCCGTGGCCAAGGGGGAGATCGTCGAGTCGCTGCCGGCCGACGGGACCGCGGTGCTGACCACGGACGACCCCTTGGTCTGGGCGATGCGGGAGCGTACGCGGGCCCGCGTGATCGCCACCAGCGTGCTCGCCGAACCGGACCTGGCCGACGCTATCTGGGCCGAGGGTGTCGAGGCCGATGCGCTGGGCCGCTGCACGTTCACCCTGTACGAGAAGTCCGGCGGTGTGGCGACGGCTCCGGTCCGCGTCCAGCTCGGTCTGTCGGGCCTGCACCAGGTGGCCAACGCGGTGGCGGCGGCGGCACTGGCTCGGGCCCTCGGGGTGAGCACGGAGACGGTCGCCGCCGCGCTGGCCACAGCCAGGCCGCGCTCGCGCTGGCGGATGGAGCTCACCGAACGGGACGACGGTGTCCTGGTCGTCAACGACGCCTACAACGCCAACCCGGAGTCGATGCGGGCGGCACTCGACACCGTGGCCGGCGTGCTGGCGGACCGGCCCGGGGCCAGGGGGTGGGCGGTGCTGGGAGACATGCTCGAGCTGGGCCCGGACGCAGCCGCGGAGCACCGGGCACTCGGGGCCTACGCGGCCGGTCGGGGGATCGCCCGGATCGTCGCGCTGGGGGAGTTCGCCGGCGAGGTGACCGCCGGCGCGTTGAGCGGTCCACCCGGAGCTCGGGCCGAGGTGGCGCGCGATCGCGACGACGCCGTACGGCGGGTGCTGACCGACCTGGCGGCAGGGGACGTGGTTCTGGTGAAGGCTTCCCGTGGCTTAGCCTTGGACACCGTGGCCGCCGCGCTGGCGGTGGCCCGGCCGGTCGGTCCAGACAACGAACAGGGTGAGGACAGCGCGTGAAGACGATCGTTTTCGCGGGCGGTCTGGCGCTGCTCGGCACGCTGCTCGGCACCCGGCTGGCCATTCGGTTCCTGGTCAAGAAGGGCTACGGCCAGCTGATCCGGGACGACGGACCGACGTCGCACCACGTCAAGCGCGGCACCCCGACGATGGGTGGCCTGGTGATCATCGCGGCCGTGCTGATCGCCTACGTCGGCAGTCACCTGCTGACCTGGACCGGTCCCTCGGCCTCCGCGCTGCTCATCCTGTTCCTGTTCACCGGGCTGGGTGCGGTCGGCTTCCTGGACGACTACATCAAGATCCGCAACCAGCGCTCGCTCGGCCTCCGCAGCAAAGCCAAGATCGCCGGTCAGTCGCTCGTGGCGATCATCTTCGCGCTGGCCTCACTGCAGTTCCCCGACGAGCGTGGCATCACCCCGGCGTCGCAGTACATCTCCTTCCTGCGCGACATCGACTTCCTGAAGCTGCCGGTGTTCCTGGTGGTCATCTGGGTCATCCTGCTGATCGCGGCGGCCAGCAACGGGGTGAACCTGACCGACGGCCTGGACGGGCTGGCCACCGGCAGCTGCACGATGATCTTCGGTGCCTTCACCCTGGTGAACATCTGGCAGTACAACCAGTCGTGCGCCTACACCGCCTCGGCCGGGGCCAAGTGCTACGAGGTGCGAGACCCCTACGACTTGGCCGTGGTCGCGGTGGCGCTGGCCGGCGCCTGCTTCGGGTTCCTGTGGTGGAACGCCGAACCGGCCAAGATCTTCATGGGCGACACCGGCTCGCTGTCCCTGGGCGGCGCCCTGGCCGGGATGGCCATCTTCACCCGCACCGAGCTGCTGCTGATCATCCTCGGCGGTCTGCTGGTGATCGAGGTGATGTCGGTGATCATGCAGACCAGCTACTTCAAGCTGACCAGACGGATGACCGGCACCCCCCGACGGCTGTTCAAGATGACCCCGATCCACCACCACTTCGAGCTGCTCGGGTGGGCGCAGGTGACCATCGTGATGCGGTTCTGGATCATCTGCGGGTTGTTCGTCTCCGCTGCGCTGGGGATCTTCTACGCCGAGTGGGTCGCGGGTACGTGACCAGGGAGTGTCCGTGCCCAGCGAGCTGACCTGGCTGGCCACCGCCGACGGCGCCTCGCCCTGGGCCCAGGCGACGGTGCTGGTCACCGGACTGGGCGTCTCCGGCTTCGCCGCCGCCGACGGGCTGCTGGAGTTCGGCGCCCGGGTGATCGTGGTGGAGGACACCGTCAGTGAGGCCACCGCGGACAAGGCCGAGCTGCTGCGGACACTCGGGGCGGACGTACGTCTGGGTCCCGGATCGAGCGCGCTGCGTCCCGACGGCATCGACCTGGTCGTCACCACCGGCTGGAGCCCCCGCCATCCACTGCTGGCCGCGGCGGCGGCGGCCGGGATCGGCATCTGGAGCGAGCCGGAGCTCGCCTGGCGGCTCGCCCGCCCGAAGCGTCCGGTGCCGTGGCTCGGCATCACCGGAACCAACGGGAAGACCACGACCACGCAGATGCTCGAGTCGATGCTGCGGGCCGCGGGACTGCGGACCGCGGCAGTCGGGAACATCGGCCGACCGGTGATGGAGACGGTGCTCGACCCCGAGCCGTACGACGTGCTGGCGGTCGAGCTGTCCAGCCACCAGCTGCACTGGTCGCACTCGCTGTCGCTGCACTCGGCGGTGGTGCTGAACCTGCAGCCCGACCACTTCGAGTGGCACGGCGGTGCCGCCGGCTACCGCGACGCCAAGGCGCGCATCTACGAACGTGTCCAG
>DATDAP010000336.1:0-15350 GCA_036525335.1 Microlunatus sp. | reverse complement strand
GGTCGGACCGACCGGCACCACGTTCATCGACGATCTGATGGAGGATCCGTGCCACCACCGAGAGAGCTCGAGATTCGCCTTCAACGATGGTCGGTGCCCAGCGACGTCCGCGAGGCGGTTCACCGGGCTCTCGCCGTGGTGACCGGTGAGGGCGCGACGCTGATCGAGGCGACCATCGGCGATCAGGTGGCCGTCGCCGTCCGGGGCCAGCCGGTGGCTCTCTACATCTCGCCGTCCCGACTCTCGGCCGCCCTGGACCCCGTCGCCGCCGAACGGGCGCATCGCGCCGACTCGGCGATCGGCCTCGACAAGAGCAGCGATTCGACCTGGATCGTGCACTGCCGGTACGGCCACCTCGACTCCGCCCGACTGAACGCGATGACCGCCTTGATGGTCACGGCCCTGCGTCGGTACGCGCCCCGACCGGAGCCTCGCGCGGCACCGGCGAAGCGGCGTCGGGCCCCCGCGCGGACGACACCCACGAAGGCGCCGACGGCGACCAGACAGAGCGAGGAAGAACGCCGGCGGATGGTCGACGCCGCTGTTCCGCGATGTCCGGTGCCCGGCTGCAATCTCCCGATGGTCGGCGGCTCGTGCGGATTCCACGACTGAGAACGCACCGATCCCGCCCGGCGTACGGGAGTCTGACCGTCGCCGTCATCGCCGACTCGTCGTAGAGTCCGTCCATGGTGAGGGCGATGCTGCGCATCTTCCGCGACGTCCGGGTCGGCCAGGTCGACCTCGAGCTCGCCCCCGCAGGAATGCTGCTCGTGATCGCCTGTGGCGATCCGTACGGGGTCAGCATCGGTGATCAGTCAGCCTCTCGCCTCCGCGGCCGCCGGCTTCGTCGTCGGCTCCCAGTCCCGGCACGGACGGTCGGTCCTGGCCGGCACGGCTCAGGGCGTCCAGGTGGACCTCCCGTGGTCGACCGCGGCCGCCGTCTTCGGACCCGAGACGGCGGACCTCGCCGATCGGGCGGTCGGACTACCCGACGTGTCGGGTGGCGCCGAGCTGGTGGACCGACTGCCCGAGGCGGCGGAGCCGGACCGGGTCCGCCTGGTCGCTCGCTGGCTCCGCGCCCTCCTCGGGCAGGACATCGACGCACCCGACGCCGGCCGGATGACCTGACGACAAGCCATCACCACCCTGATCGTCCTAGGGTCGGCCGCATGACCGATGCCAGCGAGACCCTGCGTGCCGCCCGCCACGTGGTCGTGCACGATTTCCCCGACCGCGACATCCCGGACTCCCTGACCCGCGCCGGCTTCACGGTGACCATCTACGGCGGCCCCGACGAAGCCGACATCGTGGTCAGCGAGCTGGTCGACGGCGTCATCGTGCACCGCCCGACCGGACGCCGACCCACGAGCGCGGATCTGCTGTACGTCTACCGTCCGCTTGCCGAGATCGACGGCATCCTGGCCGACGCGCAGCGACTCGGCGTCCGCACGATCTGGCGCCAGTCCGAGGTCGGCACCGGAGCGGATCCCGACGCCCGTCAGTGGCGGGACCGGGTGGAGGCGGCGGGCTTCACCTACCGGGACGCTCCCGCCATCGAGGAGGTCGCCCGGCTGCTACCGTCCGATCGGTGACGTCCCTGATCCTCCTGAACGGACCTCCGGGCATCGGGAAATCCACGCTCTCCGCTCTCTACGCCGACAGGCATCCCGGCACCCTGAACCTCGACATCGACAGCCTGCACCGATTGGTCGGCGGCTGGCAGGATCCGGAGAACCGTACGCACGATGTCCTGCGCCCGGTAGCTCTGGCGATGGCGTCCACTCATCTGGGCGGAGGTCGGGACGTCATCCTCCCCCAGTACCTGTCCCGGATCGACGAGATCGAGGCGTTCGAGCAGGTTGCCCGAGACCAGGGTGCGGACTTTCGCGAGATCGTGCTGCTGGACGAGAAGGCGGCAGCGATCGACCGCTTCGACCGCCGTCAGGACGACAGCGCCTGGGGTGTTCACAACCGTCGCCTGGTCGAGTCCTGGGGGGGACCGGTGATGTTGGCCGGGCTGTACGACCAGCTGGTGCAGATCCTGCCGCAGCGCCCCGCAGCCAGGATCGTCCGCAGCGAGCCCGAGGCGATCGAGGACACGTACGCGGTGGTCGAGCAGGCCCTGCGGCCGACCGAGCCGCCCCGCGGTTGATCCCCAGCAGGCGGTCACCCCGGGGCCACGACCTCCTGAGCGGACCGTCCCGCCGCCAGGCGGTCGCTGACGATGACGGCCGGGATCAACAGGAAGGCCGCGATGATGAACACGATGTTGGCCGACCCCGCGAGGGTGACCAGGACGCTCTGAGCCTTGGCGGAGGCCACGTCGATGCCGCCGGTGGAGAGGAAGAGAGTCGGGTCGTACAGGGCGTGCAGCAGGATCGGCCAGATCAGGTTGCCGGTCACCCGCAGGGTCACGTACATCAGGATCCCGAAACCGAAGGCGAACAACACCGTGATGCCGACGACGAGGAGAGACATGCCCGAGAGGAGGTTGACCGAGTGCATCAGACCGAAGGCCAGGGCAGACCCGAGCATCACCAGCCACTCGGAGGTGCCGGCGTCGCGCAGCATCTTCACGACGATGCCGCGGGTGAGGACCTCTTCGACGAAGCCGATGAACAGGCCGGTCACCAGGGTCATCGCGATGGCGCCGCCGGGATAGACGCTGTAGTCGATCCCCACGTAGCGCATCACCAGGGTGATCACGATCAGGGCCGGCGCGATCCACATCCACCACCGACCGCCCAGCGGCTGCCGCGCGAACAGCGGCCGGAACCAGCCGACCGACAGCAGGAAGCCGGTGAGGAGGATGGCGCCGACGATGAGCGACCAGGTGACGGCGGCGAAGACGCTGCCGGCCGTGCTGAACATGCTGGCTTGGATCTGATCTCCGAAGAGCTTTTCGCCCACCCAGCCGGCCCCCAGATACAAGGCGAGGTAGACGACCACCAGGAGCAGCGCGCGCCACCAGCCGCCACGATTCCAGAACGCGCGCCAGGCCGACCCGCTTCCACCTTCGTTCATCCACGTCTCCGCTCGTCCGGGTCGAGTGCCTCGAAAGTCTGTCAGAGCGTCGCGGGACGATGGCTTCATGACCACCTTCACCAGATCGGACGAGCTGCGGGGAGCAGAGTTCGTCGACGCGGACCTGTGGGACTCTCGGTTCGTGCGGACGAACCTCTCCGGCGCGGTGATGCGGGGGGTCGAGGTCCAGCGGTTGGAGATCGACGCACCCTGGCTTTTCGACGGGGAGAGCTTCCTGCGCGTCAACGGCGTCGACGTCACCCTCTTCGTCGACGCTGAGCTCGATCGCCGCTTTCCCGGCCGCGCCGACCGACGGGCAGCCGATCCGGAGGACCTGCGCGCCGCGTGGGCCACGCTCGAACGCACCTGGACGGCCCTGCTCGAACGCGTCGCCGCCATGCCGACCGGCACCGTCGACGTCTCGGTCGCCGGCGAGTGGTCCTTCGCCCAGACCCTCCGACACCTGGTCCTGGCCACGGACGCGTGGCTGGGACGAGCGATCCTGGAGCTCGAACAGCCCTTCCACCCGCTCGGGCAGACCGACGCCAACGCCGCGGGCGACGGCTTGGACATGTCGATCTTCACGACCGTCACACCCTCGTACGCCGAGGTGCTCGACGTCCGGGCCGGACGTGTCGCCATGGTGCGCGATTTTCTCGCCGCCGTCACCGCGGACGAGCTGGCCACGACGCACCCGCACCCCTGGAGTCCCGAGTACCCGGAGACGACTTTGTCCTGCCTGCACGTGATCCTCGAAGAGGAGTGGGAGCACTACCGCTACGCCGTACGCGATCTCGACTCCATCGAGGGGCGCTCACCTCGCTGAGTGATCGCCGTGGCTACCATCCAGCCGTGGGTGTCAGGAACTTCTTGATCGAAGGTGTCTCCGGTACGGGGAAGACGACGGTCTGCCTGGAGCTTCAGCGACGCGGATTCCAGGCCATCAACGGTGACCGGGAGCTGGCCTACCAGGGCGATCCCGCGACCGGTGAGCCGACCGACGACGTCGGGCATGAACACCACCTGTGGCGGGTCGACCAGGTCACGGCCCTGATCGCCGATCGGGACGAGGCGCTGACGTTCTTCTGCGGTGGTTCCCGGAACTTCGATGAGTTCATCGACCTGTTCGATGAGGTCTTCGTCCTCGATGTCGACCTCGCCACACTGAACCGACGCCTCGACGAGCGAGCGGCAGACGAGTTCGGTCACTCCGGCGCGGACAGGGAACTGGTCCTGCGGTTGCATCGCACCAGAGAGGATGTTCCGTCCGTCGGCACGGTGATCGATGCGACCGCACCCATCACCAGCGTCGTCGACGACATCCTCGCTCGGTGCATTGACAGGGATCTCTGAGCCGGCGCTCGAGCCGGGAACACGAAGCCTTGTGGACCTGCAAACGCTGCGGACTCATCAGAACGCCCATCGACAGCATGCCCGGCGCGGGCATGGGTGCAGGTGAGGGCTGACCGATTCGCTACTTGCCTGACGTGGAGCCAAGGGCATTCGAACCCTTGACCTTCTCCTGACTCCCGTGGTTTGCGGGCTTCGGGGCACACCAGGGGCACAGGTTGAGGTCGCCCCGGCTGCCGACGAAGTGGCTACTCGATTGGGACTGACATTCGCCTTCCTGTGAGGTGAACGATGCCTGCGACGACCGCCGCGCCGACGGCATAGCAAGCGACGTCGGTCCAGGCGAACGAGGTGCCGAGTAGGAACCTCAGCGGCTGCGGGGTGCGCAGCGGAACCCTCGTGAGTTGAAAGAGTTCGAGGGCGAAGCAGATCCCGAAGGCCCCCAGACCTATCGCGAATGGGGAGAGCATCGGTCGCAGCGCGAGGAGCAAAAAGCCGAACATCACCGCATACGCGGCGTCTGCGACGCTCGTGTCCCAGAGAGCGAGGGATGGTCTGGACCCAGTTCGTCTCGTGTCCGATCTCCTTTCCCTGAAGGCGGAACGAGCCAGGACCGCGAGAGGAAGCTACGATCGATGGGCTTACCACCGGCCTGACTGACCGAAAGGGCCCCTGCGGCCAGGTCATGGCCCTTGGGTCATTCCCCAATTGGGTGCCAGTCCGGTGTTGGCGAAACTCCACTGTTGCCACGTTGCGCCGTGGCAGTCCCACTGGATGACGTCACCGGTGCCCCTGTCGAGGCATCTGCTGTTCCGGTTCTTGAGCATGTAGTAGCCGGGTACCTTCACGAGTTGCCAGTGTTGGTTCCAGCTGGTCGAGGGGTTGGGATCGGCACAGCTGCCCTGAACTACTGGAGCGTTGTTGCCGAGTGCTCGGTAGGCAACGTCGAGACACATGTCCGTGTGCCCGACGCGTACCTGGTAGTAGCCGTTGTGAAGGTCGACTAGGCGCCACTGTTGATGGTCTGCTCCGTAGCAGGCTGTGACCACAGTCTTCGCAGCGTGTTGCTGGGATGCTGCCGCAACTGAGAGGCACTCATCGGAACGGCTGATCACCTGGCAGTAGTCATAGGCAGGGTTGGTTGCCGCGTTGCTCTGGGGGCCAGGCAGATCAGCACCACGAGGCCCGTGAGCGCGGCGATGACGGCCCGAACTCGCCTCATGCCCAGGGTGGGCTTCGGAATCGGTTCTGGGTCAATGACCGGGGGCCCGATTGCCGCGGTAGGAGGAGGCCGCGATTGATCAGCTCCTTGATCTCGGTGTCTGGCTGGCTGAGGCGGTCGGGCAACTGGTAGAACTCCTGGAGAAGGGCGGCGGCGTCAGGGTTGTCATCGATCCGGGTCTCCCACCACAGTTCCTCAGCTGAGGTCGCCAGCCGGATGTCGAAGAAGGGGCAGCAGGCCTGTTCGCGGGCGACGAGGCTGCGGACGTGGTCCTCGTCGACCGCTGCTCTGCGGAATCGGAAGCGAACCATCCGCTCGGTCCGGTCGCGTCCGGACAAGGCTGTCGCGAACAGGTACTGGTACTCCGTCGCCCGCTGCTGGGGTGTGTCGGAGGCGGTGCGCAGGTCACACGCGAGGCGGGGTGTGTCGGTCATCTCAGGCTCCTGACTGTGAGGTTCCCTTGTGGGCTGACACGAGGGTAAAGTCTGGAGTGTGGTCCAGAGTCAAGAGCCAAGGCTGAGAATCGGCGAAGTCGCTGGCCGGGCTGGGGTCAGCGTCGACACCGTCCGGTACTACGAGCAGCGCGGCATCCTGCCCTCACCGGTCCGACTGCCCTCCGGCTACCGCACGTACGCTCCGTCCAGCATCGACAGAATCGTCCTAGCACGTCGACTACGAGCGGTTGACATGAGCATCGAGGAGATCGCTGCAGCACTGGCCGCTCATGACCGAGGCGGAACCTGCAGCTCCGAGGTCTGGCGACTCGAAGCCGCGCGCTCCAGGATCGAAACCCAGATCGCGGAACTCAGCCAGCTCCGCGATCTCCTGACAACCGAAATCGACGCGTGTGCCAACGGCTGTTGCCAACTCTCGAGCATCGAGGTTGTCGAAAGTCCGCTCGGTCGCGCCGAAGACAGCTCGGACTGACGCCGAGCCCTTCGGTCGGGAAGTCACCCGAGAATCAGCTGATGTCCGGCGTCGCTCGCGGTCCGTTGTGGCGGTCGGCGTTTCGGCGGTCGAGCGCCTGAAAGTAGGCGGCCAGGGGTCGGCGGCTGCGCGATCTACCGCACATGGCGGCGTGCCTGTGGCTGACGGGCGGATTGAGAGGCTGAATCGGGGTCGGGGGTGAACCCGAGGAGTGCCAGCGCCTGGAGACTTCTGTGTGGAACTAAGGGGATTCGAACCCCTGACCTTCTCGTTGCGAAGGATTGGAACCGGTGTCTGGCAGCGTTGGCTAGGCGTAGATCAAGTGCATGGAGTGCCTGTCGACAGTGCGCATCTTGAATGCGGGGTACGCCCGGGGTTCGTGCGTCGCGTACAAGATGTCGAAAGTGTCTAGCTGGCGCTGGCCTGCACTGCTTCGTCCCCCGACTTGTCTCACCGGCTCACGTGATCGTCCGGTGTGGGCCGGGGTCGTTCCAGAGCTGGCAGATTCACCATCGGCGTGAATGCCCGGCCTCGTCGGTCACGTGGTCATGGCTGTACTGGGCCCACAAGATGTGCGCCACCGGCACGTAGTGGGGCGGCGGCGGAACGTCGTTGGTGCTCAGCACCTGGACTGTGCTTCGGTCAGCACTGAGGTGGACCAATCCCTCGAGCACCTGCCCACCTTCCAGGAGCATCCTGACCACGGCCTTGGCCGGACCCGCGTAGCTCAGGAAGTCGACCAGTGTCTCGGAAGCGTGCATCGCCCTGCGGTCGTCGTCCAGGGATTCCTGGTCATCCATCTCATCAGGCTAGTGGCTTCGTACGCCTCTGGCTCAGGGAGCCATCCAGGTGCTGCTCCGATGCGTTCTGGTCACCGTGGGTATCGCGTCTCCACACGTGAGAGCCTCGCGTGCCTTCAGTCCCAGGGGTTGGCCGGCTCAGCGGCGAAGTCAGGCACGGTCGGCAGGGTGGATAGCCCGGAGGTAGAATTGTTTCTCGTCACCACAACTCACGGCGGGAGTTTACCCAGAGTGGTCCAGCGCACTGCGCGCCTTGCGGCGCTCACCGACCAAGATCAACTTGGTTGCCACTCATGATCAAGGTCACTGGCTGCGCCGCTGACGCGGCTCCGCCCACGCGGCTCCGCCCACGCCCTGGGCCTGCCGGCCCTTCCACGCTGGCCCCCTGACGGGGGCTGCGCTCTCCTCAGAGCTTGCCGGCCTGACGGTCGCCATCCGACCATGATCACCACCGCGTCGGCCAAGATCAACCAGAGCTGACGAGGAGAGACGTCACCCGAGCCCCTGCACCGAAGCAACTTAGTAAGTGTCTACGCTGCGCGCCTTGCGGCGCTCACCGATCATGATCAACTCGGGGTGCATGATCAACTTCTGAGTGCCGGCTGCGCCGCCGACGCGGCTTCCCCCTGCCGGCCCGCACACCGCTGGCCCCTCTCGGGGGTTGCGCTCTCGGTCAAGGCCGGACGTGCCTGGCGGCCACTGTCTCAAGATCAACTCCCAAGATCACCAAGCACGGCCGGCCCACTCCCCCCGGCCTCGAGCATCGCCACCAGAGAAACCTGCGACGCCCACTACCATCCAAGCTGCGGCTCTTCGAGCCGCCGGTTGGCGACGTCTCAGACCGCGGTAGGTAGCGCTTCGTCTCGGACCTGTTCCGCCAACCCGGCAAGTCCGGCCCCATCGACAAGGCCTTGTGGCGCAAGACCGCCACCGCAAGACTCACGGGGTCACCGTGAAGCTCGTCTCCCTACGCCACCACCGTCGGCGACCTCATCGCCCTCAAAGACACCGACGTCAGCACCGACCCCGACGACAACAACTACTACGAAGGACTCCACACCGCCTACCACAACGTCATCCACCTCCTCCACACCACCTGAGCAAGGGCCCGGCCACGGCCAGCCCCGCGACACCCGCCGGCCTCGAGCGCCGACCCGCCCCGAGGTGCCAGCCCGCCCAGGCCGCCTGAAGCTCGAGGAGGCCGCTGCTTCCCCCGACTTCTATCCAACACCCGGCGGCGGCGCGCGGCCGCCGCACTCACGAGGCGAGGCGCCCTCAGTAGGCATCAGGCTTCCAGGCACACTGACGCAATGTGCGAGGTGGCGAAGGCAAAGCCGACGGATAACCGACCCATCGACCAAAAGGTTGGTGATTGGGTAACCAGCTCGGGTCGCAGCATCGAGATGGCCGTGGCACACGCCGCACGAAGCGCTGGAGGGACCGCAATCCAGTCGGTGCCTTACCTAGATACTGTGACCGGCAAGGACAGGGAGACCGACGTGATCGCAGAGTTCGAGGCGGCATCGGGTCCAAACCTGCCCAGTGACGTTGGTGATCGAGTGCAAGCGAGCTCCTGGAAAGCACTGGGTGACCTTTCCGTACGACGACGGACGGATCTCCTCCCAACCCGTCGTAGACCACACTCTGATCAGCCCGAGAGATCATGACCGCGCCAAACGGCTGGATCGGGCTTGGGAAAACGGTCCAACCATCTTCGGAGGAGCATCGATCTGCTCAGGACTGACCGAGATCGTCTTCACCCTCAAGGACGAGGACTACCGAGATGATGGCAGCGACCGTGCAACCAATGCGCTCTGGCAAGTGTGGAGTGCTTCCCAGGCTCTCCTTGTTGACAACGATCTAACTCGCATCATGGAGCTTGACCACGAGCACGCCATCACCCGAATCATCGTGCCGGTAATCGTGACAGGTGCGCAGTTGTGGGAAGCCCGCCTGAACGAAGCCGGGCAACCCGTCGTCCGCGAAGTCGCCTATACCCGCGTGCGAACACCAAGCACCGGCAACGCCGTCCTTGTCCACGTCATGAAACCCGAGCGGTTCGCCGCTTCGCCCGTTACCTGGCCGCACTCCAGGATCGAGACGACCCCGCGTGGGGACCTGGCGGCGCTCACGAACGCCGACGACCTCCGACGGCCACCTACAAGAGTAGAGGATCGAGGGCGTCTCCTCCCCCACGTTCCGCACTAGCGACAGTCAACCGGACGGCCTCCGCCTCCAGCTCACCGCCGGCTGGCTGCACCGCGATGTCGCTGACTTGCATTGCTGGCTGTCGGCTTGGCGAGGCGGAGCGGGACCACCCTGCACCGACTGGCAACCGGTGATGCTCAGCCGGACCACGCCACCTTCGACCAGCTGCCAGCGCGTGGTTCAGCGAACGACCGAGACCGTGCACTGGGCGTGTGAGACCACCTGTTGACTCACCGAGCCGAGGAGCAGTCCGATGAAACCTCCGTGGCCTCGATTGCCGACCACGAGAAGGTCGGCTTCCGCCGACAGCTCAATCAGCACCTTCGCCGCGTTCCCGGAGATGACCCGTGGCTGAACCTTCACCGGCGGGTTCTCGCCGAGCTCATCGGTGATCGCTTGCAGCAACAGGGTCGTCGCGTCCCCGGCCCGATCGGGAAGCTTTCGAGGTGCAGTGACCGCACCGACGCTGGGCATGACCGGCCCCCAGACGTTGACCGCGACCAGTTCGCACTGGTGCTGCTCGGCTTCGTCGGCCGCCCACCGCAGGGCCGCGCGACTGGGTGGTGACCCGTCAACCCCGACCAGAACCATCTTCCACCTACTCATGTGAGAGCCTTCCCGTGCGCAGATTTGACACACCCTCCCGCCCTTCGAGGTGGCAGGTCAAGGGCCGATGAGCTTCCAACCAACACCTGGATCCCCGCGTCGAGCACCGGACGTGCCTGTCCGATATGGCCGTTCCCGCCCGATGGCCGCCCTCCCAGGCCCCCGCTGACAGTGTTGGCGCCGACCTGCCGGGCGAGCGCGGATCGCAGAGCGCGGGTAGGTGGAGGTGTCCGCTGAATGGCGGAACTGACGGCTGGCTTCGACCATGCCGGCCGCGCACCAAACGCAGCGATCTGCCCGTCGCACCAGCGCTAACGTTGCGGGAGTGGTCACGGCAGATGGAGATCATCGACTCGATCACGTTGGTCGAGCGCAGAGGTCCGGGCCAGGGTGGGCGGCACGCCGAGCGCAGTACCGTCAAGATCTCGGCCAGGCCCTCCCGGAGGCTGCCGGCAGCACCGGGCATGGCCAGATTCTTGGTCGGAAAACTGTCCGCCACCGATCGGGCAGCACCTCCCGTTGCCGGGCATGAATCGTCATAGTCGCTTGGATGGTTCACAGCCTGAGGGCTTCAACTGCTGTACGGTCCGGCTCAGGCGGGATAGACCGGCCCCGCCGGCGGGTCGTCCCGCTGACGAGCTGGTCGTGGCCGGCGGGCGGAGCCGTCGTGCCGCGCAGCACCAGTCGGGTCGGCAGCAGCAGCTGCCGGTCGGTCGGGTCGATCTCGTCGGCGCCGACGGCCTGCAGCAGCAACCGGGCCGCGGTCGAACCCTGCGCCCGGACGTCTTGGGCGATGGTGGTCAGGTCGAACATGGACGCCATCGCGTGGTCGTCGATGCTGATCACCGAGATGTCGCCGGGCACCCTCAGCCCGGCCCGGCGCAGCGCCCAGAGGGCGCCGATGGCCAGCTCGTCGTACTCGGCGAGGACCGCCGTTGGCAGGACGGGCCGCGACAGCAGCTCGGTCATCGCCTCGGCGCCACCCTCGGGGCCGTGCGGTCCGGTGGCGACCATGCCCTCGGGCAGGGTGAGGCCGGCCGCCCGAAGCGCCTCCTCGCAACCCCGACGCCGCTGCGCCGACGACTCGAACTCGAACCGGGGGTCGTCGACCTCGCCGAGGATCAGGCCGATCCGACGATGTCGCAGGTGGAGCAGGTGGTTGACGGCCTGTCGTGCCGCGGCGACCGCGTCGATGCCGACCGCGGGTGCCCCCGGCACGTTGGTGCCGACGGTGACGAAGGGGATGTCGAGGGCCCGCAGGGCGAGGGTGTGCTCCTCGTTCAGCGGCGCCGAAAGAACCAGGATCCCGTCGACGCGTCCCGCCAGCGGCATCCGGGAGAAGAAGTCATCACGCACCGCAGCGCTGCCGAGGTGATAGAGCAGGACGTCGTACCCGTGCTCACGCAGGTGATCGACCGCGGCGGCGGTCACGGTGGTGAAGAACCACCGGGTGATGAACGGCACGATGACCGCCACCGTCTTGCGGGGGCCGGGCGCGAACTCGGGAGCGGCCGGCAACGCCGCGGTGTAGGACAGCTCGCGGGCCGCCTCGATCACGCGCTGCCGCGTATCGGGCGACACCTTGGCCAACCCCCGCAGGGAGCGCGAGGCCGTAGCTAACGACACCCCGGCGAGTGCCGCGACGTCGGCCAAGCTGACGCGCTGACGCTCCGCGCGGAACTGGACCTTGCTGTTCACCTGGCCAAGCGTACGGCCGAACCGCCACCTCCGGTCAGCCTCCGACATCGTCAACACAGCTGGTGGAACAGGTTTGCAGGACCCCGGCGAAGCCGGTGAATCCCTTACACGCTTGCTCTGCTTGGGGTCGGTGGATGCAGACCACCGATCTATTGCCATGCCCGGACCCCGCTGGCATACTCGCCGTGGAAAGTTTGCACGGCGCCCGCAGGTCGTTGCATGAGGCTCGCTGGCCGCACACAGGGTTTGCACCGACGATGGAGCCTCGATGACCACGACTGAGTCCACGGCAAAGACAGCGAACGCTCTGGATCTGGCGCAGGCGGGTGAGCAGAAGCCGCCATTGACCCGGGCGAACATCTTGGTGATGACCCTCGGGTTCTTCGGTAACTCCTTCGGCTTCGGGATCGTGTTCTCGGCAGTCAACCCGCTCTTCCTCTTCATCGGAGCCAACCCACACGATCTGCCGCTCCTCAACATCGCGGGCCCGATCACCGGCTTGATCATCCAGCCCCTGATCGGGGCGTCGAGCGACAAGACCTGGAGCGACCGCTGGGGTCGCCGCAAGCCATACATCATCGGCGGTGCCATATTGGCGGCGCTCGTGCTGATCGTCTTCCCCTTCGTGGGCGTGCTGTGGGCAGCGGTGGTGTGTCTGTGGCTGCTCGACATCGGCAACAACACCACGGCCGAGCCCTACCGGGCGTTCCTGTCCGACCGGTTGCCGAAGAACCAGCTGGCCCGCGGATTCCTCACCCAGAGCTTCTACGCCGGACTCGGCGCGGTGCTCGCCAACCTGGCCATCTTCTTGTTCCAGAAGTTCATCACCGGTGAGGGCTCGAACGGTCTGCCGTACTGGATGTACGTGTGCTTCTGGCTCGGCACGGCCAGCATCGTGGTCACCATCTTCATCTCCATGCGCTTCGGACCCAAAGAGCTCCGCCCCGACGACGACGAGATCGCCGAGATCCAAGCGGCACCGAAGGGCCTGGCCGCCTCGGTCAAAGACATCGCCAGCGCCGTCCGGACCATGCCGGTGGCGATGCACAAGATCGGCCTGGCGTTCATGTTCCAGTGGTACGCCATGTTCATCTACTGGCAGTTCGTCGCCATCAGCATCGGCAAGACGGCCTTCAACGCCGATCCGGAAACCGGCGGTCCGGCCTGGGAGACGGCGGTGGCATGGACCGGACTGATGAATGCCGGCTACAACTTCTTCACCATGCTCTCTGCGCTGTTCCTCATCGCCTGGGTCCAGCGGATGGGCGCCAAGAAGGTCCTGGCCGCCACGATCGGCCTAGCGGCGATCTCACTGATGGCGCTGTCGCAGATCAGCAACCAGTACATCGCCCTATTGCCGATGATCGGTCTGGGCATCGGCTGGGCCGCCATGATCGGGCTGCCGTCGATGATGGTGACAACGCTGGTGCCGAGGCGGCAGACCGGGGTCTACCTCGGCATCCTCAACATGATGATCGTCGTTCCCATGCTGATCCAGACCCTCACCTTCGGGTGGATCTACGAGAACCTGCTCAACAGCAGCGGCAGCGCCGCCATCCTCCTCTCGGGCGTCATGCTCGGGCTAGCGGCGATCAGCATGCTGTGGGTCAACCCGCCGCCCGAGGACGAGGAGTCCCCGCTCATCCCGCTCGGAGCACCGCGCCACATCAAGGCGGTCTACGACGCGGTGATCGTCGGCTCGGACGGCACCCCGACGTCACTCGTCAGCGTCAGCCACGCCGCCGGCATCGCACACGCCGCCGAGGCCAAACTCGTTCTCGTCACCGCCTACGACGACCAGGCGAAGCCCGAGGGCGAGACGGGCCGCGGCGGGCACCAGATGCTCTACGGCAAGGCTGCGGCCGAATCGGCCATGCAGCGATCACTGGCGGCGCTGAGCAAGACCGCCGACCACAACATCAAGCAGTTCGAAGAACGGGTAGTGGAGGGCTCTCCCGCCCAAGCGCTTTTGCAGGTCGCGGGCAAGAACCCGAAGAACCTGATCGTGGTCGGCAACCGTGGCCTCGGCGCCTCGGAGGGCGAGTTGCTGGGCTCGGTTCCCGCGGAGGTGGTAAGGAACGCGCTCTGCAACGTGATGATCGTGCAAACCACCGTGCACCCGAACGACCTGGCCGCGATGACCTCGGTGATGGAGGTCGCACCAGAAGAGAACTCCCTCAGTTGACATGACCACATGCCGAGCGGAGGCTCTGCTCGGCGTCAGCTCCAAGACCTCCGTCTCGGTAGGACTGCCGGGTCCACCGAGGCGGTAGGAAATTGCGATGCCCTGGGTTCTTCAGAAGCCGGGGCATCGCCTACATGACCGGCCATCGGTCCGGGCGAGAGAGTCGAGGCCAGCTGCGGGCGAGGACCTCAGCTGGGTCCTGAAACGGCAGCTCCGTAAGCCTCGCCGACCGCGGCGTTGACGCCATAGCGATGACGTGCCGGCGGCTGCTCCGGGAATGTTCGCCACGCAGCATGGGTCGCATGACCGATACCGTCCCCAAGTTCATCGACAGCTCGGTCGAGTCGGGCCGCACAGGCTGAGGGCCCGATCCGCGTGACCGGGCGCAAGCCCTTGCTCGAGGGCCGCCGTGAGGCGCTTCACCATCGCCGTTCGGAAGTACGGCGTGGCGGCGGCCAGGACCCGGTGGCGGCCGATCAGACGGGCAGCGGTGTGGCGCAGGTCAGCAGGCTCGACGCCGGTGATGTGTTTCTTCCGAGCTCGACGCCGGAGGCGGCCACTCATGATCATGGTCGCGGGCTGCGCCGCTGACGTGGCTCCGGCCACGCCCTGGGCCTGCCGGCCCTTCCACGCTGGCCCCTGACGGGGCTGCGCTCTCCTCCAGCTTGCCGGCCTGGCCGCCGCCATCCGACCATGATCAACACCGCATCGGGCTAGAGATCAACAAGCGCTGACGAGAGACGCCAACCGAGCCGCTGCACCGAAGCAACTTAGTTACTTCGCCCTGAAGAACTCGGATTCGTCGGGATCGGTGGATCTGGTTTGATCCGGCCGTCCTCGGCAGTGTGGGTCCAGGGTTTCCGGTGGGGCCTGTCAGGCGGTGAGGGTGGCGATCTTGGTGAGGTTGTGGGCGAAGACTCCCTGTCCGATCCAGATCCGGGCTCCTTCGGTGGTGTCGATCATGGTGCGGTCCCAGCCGTAGCTGCGTTTCAGATGACTGATCCGGCCTTCGCAGCCGGTCCGCCATTTCACGGTCTGCCGGAAACTTCGACGTCGCTCGTGGGCTTGTCGGGCCTTGGTGGGCCGTCCCTTGCGAGGAATGACAACGTTGGCGACGCCGAGGTCGGTCAGGTCGTTGTCGACACTGGCTTCGCCGTAGCCACGGTCAGCGGCCACGGTTCGGGGCGTCTTCCCGGTCCGTTTCTTCACCCGTTCCACGGCCGGTTTCAATCTGGGTGCGTCAGGAGGGTTGCCGGGTTGAACATCGTGGTCGAGGACGATCCCGTCGGCGTTGTCGCACACCTGAGCTTTCGCTCCGAACTCGACCGGC
>DATDAP010000335.1:0-9973 GCA_036525335.1 Microlunatus sp. | reverse complement strand
TTGCACCCCAATCCCACCACCGACACCGTGAGACCCGACGGTCCGAGCTGCTGGTAGATCACCGGGGGTTCTCGATCACTGGGTGTTGGGCGGCTGGTAGCCACCGGACGAGCCGCCGGGCTGCTGGGACCCCGACGACGGCGAGCCGGGCTGATCGCTCGATTGCGGCGGCGCGTAGCCACCCTGACCCGACGATCTCGGCTGCGACTCCCCGGCGCTCGTCCGGGGTGGCGCGTAGTGCTGCGGCGAGGCAGCTTCCGCCGAGGGGTCGTTCTGTGACTGGGGTGGCGCGTAGTGCTGCGGGGGTGCGGAGTGCTGCGGCGGAGCCGAGTGCTGCGGCGGAGCCGAGTGCTGCGGAGGCTGCTGGTACTGGGGCTGCTGGCCCTGCGGCGACGGCGGGGCGTATGTCTGCTGCGGCGGCTGCCCGTACTGGGGCGCTTGCTGGTACTGGGGTTGCTGCTGGCCCTGCTGTGGCGCGTACTGCTGGGGCGGCTGCCCGTACTGCTGGGGCGGGGGTGCGGACTGCTGCTGCGGGTTCGGCAGGTTGTCGTAGCCGGGAGCGCCCTGCTGCGGCAGCTGCCCTTGGGACGGAGCAGCTGGCTGCTGCTGGTCACCGCGGTAGGCGATCTCGCCGAAGCTGACGTTCGGCGCCTGCCGCACGGCCGGGTCGTTGACCTCGAAGTAGGTCGCCTTCTCGAACTTGAACACGTTGGCGATGATGTTGGTCGGGACGGACTCGACCTTGGTGTTGTAGACCCGCACGTTGGCGTTGTAGTAGCGCCGGCCGTTGGCGATCCGGTCCTCGGTCTCGGCCAGCTGACGCTGCAGCTCGAGGAAGTTGGTGTTGCTCTTCAGATCCGGGTACGCCTCGACGCTGACGATCAGGTTCCGCACGGCGCCCGACAGCTCGGCCTCCACGTCGGCCCGCTGTTGGCTGGGCAGTCCACCCTCGGACTGGGACAGCTGCTGCGCCTGGCTGCGGAGGCGGGTGATGTCCTCGAGCGTGTTGCGCTCGTGCGCCGCGTAAGCCCGGACCGTCTCGACCAGGTTGGGAATCAGCTCGTAGCGTCGGTTCAGCTCGACGTCGACCTGCCGCCAGGACTCCTGGATCAGGTTGCGCGACTTCACGAAGCCGTTGTAGGCACTCATCGCCACGAGGGCGATGACGGCCACGACCACCAACAGGATGATGATCACGGTGATGGCTGTACCCATCGGATAGCTCCTAGCTCTCAGGGGTACGCCCCACCCTAGTGCGACCACAGGACACCCCGACCGGAGAGGTCAGCAGGGGTGGGCTGGTAGGAGGGTCAGGACAGGCCGAGATCCGGGAGCGAGATCGCGTACCGGTACGGCAGCCCGGCGGCCTCGACCGCCTCCTTCGCCCCGGTGTCCCGGTCGACGATCACCGCCACGCCCACGACCTCGGCCCCCGCTTCCCGCAGCGCCTCGACGGCGGTGAGGACCGAGCCGCCGGTGGTGCTCGTGTCCTCCACCGCCAGCACCCGGCGGCCCTCGACCGGCGAGCCCTCGATCCGACGCTGCAGACCGTGGGCCTTTTCGGACTTGCGGACGACGAAAGCGTCCAGCCGACGTCCCTCGGCGGCGGCCGCGTGCAGCATGGCGGTCGCGACCGGATCAGCCCCGAGGGTCAGCCCGCCGACGGCGTCGAACTGCCAGTCGGCGACGAGCGCGGCCATCACCCGACCGACGAGCGGCGCGGCAGCACCGTCCAGGGTCACCCGGCGCAGGTCGACGTAGTAGTCCGCGGTCCTCCCGCTGGCCAAGCGGACCTTGCCGTGGATCACGGCGAGACGCTGGACGGCGTCGACAAGACCGCGGTGGTCGGCTGATTCGGCTGCTGGTGTCACGGTTCGTCACCTTAGCGGGGGATTCTGGCCGCTAGCCGTTGCCCGTTCGGGGCGGACGTGCCACGGTTCGGTGGGAAGCGGGCGATCTGGAGGACACATGGCGGAAGTGGCTGCATCAACGGAAGGCGTAGCGTCACCGACCGTTGTGTCGTCTCCGGACGGCCGGTCGTTCCGGCTCCGGACCTCGGCCGAGGAAGGTCTGCGACCGGGCGACTACGTGTCGATCGCCGACGGCGCCGGTGCCGAGCACCTGGGCTACGTCGAGTCGGTCGACGAGGTCACCGAGACGACCACCTGGGCGGCCGGCTCGATCCTGCCCGGTCCGGTCACGCCGGCCCCGTTCCGGTCGGGGTCGGCTCGGCGCAGCGATCCGGCGCTGGTCCGCGACTTCTTCGACGCCTCCGGGGCCACCCTGCCGGTCGGCACGTTGGTCAGCGATCCATCGGTACCGGTCGGGCTCATCCCCAAGCGGATCAACCGGCACACGTTCTGGTGCGGGCAGAGCGGATCGGGGAAGACGTATGCCTTGGGTGTGGCTCTGGAGCAGATCCTGCTGCGCACCCGACTGCCGATGGTGATCTTCGACCCGAACAGCGACTTCGTCCGCCTCGGCGAGACCCTGCCCCACGTCCACCCGGAGACGGCCGGGCAGCTCGCGGACCGATCCGTCCGGGTGCTGCGCCGCGGCGATGGTCCGGACGCCCTGCGCGCCCGGCTGCGGTCGCTGGACCTGGCGTCGCGCGGCGCCCTGCTGCGGCTCGATCCCGTCCTCCACCGCGAGGAGTTCAACGCGATGGTGCATCACCAGTTCGATCCGTCGGCGTACGCCGAGCACGGCGATCTCGACGCGGGTGCCTTCGCCCGATCGTTCGAGACCTCCGAGGATCCGGGCGCCCAGGCGCTCGGCCGACGGCTGGAGAACCTCGGGCTGCTCGACTGGGAGATCTGGGCGCTGGACCGGCCGGCGGCGACGGACATCATCGCCGAGCGACCGGCGGCCACCGTCCTCGACCTCGGCAGCCTGGAGCGCCAGGACGAGCAGCTCACCGTGGCTCTGAGCGTCCTGAACGACCTCTGGGACCGCCGCGAGGAGCGGCGACCAATCTTGCTGGTCGTCGACGAGGCGCACAACCTGTGCTCACCCGACCTGGAGTCGCTGCTCGGCCGCGCCGTACGCAACCGGATCATCCAGATCGCCGCCGAGGGACGGAAGTACGGCCTGTGGCTGCTGCTGTCCACCCAGCGGCCGTCCAAGGTGCACACCGGGATCGTCTCGCAGTGCGACAACCTGACCCTCATGCGGATGAACTCGCCCAACGACCTGGGCGAGCTCGGGGACCTGTTCGGCTTCGTACCGCGGCAGCTGCTGGCCCAGTCCTCCCGGTTCCGGCAGGGCGAGGCGCTGCTGGCCGGCGGCTTCGTCCCGGCGCCCACGATCACCACGATCGCGGGCCGGCTGACCGTCGAGGGCGGCATCGACGTCAAGGTGCCGATGCCTTGAGGGCAGGCATCCCTGTGATCGTGGCGGATTCCCCACGGCAGCGGGAGATAGAGTCGAGTCGGCCACCGCGGCCGTCCATGATCAGAGAGCCATGACAGTGACAGTGGAGACATACGGCCCGGCGGATCTGTACGTCGTGGCCTTCCCCTCGGAGCACGTTCCCGACCAGATCCGTGAAGCGGTCCTCCAGACCCTGGACAGCGGCATCATCAAGCTGCTCGACCTCGTTCTGGTCCGTCGGGCGCAGGACGGCAGCACCGAGGTCCTGGAGATCGAGAATCTCGGCGACGAGTTCGATCTGACCCTGATCGAGACGACCGGCAGCGGGCTCGTCGGTCAGGAAGATCTCGACGAGCTGATCGACGAGGTCGAACCCGGAACCTCCGTACTCGTGTTCTTGTTCGAGAACACCTGGGCTCGCTCGATCGCCGCGGCCGTCCGGGACACCGGAGCCGTCGTCATCTCGGCCCAGCGCTTTCCGGCCGACGTCGTCAACGAGGTCGCCGAGCTCGCCGGCGTGTCCGAGAGCGCCTGACCTCGCACCACCACCGTTCCACCACCAAGGAGAAAGCATGCCCATGGGTCGTCGTAGGGGGCGTCCGGGTCTGATCGGCGTCGCCGCTCGGACCGCTGTCGTCGCCGGTACGGCTTCGGCCACCGCCGGAGCCGTCTCCCACCACCAGCAGAACAGGTACAGCCAGCAGCAGGCAGGTGCCCAGGCTCAGGCCGAGGCCGAGCAGGCCCGCCTCGACGCAGCCGCCCAGCAAGCGGTGGCGCAGGCCCAGGCCGCCGCTCCGGCGGCACCCCCGCCCGCACCGACCGCCACCGCCGCCGGCGGTGACGATCTGATCGGTCAGCTGCAGCAGCTCGCCCAGCTGCAGGCCGCCGGCGTGCTGACGCCCGAGGAGTTCGCGGCGGCCAAGGCCAAGCTGCTCGCCTGATCCACGCAGCGTCCCGCCGAGAGCGGACTAGACCTTGCCCTCGGTGTGGGCGATGACGGCGGTGAGCACCGCGTGCAGGTCGCGGAGCTCATCGGCGTCCATCTCGAGCTTCGCCATGATCGTGGACGGGACGGCGAGCGCCTGGTCGCGCAGTGCCCGCCCTGACTTCGTCAGGGTGACCTTCAGGGTGCGCTCGTCCTCCACATCGCGGGTGCGATGCAGGTACCCGATCGCCTCCAGCCTCTTCAACAGCGGTGAGAGCGTGGCCGGCTCGAGGCTGACCAGCTCGCCGAGCCCACGAACGGACAGCGGCTCGTACTGCCACAGCGCGAGCATCACCAGATACTGGGGATGAGTCAGTCCCAGCGGCTCCAGCACGGGCCGGTACAGGCCGATCACCCGGCGCGATGCCACGGCCAGGGCGAAGCAGACCTGGCTCTCCAGCGCCAGCAGGTCGGGTGCGGAGTTCGTCTCGGTGGTCACCGTGCGCCTCCCCGTTCCGCGTCCGCGATCACAGGATCCAGTACGACGACACCAGCATCGGCAGCAGACCCAACAGCACCCACGGCGCGTACCAGTGCCGGCGGTGCAGCACCAGGACGGTGGCGGCGGTGACCAGCCCGATGACGCCGGTCATCACCCAGAGCCCGATGACGTCCCCCCGCGGCAGCACGTGCACGCCGCTCGCCGCGAGATAGGCGGCCAGCACCACGGCGAGGGAGCCGATGAAGAGACCGATCGCGGAGGACGCGATCAGTCGCTGGACGAAATCCAGGCTGCGCCTCTCGTCCGCGGCGTACTTCCTGGCTTCATCGATCGTCATCATTTTGTGTCCTATTGCTTCGTGTACTAACTATTAGTCCACAATACTCGAGGACGGCGGAGCGGTCAAGCCTGACTGGTGGTCTGCGGCCCGGCTACGGCTTCTCGACCGTCTTGGCGAGGTGGGCGAACCCCACGGAGCGGTCCGGTGAGTGAAAGAGGTCCTGACAGGTCGTCAGCGTCAGCAGCGCCTTGGTCGCCTCGGCGCCGGGATGGTGCGGATCGGGGTCGAGGACCCACGTCTCTGTGTCGTCGACGGTGAGGTTCCGGGGGGAACCGTCCATCACGTAGGTGTAGATCGCGTCGCGGGTCTCCACGATGACCTCATCCCCGGCGTCGAGCTCGAGCAACCGCGAGAAGGGTTGTCCGTGCGTGACGCGGTGGCCGGCGATGGCGAAGTTGCCGATCTCGCCGGGCCGCGCCGTCGAGGTGTAGTGACCCACGCCGCGGTTGAGGAACGACAGGTCCGTCCCGGACAGGATCGGCACCTCGTAGTCGGATCCGAAGGCCGGGATCCGCAGCAGCGCGATGGCGTCGCCCGGGATCACGGCCGGCGTGAGCTCGCCCTTGCCCTTCGTGTCGCCGGAACCGCTGCCGGACTCGTCGGTCGGCTGCGCCCACGTGTCCCGGAGCTGGGAGGACCCCTCGTGGAACGCCTTCTCCGAGGTCACGTTGGTGCCGAAGTACTGCCACGCGACCCAGCCGAGGCAGCCGAGGCCGGCCACCAGCAAGAGGATCCCGACGACGGTCAGCGCTGAGAGCGGACGGCGCGGACGCCGAGAGGTCGGCGTCTCCTCCGGATCGGCGAGATCATCCATCAGGGACTGGGCCACCCCGCCATTGTGCCTGCTTCGACCCGCGAGCGCGCCTAGACTCCTCCAGCATGAGCGCAGCCGGCTGGTATCCCGATCCGGGTAACCAGCCAGGCGCCTACCGCTACTGGGACGGCCGCGGCTGGACCAACCAGCTGACGACACACCCCGGCGGCCCACCGACAGCTCCGCCCACCGGACCGACGGGCTCCCTCGGAGCTCCGGGCTCAGCCGGCCCCACTCCGCTGCCGCCCGGATCGCCCGCCAAGCGCTCCGGCCGCGGGTGGTTGATCGGGTTGATCGCCGTCGCGGTCGTGTTGGTGGTGTTGGTGGTCCTCGCCGTCCGCGGCCTGGGTGGCGTGCTCGGCGGTCTGCCCGGCCCGCCCGGCGGTGATCCCAGTGCGAATGTGTGCCCGAAGCCCGAGGCGAGCAGCACACCCAGCCCGCAACCCAACGACGGCCGGGTGCACAGCGGCCCGCTCTCCTACCCGCGGCTGCCGGCTCCGTGGGGCGCTCCCCTCCCCGAGACCCAGGTCCCGTTCGGACGCGACGTGCTCCAGCAGTTCGTCCAGACCGAGAAGACGTCGTCGCTCACCTGGGGGGCCGCGGTGATGGTGGGCGAGCTGGTGGCCGGGGACGGCTTCTTCGCCCCCAAGGACGGCGCCGAGATCGTGCTGCGTTGTGTGACCGGGACGTTCTACGGCAACGCCGAGGTGACCCGTAACGACACGAAGAGTCAGGCCATGACCGTCGACGGCCACGACGCCTGGATCATGGAGTCCGACCTCAGCTTCTCGATCCCGGAGCTCGAGGCCACCAACGAGCTGCTCACCGTGGTGATCGTCGACCTCGAGAACGGCTCCGCGGGGTTGTTCGCCTCGTCGGTGCCCGGCAACTCCCCGCAGTACAACGAGCCGGCGCAGCAGGCGATGGAGGGCCTGCGAGTCTCCTGAGCACAATCGAGCGCTCATCGAGACGGCTGACCCTGGGTCACGCTCAGGCTGCCCGACGCGAGGGCGATTCTGCCGCGAGCGCCCGTTCGACCGTCTCCACCACCCGTTCCGGATACCGCTCCAGCATCGTCCAGGTGGCCCGCAGCACCCGCCATCCGTCGAGGACCAGCGCATTCTGGCGCCAGCGGTCGCTCTCGAAGCGGGCCTCTCCGTGGAAGTGGCGACCATCAACCTCGATCACCAGCCGCTCCCCACGAAACAGGACGTCGACGACGTAGGTGCTCCCTGCGACGGTGAGCTCCACGTTCCCGCGCCAGCCCTCGATCCCTGCCTCGCGCAGCAGGCGGTGGAGCAGCCGCTCGGCAGCCGACCAAGGCTCGTTGCTCGACTCTCGCAGCAGCCTTCGGCGTGCCTCGTTGCCCGGTTGCTTGCGGATCAGAGCCATGGCCTCGTGCAGATCGGCCAACGTCGCCTTGCCCCGGCGCAGCACCTCGTCGATGGCGTCACCACCCATCTCGTCACACAGGTCCAGAGCGGTCAGCGCAGGCACCGAGAGGCGGTAGCCGTCGACTTCTGTCCACAACTCGGGGGTCAGCTGTCGGCGGACGAAGCGGTACCCGACCTGTGCCGCCCGACAGTGGCGGGTGACGGCCACCACCTCCCTGACTTCCAGGCCCGGCCAGAACGAGAAGCGGGCGGCAGCTCGACCCAGCAGGATCGCGTCCGGGTCGTAGCGGCGCAGAGCGAGCGCCCTGACTTCAGGAAACTCGCGGTGGTCCGGTAGCGCGTAGACACCCGGCAGAACCGACTCGATCTCTCTGCCGGCGAGCAGCGCTTTCAGCGCCTCCTGCAGCTCAGGATGGTCGCGGCGGGCGACGACGGTCTCGGACTCGAACAGCTCACGGAGAAGGTGCCTCATGACTAGAGAAGGCCGATCCAGACCCCCGCCTGTGAGCGACTGTGAGCAAAATCACGCGCTCGTTCCGACAGCCAGGCGGGCCGCCCGCGCAGCTCCGGCGATGCCAGCTCGATTCTGCCGTCCAGCACCGAGCCCTGGGCTCCGCGGCCGCTGGTTAGGGTGACGGTCATGGCCCCCGTCGACGTCAGCAGCTCCCGGTTCAAGGCCGGGCGGGTCGGGTCCACCACCGCCACGATCTTCGCCGAGATGTCCGCGCTGGCAGTCTCCACGAGCTCGGTGAACCTGGGTCAGGGGTTCCCGGACTACGACGGACCGGCGTTCATGCTGGCGACGGCGGAGCGGGCCATCGCCGAGGGCGTCAACCAGTACCCACCGGGTCGTGGCATCGCGCCCCTGCGGCAGGCGGTCGTCGACCACAGCCGCCGGCACTACGACCTCGGCTACGACGTCGACCACGAGGTGATCATCACCACCGGGGCGACGGAGGCCCTGGCCGCGGCGATCTTGGCCTTCGTCGATCCCGGCGACGAGGTGATCGCCCTGGAACCGTTCTACGACTCCTACGCCGCCTCGGTCGCTCTCGCCGGTGGCCGGATCGTCGGGGTCGGGGTGTTCGGGCCGGACTTCGTCCCCGACCTGGACGAGCTGCGGACGGCGGTCACCCCACGCACCAAGATGATCTTGGTGAACTCTCCGCACAACCCGACCGGGGCGGTCCTCGGACGGGGGGAGCTGGCCGCGATCGCCGAGCTCGCCATCACCCATGATCTCCTCGTGGTCTGCGACGAGGTGTACGAGCACCTCGTCTTCGACGACGCCGAGCACCTGCCGCTCGCGACCCTCCCGGGGATGCGGGAGCGGACGATCCGGATCTCCTCGTCGGGCAAGACGTTCTCCGCCACCGGGTGGAAGATCGGCTGGGCGCTCGGCCCGGCGCAGCTGATCACCGAGCTGACCGCGGTCAAGCAGTTCCTGACCTACGTCTCGGGGGCGCCCTTCCAACCCGCCATCGCCCGGGCCCTGAACGAGGGCGACACCTGGGTGGCCGCCTCCCGGGACGAGCTGCAGGGCAAACGTGACCGGCTCGCCGCCGGTCTGCGATCGGTGGGTCTAGAGCCCGCGATCCCCCGCGGGACCTACTTCATGACCACCGACGTCCGGCCGCTCGGCTTCGACGACGGCGTCGCGTTCTGTCGCGACCTGCCGCTTCGCTGCGGGGTGGTGGCCATTCCCCACCAGGGGTTCTACGCACGTACGGACGCCGGCCGCCCGTACGTCCGCTGGGCGTTCTGCAAGTCCGACCCGGTCATCGACGAAGCCGTCCGCCGGCTCGGCGGGCTGGCGGCGGGTTAGCCGGGCGCCCTTGAGCTCGGCAGGGTCAGCTCGCCGCGACCCGCTGCCGGTACCACTGGGTCGCGCCGGGGGTCCACAGGATGAGGCAGACGACGCCGATGTACGTGGCGATCGGCAGCCACCACAGGATGTCGTTCCGGAGCCACCAGGCCGACCAGGCCAGTGCCGCCACCCCGGTCAGGGTGAGCGCGAGCCGGGCCCACACCCGCGGAGCCAGGACCACGAATCCCAGGAAGAACGCGAGCGTCGGGAAGCCGTACAGCGGCAGGGCCAGACCCTCGATCATGCGCAGGTGGAAGCGGCGCAGGATGTGGTAGAACGCGCCCTCGGCGTCGGTGGTGGACAGGCCGGCGGCGCCCGCCGTGGCCACCAGCCAGGCCAGACTGAGCGCGCACAGCCACTGCAGGGACGCCGTCACGGTCATCGTCGCCGCCATCGCGATCACCGCCGGACGTTGCCGATGGACCCCCGGAGCGTACGGCTGCGCCGCCGCCGGCCAGACTGGAACGGGCGCTGGTGGGAGCGACGGGCCACCGTACGGATCTGGCCGGTGGCCGGTGGGGATCGGTGTGGTCGGGAGGGGGGCGGTCGGCTGACCCCCGGGCGGCGGACTGAACTGAGGCGCGCCGTGCGGACCGGGCGCCTGGTACCCGGGGTACTGCGACATGAGGTCCAGGGTAGGCGCCGACCCCACACCTCGAGCCGTCAGACTTCGGCTCAGCTGCTTGACCCTGACACGGTGTCAGGCCGTATTCCTGGAGACATCATGTTCAGCATCGGAGACTTCGCCAGGTCCGGCCG
>DATDAP010000334.1:0-2045 GCA_036525335.1 Microlunatus sp. | reverse complement strand
GGGCGGAGCCTCGGAGGTGTTCGAGTCGTCCGTTGATCGCTTCGGTGGGTCCGTTGCTGGAGCCGGGCCGGTCGAAGTAGGCGAGCACGTCGACCGTGCGCTTCTTCAGGGTGCGGCCGAGGGTGATCAGCTCGGTCAGCGGCTTCGGCACCCCGTGGCTGAGCGCGTCGATCAGGTTGACCATCAGCTGCCGGCCTCGGGCTCGGTCGGGTTGCCGGTAGGCGGTGATCATGCGCTGGTAGATCCCCCAGGCCGCCTGGACCTGCACATGGTTGTCGTCGGCGAACAATGTTTCCAGCCGCTGCTGCTGTTTGTCGGTGAGCAGGTCGACACCAGTGTGGAGGGTGCGTCGGGCTCGGTAGAGCGGATCGTTCGCGCGGCCGCGGTGACCGTGGATGATCTGTTGGATCCGGCGGCGGCATCGGTCGAGGGCGTCGCCGGCCAGACGGACGACGTGGAAGGGGTCCATCACCGCGACGGCGTCGGGTAGTTCCTCGGCGGTGGCGGTCTTGAAGCCGGTGAAGCCGTCCATCGCGACGACCTCGATTCCGTCCCGCCACGCCGGGTCGCGTTCAGCGAGCCATCGCTGGAATGCCTGTTTGGAACGGCCCTCGACCATGTCGAGCAGCCGGGCGGGGCCGGTGTGGTCTCGGACAGGGGTGAGGTCGATGATCACGGTGACGTACTTGTCGCCGCGACGGGTGTGTCTCCAGACGTGCTCGTCCACCCCGATGACGGCGACGCCGTCGAAGCGGTGCGGGTCGTCGATCAGCGCGCGTTGGCCTTCGGCCAAGACGGCGTTGTTGGCGGTGTTCCAGGAGACTCCGAGCCCGTCGGCGACCCGGGCCACAGTGAGGTGCTGCACCACCAGGCCTTCCAGCGCCCACCGCAGTCCGCGGCGGGACAGCTTTGCCCGCGGCTCCGCGGCCTTCGTGGTGTCTTGCCGCCAGACGTGGCCGCATTCGGTGCAGCGGTAGCGGCGGACGGTGACGTGGAGGCTGGTCGGTCGCCACCCGAACGGCTCGTGCGCCAGCCGTCGGACCACGGTGTCTCGCGGGACGCCTTGGCAGCCGCAGCGGTGGCACCAGTCGTCGGGGTCGACCACCCGGCACGCGAGGATGGCACGATCCGGGTCGAGGCGTTGGCCGGTCACAACGAGGCCGAGCTCGTCGAGGCGGCAGAACACGGTCAGGTCAGGGCAGCCGAAGCCGGCATCAGGGGTAGCGTCGTGCAACGTCGAGGTCTTCCAGATGGGTGAGTGTGAGAACTTCCATCTTCGGGAGACCTCGACGCCTATCTGGTCATCGACGCGCCGACCTCTACACCCTCACCCGAAAGTCTTGACCACCGAGGCCTGGCAACCGCGCAGCTGTGGCTTCAGGCAGTGGTGATGAGGATCCCTTCCTCGCTGGTAGTGACTTGACAGCCGGCGTCGCGGAGTCGCTGCAGCGCGGTCTTGATCGCGGTGCCCGGTCGCCGTTTGTCGTAATAGTCGGCACCGCGGTCGTGATAGGGCTGGTCAGTTGTCAACAGGTGCCAGCAAAGTTCCAAGATGGTGCGCGCCAGAGCGACCAGCGCGCGACTGTGGCCACGACGAGCCCTGACCCGCCGGTAACGGGCGGAGAGGAACGACTTCTTCTGCCGAGCAGCCGTCATGGCGACGATGCCCAACGTGCCCTTCAGGTAAGCGTTCCCGGGTCGGCACCGGGTGGATTTGACCTTGCCGGCCGACTCATGGGCACCGGGGGCCAGCCCAGCCCAGGAGGCCAGCCGACCCGGGCTGGCGAACACGGTCATGTCGGTGCCGATCTCGGCGAGGATCTGTTCAGCCCCGATTAGCGAGATCCCAGGGATCGTCACCAACAGCTCCCGCGCCCGGTGCAGGCTCGGCCCTGGCCCAGGTGCGGGCCGATCGGGTTCGAAGTAGGTCTCGATCCGTGCGGCAAGATCGGCAATCCGGGCGGTGTAGCTGTCGATCAGGTCCAGATGCATCTTGGCCAGGAAGCCGTGGTGGTCGCTGAACCGGCCGGTCAACGCCTCGGCCA